>NZ_JBIRGP010000003.1:88639-483052 GCF_044328075.1 Streptomyces sp. NPDC017991 | reverse complement strand
TTGTTGTGGGGGGGGGTGGGGGGGCCCGGCTACTGCGCGGGCCCCCCGGGGGGGGGGGTTTTGGGTTTTGGGGGGGGGGGGCCCCCCCCCGCGGCCCACCCCCACCACCCCGCACGCACATCGCAACCCCCGCCGACACCCCCCTAGGGGCGCGGGGAACTGCGCGACCAGCCCCCACCGACCCGCACCCACCCACGTCCCCACCCCCAGACGGACGTCTCACGTGGCGGAAACGCGGCGCGACAACCGCTACCCGCCCGTAAGCTCACGAACATGCAGGTGATCCAGTCGACCAAGCTCGCCAACGTCTGTTACGAGATCCGGGGCCCGGTCCTTGAGGAGGCCATGCGGCTGGAAGCGGCAGGCCACCGCATCCTCAAGCTGAACACCGGAAACCCCGCGGCGTTCGGCTTCGAGTGCCCGCCGGAGATCCTGGAGGACATCCTCCGCAACGTCTCGTCGGCGCACGGCTACGGGGACGCGAAGGGGCTGCTCGCGGCACGCCGGGCCGTGGTCATGCACAACCAGACCCTCGGCATAGAGACAGACGTCGAGCACGTCTTCATCGGCAACGGCGTGTCCGAGCTGATCGTGATGGCGATGCAGGGCCTGCTGGACGACGGCGACGAGGTCCTCGTACCCGCGCCGGACTACCCCCTGTGGACCGCCGCCGTCTCCCTCTCCGGCGGCACCGCCGTCCACTACCGCTGTGACGAGCAGTCCGACTGGATGCCCGATCTCGCCGACGTGGAGCGGAAGGTCACCGACCGCACCAAGGCGATCGTGATCATCAACCCGAACAACCCGACGGGCGCGGTCTACGACGAGGCGATGCTGCGCGGGCTCACGGACATCGCCCGCCGCCACAACCTGCTGGTCTGCTCGGACGAGATCTACGACAAGATCCTGTACGACGAAGCCGTGCACACGCCGACCGCCAAGGTCGCCCCCGACCTGCTCACCCTCACCTTCAACGGGATGTCGAAGGCGTACCGCGTGGCCGGGTACCGGGTGGGCTGGATGGCGATCTCCGGGCCGCGCGCGCACGCCGACTCGTACATCGAGGGGCTGACGATCCTCGCCAACATGCGGCTCTGCGCGAACATGCCCGGTCAGCACGGTGTCGTCGCCGCCCTGAGTGGCCGGCAGACCATCAGCGACCTCGTGCTGCCCGGTGGGCGGCTGCGCGAGCAGCGGGACGTGGCGCATCGGCTGCTGACCCAGATCCCGGGCGTGACCTGTGTGAAGCCGAAGGGCGCGCTCTATCTCTTCCCGCGCCTCGATCCGAAGGTCTACAAGATCAAGGACGACCGGCGGATGGTGCTGGACCTGCTGCGCACCGAGAAGATCATGGTCGTGCAGGGGACGGGCTTCAACTGGCCGGAACCCGACCACTTCCGGGTCGTCACCCTGCCGACCGCCCGGGACCTGACGGACGCGGTCACGCGGATCGGGAACTTCCTGGACGGATACGGGCAGCACTGACGGACAGGCCTGATGGACAGCACTGACGGACAGGGCTGACCGGTGGAACTGACGCCTGGTCACCCTGTGTGGTCGGGCGGCTCCGTTTTCGGAGTCTGCTCAACTTTAGACGAAATCTAAGCTAGGATGGCTTCCTGTCAGAGCAGCAGGAGGCCATCTCCCATGTACGAACCGATCCGCACCAAGTCGGTCCACACGATGGCCGGCACCGCCGACTTTCCCCATCGGTCGCGCGAGGAGGAGCTGGACATCCAGCTCGCCGGTCATCTGGCGGCACTGCTCGCGGTCACGGACGAGCTCCGCGGGCTCGAACCGTCCGCTTCCGCCGAGCTCGATGTCGCCGCGGAACGGCTGGCCGAGCAGGTGACCCGGCTGCGTGGGGGGCGTCCGCCCGTCCGTGCGGCTGTCGCGTCCGCCGTCGGCGGAGGTCGTGGGCCGCTGCCCGTCGGGTTGCATCAGCGGGCGCATGCCCTGGCGGGGCGCGCCCTTGTCGTCGCCGCCTCCCGGGCGGATACGGCGGGGGCGATTCTCGCCGCCGAGCGTATGGATGCGCATGCGGCTGCCGTTGCCGTGGCGGAGCCGGCGCTCACCGTCGGCTGAGCCGGGGGCTCCATCGAGCCTTCTGCTCCCCTGGTCGGCCCCGGTCCGCGCGCACCCGCAGCGACGTGCGGGCCGGGTGCCATGCATGTGTGAAGGGTCGCACCCTGGGGGTGCGGCCCTTCTCTTTCACTACGTGCGTCCGTCGTTTCTCACCTGCGGGCCCGGTGGGGGCTTGCCGCGCAGTTCCCCGCGCCCCTGAAAAGCCGGGCTGCACCCTGCTGCCTTCCCAGCCCGCCCGGCGTATGAGGAGCTGCCCTTCCGCCCGTCCGGCGTATGAGGACCTGCTCTCCAACCCGTCCGACTTGAGGACCTGTCTCTCCAGCCCGTCCGGCGTTTGAGGACCGGGGGTTCGGGGGCTGGCCCCCGAGTCGGTGACCTGACGGGAGGCTGGGGCTGCATTTCAGCCCGTCCGGCGATCGAGGACCTGCTCTCCAGCCCGTCCGGCGTTTGAGGACCGGGGGTCCGGGGGCTGGCCCCCGAGTCGGTGACCTGACGGGAGGCTGGGGCTGCATTTCAGCCCATCCGGCGATCGAGGACCTGCCCTCCAGCCCGTCCGGCGTTTGAGGACCGGGGGTTCGGGGGCTGGCCCCCGCAACTGGAGGGGCGGCATCCGGTTGCGTACTGGGATGGGGTCGTCACCCCGTGTTCATGCGATGCGACGGGGAACGTTGAGTTCCGGGAGCACGCTCCAGGTGTGAGACGAATCATCGCCATCGTCCTGGCGGTATTCCTGATCGGCGGAGTGGCAGCAGCCGTCGTAGCGGGCCGCGAAGACCAGGACAGCAGCACGGCAACGAAGACCGTGCAGGGAGTGATCGGGTCGGAGAAGGCGGAGTTCTTCGCCGACCCGGATGTGGTGAAGGCCCTCGCTGCCAAGGGCTACACCGTGGAGACGGAGACCTCCGGGTCCTGGGCCATGGAGGGACTCGACCTCAAGGGGTACGACTTCGCTTTCCCCTCCAGCCAGGCGCCCGCCGGAGAACTGGCCTCGAAGTACCACGTACGGCAGCCCCTGCCGCGCCCCTTCTACTCGCCCCTCGTGGTCGTCGCGCACCGCAGCGCCGCCGAGGTGCTGGCCGGCAACGGCCTCGCGACACTGAAGAGCACGGACGGAGGCAAGGACAACGGCAACGGCAGCCTTGATATGAAGGCCTATCTCAAGGCCGCCGAGGGCGACCGGACCTGGCAGCAGCTCAAGGGGGCCGAGAAGCACGGTGAGTTGAGCGGCACGCTGTTCATCTCCACCACCGACCCGACCAGTTCGAACTCCGGCGCCCTGTACCTCGCCGCCGCCTCCTACGTCGCCGACGGCGGCCGGGTCGCCGACGGTACCGCCGCCGTCGACCGCACCGCGCCCCTGATGCGCAAGCTGATCAGCGTCCAGGGCGCCCAGCAGACCAGCACGGACGCGGCCTTCCGCGACTTCGTCAGCGGCGTCGGAAACCCGCTGGTCCTCGTGTACGAGTCCCAGGTCGCCGCCCTCCTCGCAGAGGACCACGGTGTCGACGATCTGGTCGTTCTCTATCCGGACACCACCGCGAACAGCGACCACACGGTCGTCCCGCTCACGGACGAGGGCCGTGCCCTCGGTGAACTGCTGGGGAGCGACGAGGAGTTGCGCGGGCTCGCGGTACGGCACGGGTTCCGGCCCCAGGGCGCGTCCGCCGAGTTCACGGCGGCCACCGACGCCCACACCACCTACCTCAACCAGACGCTGACCGGTGTCCGGCAGGTGCCCGTGCCCGCCTCCAAGGTGCTGCACGAGATGGCACGCCGGGCCCGGGACTAGGGGGAACAGCACGTGAGCGACACCGAGAACACCTTCACTCTCACTCCTCCCGAGGCCGTCGCGGCCGTGCCGAAGGAGAAGGCCGGCGGGCTCGTGCCGGTCGACGAGTCCGTACGTACGGACATGGCGCGCAAGGCCGCCGAGTACGTCGACGGGCTCGCCGTGCTCGACGCCCGCTCCCCCGAGTTCGCCGGGAAGATCGGTGAGATCGTCGCACTCGGCTCGGGTGAGATGCGCGGGGCCTCCGCCCAGTCGAACCGCATGCTGGAGCGCACGGTCCGCGCCCTGCCCGCGAACGGCGAGGACGCCCAGTCCCGTGTATCGTCCTCGCTCGTCGAACTCCGGCGCACCGTCGAGGACCTGGACCCGCGCGACCTGCCCGGCGGCAAGGCCCGCAAGCTGCTGTCCCGGCTGCCCGGCGGGAACAGGCTCCGTGACCATGTGGCCAAGTACGCCTCCGCACAGGGCACGTTGAACAGGATCGTGGGCTCGTTGCGCGGCGGCCAGGACGAACTGCGGCGCGACAACGCCGCCCTGCAGACCGAACGCGTCCGCCTCTGGGACTCGATGGGCAAGCTCCAGGAGTACGTCGTCCTGACCGAGGCCCTGGACGCGGCGGTCGAGGGTCACATCGGTGGGGTGGAAGCGCGGGATCCGGCCCAGGCGGACACCCTGCGCGCCGACGTCCTCTTTCCCGTACGGCAGAAGCACCAGGACCTGCTCACCCAGCTCGCGGTGTGCGCCCAGGGTTATCTGGCGATGGACGTGGTCCGCCGCAACAACGAGGAGTTGATCAAGGGCGTCGACCGTGCGGCCACCACCACGGTCTCCGCGTTGCGCATCTCGGTCATGCTCGCCTCCGCCCTCGACAACCAGCGCAAGGTCGTCGAGCAGGTCAACGCGCTGCGCGGCACGACGGAGGACCTCATCCGCGGCAACGCCGAGATGCTCGCCACCCAGAGCGGCGAGATCCAGCGCATCGCCGCCGACCCGGCCGTCGGAGCGGAGACACTGCGCTCGGCCTTCCAGCAGATCTACCGGACCCTCGACACCATCGACACGTACAAGGCCCAGGCCACGGAGACGATGGCGTCGACCGTGGAGTCCCTGACCTCGGAACTCCAGCACGCCACGGCGTACTTGGAGCGCAGCCGCGCACAGGGCGCCCTGGACGGAGGCCGCCTCGCATGAAAAACCTCCGCGCGAGCGCAGCCGAGCGTGGGCGGGGGTGGGCACGGACCACCCACCGGACTGCGGCCGCCATCGCTCTGGCATGGGTGACGGCGGGATGCACCTCGGCCGTAGAGGGGCCGAGCCCTTCGGGCGACAGGCCGGAACCCGGCACGCTACGCATACTCGCGTCCAGCGAACTCGCCGACATGAAGCCCGTCCTGGACCAGGTTCGTAAGGACACCGGCATCACGGTCAGGCCCACTTACACCGGCACACTGGACGCCGTCGACCTCCTCGCGAAGGGCAGGGCCAAGGGCGCGTACGACGCCGTCTGGCTCTCCTCCAACGACTACCTCCGTCTCGACCCCGCCGCCGCGAAGCAGGTCGTGTCCCAGACCCCGGTGATGTCCAGCCCGCTGGCCATCGGGGTGAAGGACGCCACCGTACGGAAGTTGAGGTGGAGGCCCGAGGACGTCACCTGGGCCGCTGTCGAGAAGGCGGTGCGCGGCGGTGGCCTGACCTACGGCATGACCGACCCGTCCCGCTCCAACTCGGGCTTCGCCACCCTCGTGTCCGTGGCCTCGGGTCTCTCCGACGCCCAGTCCGCGCTGACGGACGCGGATGTGAAGGAGGCGACGCCCCGGCTGACGGAGTTCTTCAAGGGGCAGAAGCTGACGTCCGGGTCGTCGGGCTGGCTGGCGCAGGCGTACGACCGGCGGGGTGACGTCGACGCGCTGCTCAACTACGAGTCGGTGCTGAAGTCGCGGAAGGACCTGACGGTGATCCGGCCGCGGGACGGCGTCGTCACCGCCGACTATCCGCTCTCCTCGCTGGCGTCCACGAGTCAGGAGGTCCGTGAGGACGTCCGCCGGCTCACCGAGGCCCTGCGTACCCCGGCGACCCAGCGGCTGATCACCGAGCGGACGCTGCGCCGGCCCGTCGTGCCCTCCGTGCCGCTGGCGGCGGGGCTCGACACCACCCGGCGGCGCGAACTGCCCTTCCCGGGCAGCCGTTCCGTCGCCGACGGGCTTCTCGACTCGTACGAGAACGAGCTGCGCCGCCCCTCCCGGACCGTGTACGTGCTCGACACCTCGGGCTCGATGGGTGAGGACGGGCGGCTCGGGCGGCTGAAGAAGGCGCTCACCGACCTCACCGGCGACTTCCGCGAACGCGAGGAGGTGACGCTGATGCCGTTCGGCTCGGCCGTCAAGAGCGTACGCACGCATGTGGTGCGGCCCGAGGACCCGCGCTCGGGGCTCGACGCGATCCGCCGTGACACACGGGCGCTCACCGCGGAGGGCGACACCGCGATCTATACGTCGCTGCAGAAGGCGTACGAGCAGCTGGGGGCCGACGAGGACACGTTCACGTCGGTCGTGCTGATGACGGACGGCGAGAACACGCAGGGCGCGAGCCCGGCGGAGTTCGACGGGTTCTACGCGCGGCTGTCCGCGGACGAGCGGCGGATCCCCGTCTTCCCGATCCTGTTCGGCGACTCCGACCGCGGCGAGCTGGAACACATCGCCGAGCTGACCGGCGGCCGTCTCTTCGACGCGCGGAAGGGCTCGCTGGACGGCGCCTTCAAGGAGATCCGTGGCTACCAATGAGCCCAACAAACTCTTCGGCTATCTGGAGTCCCGTAAGAATCTTGCGGGGAGCGCCTGCGGGATCGCCGGTCTCGGGCTGACCTTCGCGGGAGTCGCGGGGGCGTACTGGCCGGTCGTCGTCGTGGGTCTGTACGGCGCGGGCGCGCTGATCGCCCCGCCGGAGCGGCCGCCGCTGCCGGACTTCCCGGATCCGTCCGCCCAGTTGGACGAGATCCGCGGGGACTTCGGGAAGTTGCGGGCCTACCTCGCCGACGTCGAGCTGCCGCCCGCCGCCGCCGGACGGCTCACCGAGCTGACCGAGCTGCTGGCGGCGCTGCTCGATCCCGGGTGGGTCGCGGAGATCCTCGCGCAGGACCCGGAGGGGGTGCACGCGCTGTCCCGGGCCGTGCGGACGGATGTCCCGGAGGCCGTCGACACGTTCGTACGGACGCGGTGGTGGGTGCGGCTGGCGCCCGGTACGGAGGCGCCCGAGCGGCATCTTGAGCGGCAGCTCACGCTGCTGCACGAGGAGGCGGAGGCGCTGGCCGCCGGTCTGCGCGAGACGGAGGCCCGGCGCCAGGAGTCCCACACCCGTTATCTGGAGGGCCGGGCGTAGTCGCAGACCGGGTGGAGAGTGGGCGCAGTCGGCCCGAAGACCGGAAGAGCGGGCTCAGCCGGGGCCGAACTCCGTGAGCGCCCGGCCCACGATCGCCTCCAGCTGCTCATGGTGTGCGCCCCGCCAGTACGCCCGCCCGCACTCCGCGCACCTCGCGAACACGTCGTACGACCGTCGCGTACCCCCTTGAAGCTGCTCGGCGACCTCGTCCTTGGAGGCCTCCGCGAGCAGTCCGTTGCACGCGGTGCACCGGCTCCAGGGGCGCAGGGCGGGGGCGAAACGGCCGAGTACGTCCCGTAGTTGCTCGTCCGGTCGCGTGCTGTAGACGAACGCCCCCGCCCACAGCTCCCGGCGCCGCAGCAGGCCCCGGTCCCGGCTGAGCATCACCCGTCGTTCGGCCGCGGATCTCGCCGCGAGCGCGGGATCGCCGATGTCCAGCGACTCGTACGCGGCGTCGACACCGAGCAGTCGCAGCCTGCGCGCCAGCGTGCCCAGGTGGACGTCGAGCAGGAACCGCAGCGGAGCGCCCGGCACCGGCTGGGGGCGCTCGACCGCGCGTACCTCGACGGAGTCGGCCACCGCGGGCAGATACGAGACGGGCACCGGGCGGCCGTTCACCACGAGTTCCCCGACCTCGGTCAGCGGGACGCCCAGCGACTCGACGACATGGCCCAGCGTGGAGGAGCCGTCGGTGGCGACCGGCGTGCTCCCCGACCGGCGTCCGTGCGGGACGAACACCCGCAGTCCGGGGGCGAATTCGACGTGGATCTCCGGTCCGTTCACCGGCTCAGGATGACATGCGGGGCGGGCCCGTGGCCTCAGGGTTTTCCCGGAGCGAGCCCTTGTTCCAGGACGTCCAAGGCCCGGTCGACGAGGGCGCCGAGGTCGTCCTCGTGCCCGTGCTCGGCCCAGTACAGGGCCGCCTCCGTCAGAGCGGCCACCAGGGACATCGCGTGGACGCGCACCTCGAAGCCGTCGGGTGACCGGCCCGTGCGCTCGCCGATGACCTGGCAGAGCAGGCGACCGGTGCCGGACATGTTCTCCGTCATCCGGGTGCGCACGGCGGGCACCTCGACCATCAGCGTGGTCCGCAGCCGGGTCACCTCTGCTTCTTCCGAGGCCGAGACCGAGGTAGAGGTCGAGTCCGGGGCGGGGGCTGGGGCTGGGGCGCCGAGGGCGATGCCTGTCCTGAACACCTGCCTGAGGGAGTCAAGCCACGGTTCGCCGGCCGGGCGGGCGCGCAGTTCCGCCACCAGGATCGGGGCGTACTCGTCCATGAGGACGATGTCCTCCTTGGCCGGGAAGTAGCGGAGGACCGTGGACGGCGACACCTCGGCCCGCTCGGCGATCTGCTCGATCGTCGTCGCGTCGTACCCCTGCTCGCGGATCAGCCCGTACGTCGCGTCACGGATGGCCGCACGCGTCTTGATCTTCTTGCGCTCACGGAGTCCCGGCCGGGGGTGCGCGGCGGGGGTGGCGAGAGGCGGAGTACGTGCGGCCGTCATGGCGGTCATTGTCGGGCATCGGCCGGGGCCGGTGCCATGTCCGGGACGGCCGCCGCGGAGAGCTGCCCCGGTTGTCCGTACCGGCTGTCCGTACCGGCTGTCCGTACCGGCGATCCGTACTGACTGTCCGTACGGGCTACCCGTACTGGTAGGCCACCATCGAGATGCCGATGTAGTGCGCGATGAACGCCGCGAGCGTCAACGAGTGGAAGACCTCGTGGAAGCCGAACCAGCGCGGTGACGGGTTGGGCCGCTTGAGCGCGTAGATCACTCCGCCGGCGCTGTAGAGGAGCCCGCCCACGATCACGAGGACCAGCACGGCGATGCCGCCGGCCCGCATGAAGTCGGGGAGGAAGAAGACGGCGGCCCAGCCCATCGCGATGTAACAGGGGGTGTAGAGCCAGCGCGGGGCGCCGATCCAGAAGACCCGGAAGGCGATGCCCGCGAGCGCCGCGCCCCAGATGCCCCACAGCAGCCACTTCCCCTTGCTCTCCGGGAGCAGCAGCATCGTCAGCGGTGTGTACGAGCCCGCGATGATCAGGAAGATGTTCGCGTGGTCGAGTCTGCGCAGCACACCGTCCATGCGCGGACTCCACGTGCCGCGGTGGTAGATCGCGCTGACCCCGAACAGCAGGCAGGCCGTCAGGACGAAGATCGCGCAGGCCGCACGGGCGCGGGTCGAGCCGGCGAGGGCCGTCAGGACCAGGCCGGAGACGAGCACCGCCGGGAACATTCCGGCGTGCAGCCAGCCGCGCAGTCTTGGTTTGACGGGGTGCGGCAGGGAGAGCGCTTCGGCGACACGGTCGACGACCGGCGATTCCGCTGAGGCGTCGGGGCTGGGCGCAGTCATACGATCCATCGTACCTACGGAACCGTAAGTTACGTATCAGCCGACCGTCAGTAATGCGCCAAGTGGCCAGCGTCTCATGCGGGTGCCGGGCCCGAAGTACCCGGTGGGCGGGGAGAGGGCTTCTCACGCGTACGGCGGCAAGTGGCGATGCTCACGCTGCTCAGATGTACGGCCCTCTGGACATATGCGCGGAGCCGTCGGATGATCAAATGAGTGCGGTCGGCACCGGATGAGCGCCAGGAAGATCGATATCCACCGAAAAGATCGAAAAGGGCCAGTGAAGATCGGTGACGATCGGTGAGTATCGATCACGTGAAGCATCCGGGTCGCAGCCCCCACGGGGCACAAAAAACAAAAACCCCTCATCTAGGAGCGATCGTGGCGCGCGACATCGCGGCTCCCTCTTCCGACACCGTCCCCACCAACCATCAGGAACTGATCTCGTGGGTCAACGAGATCGCCGAACTGACGCAGCCGGACAGTGTGGTCTGGTGTGACGGCTCAGAGGCCGAATACGAGCGACTGAGCGAGGAGCTCGTCCGCAAGGGCACCTTCAAGAAGCTCGACCCGATCAAGCGCCCGAACTCCTACTACGCCGCCTCCGACCCGACCGATGTCGCCCGGGTCGAGGACCGGACGTTCATCTGCTCCGAGAAGGAGGAGGACGCGGGCCCGACGAACCACTGGAAGGACCCCGCGGAGATGCGGGAGGTCTTCCAGGGCAAGGAGGGCAACGGGGGGCTCTTCCGTGGCTCGATGCGCGGCCGGACGATGTACGTCGTCCCGTTCTGCATGGGCCCGCTCGGCTCCGACCTCTCCGCCATCGGGGTCGAGATCACCGACTCCGCGTACGTCGCCGTGTCGATGCGCACCATGACCCGGATGGGTCAGCCGGTCCTGGACGAACTCGGCTCCGACGGGTTCTTCGTGCGTGCTGTGCACACGCTCGGGGCGCCGCTGGAGGAGGGCGAGGCGGATGTGCCGTGGCCGTGCAACTCCACGAAGTACATCTCCCACTTCCCGGAGACCCGCGAGATCTGGTCGTACGGCTCCGGGTACGGCGGCAACGCGCTGCTCGGCAAGAAGTGCTACGCGCTGCGCATCGCCTCCGTCATGGCCCGTGACGAGGGCTGGCTCGCCGAGCACATGCTGATCCTGAAGCTCACGCCTCCGCGGGGAGAGTCGAAGTACGTGGCCGCCGCGTTCCCGAGCGCCTGCGGCAAGACGAACCTCGCGATGCTGGAGCCGACGGTCCGCGGCTGGACCGTCGAGACCATCGGCGACGACATCGCCTGGATGCGCTTCGGCGAGGACGGGCGGCTGTACGCCATCAACCCCGAGGCCGGTTTCTTCGGCGTCGCGCCCGGCACCGGTGAGCACACCAACGCCAACGCGATGAAGACGCTCTGGGGCAACTCCGTCTTCACCAACGTCGCCCTGACCGACGACAACGACATCTGGTGGGAGGGCATGACGGAGGAGACTCCGGCCCATCTGACGGACTGGAAGGGCAACGACTGGACGCCCGAGTCCGCCCACGAAAATGGCTACAGCCCGGCCGCCCACCCGAACGCCCGGTTCACCGTGCCCGCCTCTCAGTGCCCGATCATCGCGCCCGAGTGGGAGGACCCGCGGGGTGTGCCGATCTCGGCGATCCTCTTCGGTGGCCGCCGGGCCACGGCCGTTCCGCTGGTGACGGAGTCCTTCGACTGGAACCACGGTGTCTTCCTCGGGGCGAACGTCGCCTCCGAGAAGACCGCCGCCGCCGAGGGCAAGGTCGGTGAGCTGCGCCGCGACCCGTTCGCCATGCTGCCGTTCTGCGGCTACAACATGGGCGACTACATGGGTCACTGGGTCGATGTCGCCAAGGGCAAGGACCAGGCGAAGCTCCCGAAGATCTACTACGTCAACTGGTTCCGCAAGAACGACGAGGGCAAGTTCGTGTGGCCCGGCTTCGGCGAGAACAGCCGGGTCCTGAAGTGGATCGTGGACCGGCTCGACGGGCGGGCCGAGGGTGTCGAGACGCCGATCGGTGTGCTGCCGGCGAAGGGCGCGCTCGACACGGAGGGTCTCGCACTCTCCGAGTCCGAACTCGACTTCCTGCTCACGGTCGACAAGGAGGTCTGGCGCGAGGAGGCCGCGCTGGTGCCGGAGCATCTGAACACGTTCGGTGAGCACACGCCGGTGGAGCTCTGGGACGAGTACCGGGCGCTGGTCAAGCGTCTGGGCTGACGCCCTTCGTTTGTCGTGTGTCCCCAAGCGCCGGACGGGCTGAGTGATCAGCCCGTCCGGCGCGTCCGACGTCTCCCTTTCCGCCGTTGACCTTCAGTGCCGGGGGTTTCCCCTGCTCAGCGCCCCAGTGCCGCCCGGAGGCGGTCCACGTCGGTCGTCGGGGCGTCACAGGTGAAGTTACGGCAGACGTACGCGGTCGGTGCGTTGTCGACAAGTGACCGGTGTGCGAGCAGGGGGAGTTCGTCACTGTCCGCAGTGCCCAGGGCGACGACCGCGCCGGGCGCCGTGGCGAGCAGGGCGGCGCGGTGCAGCTCCCTGGTGGCCGGATCGTCACTCGGTCCCACTACCGCCACCTCGCGCGGACCGTCCAACTGGGCCTCGGCGGTGGCCAGTCCCCAGCCGATGAACCGCGGGGCACGCGGCCCGAGCGCCTTGACCACGCCCAACGCCCGCTCGGCGGCACTCCGATGGGGCTCCGAGCCGGTCTGGGCCGCGTAGCTCAGCAGGGCGCCGGCCGCCGCGCTCCAGCCGGAGGGCGTGGCGTTGTCGGTCGGGTCCTGCGGGCGCCGGATGAGCTTCTCGGCGTCGGCCGCCGTGTCGTACAGGGCCCCCGACTTCTCGTCGGTGAACTGCGCGAGGACGTGGTCGAGCAGGAAGCCGGCGAACTCCAGCCAGACGCCCTCGCCGGTGACCGAGGCCAGCGCGAGGAACCCCTCCGCGACGTCCGCGTAGTCCTCCAGCACCCCCGCGTGGACGCCGACGCGACCGTCCTTGCTGGTACGGGCGAGCCGCGCGTGCTCGTCCAGATGGACCCGTACGAGGAGGTCGGCCGCCGCGAGCGCCGCGTCGACGAGGTCGGGCCGGTCGAAGTACGCGCCGGTCTCGGCCAGGGCGGCGATCGCGAGCCCGTTCCAGGCGGCGACGACCTTGTCGTCGCGGCCGGGGGCGGGGCGGCCGTCGCGCGCCGCCTTCAGCCGGGCCTTGACGGACTCGATGCGTTCGGCGTCGAACACGCCCTCGCTCCGCGGCAGTTGCAGAACGGAGGCACCCTCCTCGAAGGTGCCTTCCTCGGTCACGCCGAAGTAGTCGGTGGCGAGGCTCGCGTCCTCGTCACCCAGCACGTCACGCAACTGCTGGGGCGTCCAGGCGTAGTACGCGCCCTCGACGTGCCTGCCCGTGCCGTCGTCGCTGTCGGCGTCGAGCGCGGAGGCGAACCCGCCCTCGTCGGTGCGCAGTTCGCGGACCATGAAGTCGGCCGTCTCCAGGGCGACCCGGCGGGCGAGGTCGCTGAGTTCATCAGCGGCTCCGCCGCGGGCGGTGGTCCGCCACAAATGCGCGTACACGCGGCACAGCAGCGCGTTGTCGTACAGCATCTTCTCGAAGTGGGGCACGACCCACTCACGGTCGACGGAGTAGCGGGCGAAGCCGCCGCCGAGCTGGTCGTAGATCCCGCCGCGGGCCATGTGCTCACAGGTGTCGGCGGCCATCTGGAGCGCGCCCTCGGACCCGGTGCGCGCGTGGTGGCGCAGCAGGAACTCGACGGCCATGGACGGCGGGAACTTGGGCGCCCCGCCGAACCCGCCGTGGGTGGCGTCGTAGTCGCGGGTGAGCCCGAGCAGCGCCTGCGCCAGCTCGCCCTCACCCGGCACCTGCGCGTCGCCGAAGCCGATCTCGCGGCCGGCGAGATCGCGCACGATCTTCTGGGCGACCTCGTCGACCTCGTCCCGCCGGTCGGTCCACGCGCCGCGCACGCCTTCGAGGACCTGCCGGAACGAGGGGCTGCCGTGCCGGGGCTCGGGCGGGAAATAGGTACCGAAGTAGAACGGCTCGGCGTCGGGCGTCAGGAAGACGGTCATGGGCCAGCCGCCCTGTCCGGTCGCCGCCTGCACGGCCTCCATGTACACGGCGTCGACGTCGGGCCGCTCCTCCCGGTCGACCTTGACGTTCACGAAGTGCGTGTTCAGGAAGTCGGCGGTCCGCTGGTCCTCGAACGACTCGTGGGCCATCACATGACACCAGTGGCAACTGCTGTAACCGACGCTCAGCAGGACCGGTCTGCCCGACCGGCGCGCCTCCTCGAAGGCCTCGGCCGACCAGGGCCACCAGTCGACGGGGTTGTCGGCGTGCTGCAGGAGGTAGGGGGACGTCTCGTGGGCCAGTCGGTTCGGCATGGGGTCCATCCTGCCGCAGTACGCGGGTGGCGGTGGGACCGGTTGGGGGCGCGCGGCGGGCGGCTGCGGCGGGCGGTCACCGGTGACGGCCGCGGATCGCCCGGGCGCGCCGCGGATCACCGGCACGGCCCGCGGATCATCCGGTTCCCGCGGGGGTAGGTACTGGGTCCGGGCTGCCCGGATGGGCGTGCGCATGCCAGGGAACGGGCCAGTGGGTCTCTCGCCTTCCCCGCTCATCCGCAGGACACTTGACCAGGAAAACCGTTGTCGGCGGAGGGGGACGCGAAATGCGGGACAGCCATCGGGCGGAGGCCGAACGGCTGTTGGTCCGGGCCGTGGAGGAGGAGGTCCGGCGCTCCGGCGGGCGGGTCGAGGGAAACGTACTGCTGTCTCGGGCGCGGGCCTCGCTGGACACCATGGCGCAGAAGGCCGCCGAGGAGTACGAGGCCTACACGAAGGCGACGGACGAGGCCGAGGTGGGCCGGCTGACCTTCGGGCAGCGCTACGCGCGCGAGGGCGCCGGAACTCCCCTGCTGGTGGCGGCCGTCGCGGCGCTCGCGGCCGTGGCGGCGGACCTGGCGTTCGGCACCGGTGCGGGCGCGGCCGTGGGCGCCGGCGCGGTCGTCGGCGTCGCGGGCGCCGCGACCACGGTGGCGAAGGTGACGGCCTCCCATCTGCCGGCCGCGAGCCGCCGCGCGGGGGCCCTGAGCCAGCCCGGCGGCCCGGAGCAGCTGCGCCTGACCTGGCTGACCGCCCTGGAGGTCCGCGGGATCCGGCCCTTCTTCGACCAGCAGCGGGTGTCCAACGCGTCCACCGGCGCGAAGAAGGGCGCGCCCCAGCTGCGGCGTACGGACAAGAGCGCGGCGGCACGGCGGCGGAGCGTCCTGGAGCAGTCGTTCGGGCAGCTTCCCGAGCCTGTCGGGCCGTTCGCGGGCCGCCGCCAGGAGCTGCAGCGGATCGCGCAGTGGGTGCACGCGGCCCGCGCGAGCACCGAGACCAGGCCGACCGTGGTCGTCCTGCACGGCGCGCCGGGCTCCGGCCGCAGCACCCTCGCCGTTCGCGCGGCGCACGAGCTGAAGGACCAGTTCCGCGGCGCGTGCGTGGTGGACCTGCGGGGCGACAGCCCGGAGGAGCCACCGCTGACCACCCGCGACGCGCTGCTCCATCTGCTGAACCGCCTCGGCGCACCCCGCGAACAGCTTCTGTTCCGTGAGCGTTCCTCGCAGGACCAGCAGGTCAGGCGGCTCGCCGAGCTGTACCACCAGCATCTGACCGGCCTGCCGGTGACGATCGTGCTGGACGACGCCGGCGACCTGGAGCAGGTACGCACACTCGTGCCGGAGCGCTCCGACAGCCTGGTCGTCGTCACCACCCGCAAACCCCTGGACCTGCCCGCCGACCTGCCCGCCTGGGTGCACCAGCTCGCGGTCGAACCGCTGGCCGCGCCGGGCGCCGAGGAGCTTCTGAAGGCCTCCGCCCAGGACGCCTCGGCCCCGTACGACGCCGAAGCCTCCGACGAGATCAGGGAGTTGTGCGGCGGACTGCCCCTGGCGCTGCGCGTCGCCGGCTCGTCCCTCGGCCCGCGCACACCGCGCCGGCTCGCCTCCGACCTGGCGGCGTACGGTCCGGTCGAGCCGGTCGAACGGGTGCTGTGGCTGCGCTACACGGACCAGCCGGACCCGGCGAGGCGACTGCTGCGGCGGCTGGCGCTGGCGGGCCGCGCCTCGCTGGGCGCCGCCGCGGCGGCGGCCCTGCTCGCGACGGACGAGCCGGAGGCGACCCGCCAGCTGGAAGCCCTGGCCCGCGCGGGTCTGATCGACCACGTCCGCGGCAGCCGCTACCGCCTCCACGATCTCGTACGCGCCTTCGCGCAGGCCCGCCTCCTCGACGAGGAGGAACCGGCCGAGCGCACGGCCGCGCAGGAACGTCTCATCGTGAACTACGGCGAGCTGGCCGACTCGGTGATCCGCCTGGTCGACGGCAAGACGTCCACACGGGCCGACACCTCCTTTCAATCGAGCACAGTCGGTCCGCACGGGTTCACCTCGCTGGACGCGGCCCTGCGCTGGCTGGACGACGAGTCGAGCTTCATCACGGCGGCACTGCGGCACGCGGAGGGCGTGGACCAGGCGGCGGTGCTCAACCTCCTGGGCGCCCTGTGCGACTACTGCCTGCTGCGCGGGGACCTCTACCGCCTCGGCGAGATCAGCGAGTTGACGCAGGCCGTCGACCAGGGGCTGCTGGTGCGCTCGGTCCAGTGGCGCACGGGCATCGCGGCCCGTCAGCTCGGCGAACTCGACAAGGCCCGTACGACCCTGACGTCGGTGGTCGACCTCTACTTCGAGGCCCATCACGACGCGGGCGCGGCACGGGCGTTGTGCTCGCTCGGGATCACCCTCCACCACCAGGGCAACCTCACCGAGGCCGCCCTGAAGCTCCAGGAGGCCCTGGACCTGCAGGCCTCCCCCGACCTCGCGGCGGACCGGGCCTGGACGATGCACGCGCTGGCGGCCGTGGAGCGGGACCGGGCGAGGCTGCGCGAGGCGCTCGACCTCCTCACACGGGCCCTGGACCTGCACCGCGAGGGCGAGTCCGTGCACGGCGAGGCGTGGGCCCACTACCAGCTCGGCCAACTGGGCCTGCGGATGGGCGACGTACCGCGCGCCGAGTCCGAACTGCGCGCCGCCCTCGATCTGTACGGGCGTACCCGCGACGCCCGTGGCGAGGCCTGGGCGCTGACCCAGCTGGCCCGGGCCCGGCTGGTCGACGGCGACCCGTCCGCCGCCGTGGACGGCCTGCGCCAGGCGGTCTCCCGCCACCGCGAGAACGAGGACGCCCGCGGCGAGGCCTGGACGGTGTACTACCTGGGCCAGTCCCTGGAGGAGACGGGCAACCTCGACCAGGCGGTCCGTGAACTGGAGCGGTCCCGGACGATGTTCTCGCGCATCCGCGACGTCTACGGTCTGGCCTGCGCCCGCCACCACTCGGCACGGGTGACCCGCGACCAGCGCGCCGCGCAGACCGGCTCGCTGCGCAACTCGGGCTTCGCCCGGCAGCTCCTGGTGGACGCGCGCGCCGACTTCCAGCGGATCGGCGTCGCCCACGGGGAAGCCTGGACCTGCCTGGAACTGGCGGTGGTCGACGCGGGCAACGCCCGTACGCAGTCGGCGCTGGCCCTGTGCGACGAGGCGACCGCGCTCTTCGCCTCCTACGGCGACCGGCGCGGCGAGGACTGGGCCCGCTTCCTGCGCTGCACGCTCCTGCCGTACGCCTCCCCCGGCGGCGTCGAGGTGGGCACCGCCGTGGCCCAGGAGGAGCTGTCCCAGCTCTCCCGCACCGGCCACCCGACCCGCGACGGAAAACTGGACGACTACATCGAGGCGTACGAGCTCCTCCTGGAACGGGGAGCCGACCTGGAAGCCGGCTGGCAGGCCTGGCGTCTGGGCATGGTCCCGAACCGGCATGCGCGGGAGGTCATGGGGGTGCCGGTCTCGGCGCGGCGGACGTGACGACGCCGTTCCCCGAGGGGGTCCGCGGGTGTGGCTGATCCGGCGATGCCTTCGGGCATCACCGGATCAGGGCGCCGACGCGGTCGCGTCCGGGATCAGCCCTCGGCGGGCGAGGCCTTCCCCCCGGAACCGCTGCCGGTACCGGTCGAACCGGACGTCGCCTTCCCGACGGGCTCCGCCTTCGGGTCGGCGTCCTCCTTGAAGTCCACCCTCCCCAGCTGCCGGTTCATCGACTTCATCAGGCCCCATACCGCCAGGGCCATCACCGCGAAGACGATGAAGCCGAGGACACCGGGGGTGACCTTGTTCTCGTCGACCTCCTTGGCCAGGGGGACGAGGTGCGTCAGTGCCAGGCTTGCGCTCATATCAGGCATTGTCGCGGATGCCCGCGAAGAGGTCGTCCTCGGGGAGGGATGTGTCGACGAGGGACTTCGCCAGCTCGTACTCCTCCGTCGGCCAGACCTCCTTCTGGAGCTCCATCGGGACGCGGAACCAGCCGCCCTCGGGGTCGATCTGCGTGGCGTGCGCGATGAGGGCCTTGTCGCGGATCTCGTAGAAGTCCGCGCACGGGACATGCGTGGTCAGCGTGCGCTCGGCGCGCTCGAACTCGTCCCACCGCTTCAGCCAGTCCCCGTACGGCGACTCCAGGCCCCGGTCCAGCATGGCGTGGTGCAGCGCCTCGGTGCGCGGGCGGTTGAAGCCCTGGTTGTAGTAGAGCTTCTGCGACCGGAAGGCCGGGCCGAACTCCGACTCCGGGTACTTCTCGGTGTCGGCCGCGCCCTCGAAGGCCACCATCGAGATCTTGTGGGTCATGATGTGGTCCGGGTGCGGATACCCGCCGTTCTCGTCGTAGGTGGTGATCACCTGCGGACGGAAGGCGCGGATCTTGCGGACCAGTTCACCGGCGGCCTTGTCGACGTCCTCCAGGGCGAAGCACCCCTCGGGCAGCGGCGGCAGCGGGTCGCCCTCGGGCAGGCCCGAGTCCACGAAGCCCAGCCACTCCTGCTCGACGCCGAGGATCTCGCGGGCCTCGTCCATCTCCTTCTTGCGCACCTCGTGGATGTGCTCCTCGACGTACTTGTCGCCCTGCAGCTTGGGGTTGAGAATGGAGCCGCGCTCCCCGCCCGTGCAGGTCACGACCAGCACGTCCACCCCCTCGGACACGTACTTCGCCATGGTGGCCGCGCCCTTCGACGACTCGTCGTCGGGGTGGGCGTGCACGGCCATCAGTCGCAGCTGGTCAGTCAAGACTCAATCCTCAGTAAGTCGGCGCCCCAGTGTGAAACGGCGCGATCGGCCCTCCTATAGTGACCGAACCGGCGGGCAAAAAATTCCGGGCCCCGGCCCGGCGGACCCGCCCCGGAAAGGACGATCATGAGTACGGTGCAGCTGCCCGAGGGCCGGTACGGTCGCTCCGCGGACGAGCGCGCCGACCACAAACTCAAGATCATCGGTTCCGTGCTCGGAGTGGCACTGCTCGCGCTGATCGGCTATTTCGCCTTCCACTACGTGGCCGGCAACAAGATCAGCGCGGAGGTCATCAGTTTCGATGCCTCGGAATCCGCCGTGAAGGTGCATCTTGAGGTCCGCAAGGACTCGGGTGTGACGGGTTACTGCACGATCCGGTCCCAGGCGGAGGACGGCGCCGAGGTCGGCCGCGCGGACTTCCGGTTCGACCAGGACTCGACCCGTGTCGACAAGGTCCTCACGCTCCGCACGACGGCCCCCGGCACGACCGCGGAACTCCTCGGCTGCCACGCGGACTGAGCCGCGGACCGGCCCTCGGGACCGGTTCACTCCGGGCCCTGCCCCACCGTGCGAACCGTGCGGCTCCGTGGCCGCACCGGACCACACGCGACACCGACGGATGTCACTCCCGATACCTCCGCACTGACCTGCGTGGACGTAATTCTGATGGCTTATGTCCTCCCCCTTCCGCCCGTGAATTGTTAGGCTCGTGGTTTCGCCCACCCGAGAAGGAACATTCTTCTGGGTAGGGCGATGCTTTGTATTCCCAGTACCTACGAGGAGCACCTGTGACCCAGACCAGCGAGAACGTCACCTGGCTGACCCAGGAGGCGTACAACCAGCTCAGGGCCGAGCTGGAGCACCTGTCTGGTCCTGCGCGCACGGAGATCGCAGCCAAGATCGCGGCCGCGCGCGAGGAGGGCGATCTGCGTGAGAACGGCGGATACCACGCGGCCAAGGAGGAGCAGGGCAAGATGGAGCTCCGGGTGCGCCAGCTGACCCAGCTCCTGGAGAACGCCAAGGTGGGCGAGGCTCCGTCGGCCGGTGGTGCGGTCGCTCCCGGCATGGTCGTCACCATCGCCTTCGACGGCGACGAGGACGACACCCTCACCTTCCTGCTCGCCTCGCGCGAGTACGCGAGCTCCGACATCGAGACGTACTCGCCGCAGTCCCCGCTAGGGTCCGGTGTGAACGGCAAGAAGATCGGCGAGGACGCCCAGTACGAGCTGCCGAACGGCAAGCTCGCCTCGGTGAAGGTCCTCGAAGCCAAGCCGTACGCCGCGTAACCCCGTCCCCGGCGTCGCCCCGGCGAGCCCCCGGTGCCTGCGCGCCGGGGGCTTCTCCGTGCCCGCTCAGCCGTCCGCCTTGCGGTACTTGCGTACCGCCAGGGTGCGGAAGAGGACGATGATCAGTACGGACCAGATCACCGAGGCCCAGACGGGATGCTGCATGGGCCAGGCACCGGACTCCACCACGCCCGGGTTGCCGAACAGCACGCGGCACGCCTGCACCGTGGCACTGAACGGGTTCCACTCGGCGATGTGCCGCAGCCAGGGGGTCATCTGGCTGGAGTCCACGAAGGCGTTCGAGATGAACGTCACCGGGAACAGCCAGATGATCCCGCCCGAGGTCGCCGCCTCGGGGGTGCGCACGGACAGGCCGATCAGTGCGCCGATCCAGGTGAAGGCGTATCCCAGGAGGAGCAGCAGGCCGAAGGCGGCCAGGACCCTGCCCGCGTTGGTCGGCTCCGCGGAACCGGTGCGCCAGCCCACGAGCAGCGCGACGACCGCGAGGACGAGCAGCGTGATGGCCGTCTGCACGAGGTCGGCGACGGTGCGGCCGGTCAGCACCGCGCCGCGGGCCATCGGCAGGGAGCGGAAGCGGTCGACGAGCCCCTTCTGCATGTCGTCCGCGATACCGGCGGCCGATCCCGCGGTGGCGAACGTGACGGTCTGCGCGAAGATGCCCGCCATCAGGAAGTTCTTGTAGACGTCCGGGTCGGTGGTGCTCCCGATCTGCATCGAGCCGCCGAAGACGTACGTGAACATGACCACGAACATCACCGGCTGGATGATCCCGAACAGAATCATCTCGGGGATCCTGGTCATACGGATCAGGTTGCGTTTGGCGACGACCAGGGAGTCCCGGACGGACTGCCCGAGGGAGCCTCCCGGGGCCACGGTCCGCACGGCATCGGTGACGGCGCTCACTTGTCGGCCTCCTTCTTGCGCTTGGATCCCTTGGACCCCTTGGATCCCTTGAGTCCCTCGGCGTCGGCGCTCTCGCCGTTCTCCGCGTCCTTCTGCTCGGCGAGGTGGCCGGTCAGGGACAGGAACACGTCGTCGAGCGTGGGGCGGCGCAGACCGATGTCGTCGATCTCGATGCCGCGGGCGTCCAGCTCGCGGATGACCTCCGCGAGGAGCTTCGCGCCGCCGGAGACGGGCACGGTGAGCCGGCGGGTGTGGTCCTCGACGGTGGTCTCGCCCTTGCCGAAGCCGCGCAGGACCTCGGCGGCGGTCGCGATGTGCTCGCGCTCGTGCACCACGACCTCCACACGCTCGCCGCCGGTACGGGCCTTGAGCTGGTCGGAGGTGCCGCGGGCGATGACCTTGCCGTGGTCGACGACGCAGATGTCGTGCGCGAGGTGGTCGGCCTCTTCGAGGTACTGCGTGGTCAGCAGGAGGGTCGTACCGCCGGAGACCAGCTGTTTGATGACCTCCCACAGCTGCTGGCGGTTGCGCGGGTCGAGACCGGTCGTCGGTTCGTCCATGAACATGACCGGCGGCGAGACGACGAGCGCCGCCGCGAGGTCGAGCCGGCGGCGCATACCGCCGGAGTAGGTCTTCGCCGTCCGGTCGGCCGCCTCGGTGAGGTTGAACTGCTCCAGCAGCTCGACCGCGCGGACCTTCGCCTGCTTGGCCCTCATCTGGTAGAGCTGGCCGACCATGTGGAGGTTCTCACGGCCCGTCAGATACTCGTCGACCGCGGCGAACTGACCGGACAGACCGATCGAGCGCCGTACCTCGTTCGGGTGCTTCAGTACGTCGATGCCCGCGACGACCGCCTTGCCGCTGTCGGGCCGCAGCAGGGTGGTGAGGCAGCGGACGGCCGTGGTCTTGCCCGCTCCGTTCGGCCCGAGGAGGCCGAGGACCGTGCCCTCCGGGACATCGAGATCGACGCCGTCCAGAGCCCTTACGTCGCCGAAGGTCTTCACCAGGCCTTCGGCGTAGATGGCGCCTGGCATGTGAGTCTCCCAAGTGGTTGGGGATCCAGTGAAAAAGTGACGAATGGGCGACTAGTTTCGCCCGCGTCGCGCCGCCGGGCGAGCGAATATCGCACTTCACCCGAGCGACCTGTGACGAGAGACACACCATAACGCGATGTATCGCGTTTCCTCAAGTGGTTTTCCCAGCTCGGTTTTCCATGCCCGCTCTCCCCCGTCCGACCTCAGTCGATGACCGTGTAGCCCGCCCGCCGCAGCGCCGAGTTCACCTCGGCACAGTGCTTCGGCCCCTTCGTCTCCAGGTGCAGCTCGACCTCCACCTCCGTGAGCCCGAGCCGCGGATCGGTCCGTACGTGACTCACATCGAGGACGTTAGCGTCCACCACTGACAACACCCCGAGAAGCGTGGCCAGGGCGCCGGGCCGGTCCGTCAGCCGCAGCGTGACGGCGAGGTAGCGGCCGTTCGCGGCCATGCCGTGCCGCAGGATGCGCTGCATCAGCAGCGGATCGACGTTTCCGCCGGACAGCAGCGCGACGACCGGGCCCTCGAAGGCCTCCGGCTCGCTCATGATCGCCGCGACCGGGCTCGCGCCGGCCGGCTCGACGACCAGCTTGGCCCGCTCCAGGCAGAGCAGCAGCGCACTGGACAGCGCGTCCTCGGACACCGTGCGGATCTCGTCCACCAGATCGCCGATGATCCGGAACGGCACGTCCCCCGGCCGTCCGACCTTGATCCCGTCGGCCATCGTCGCCGGGTTCTCGACCGACACAGGACGCCCGGCCGCCAGCGAGGGCGGGTACGCGGCCGCGCCCGCCGCCTGCACACCCACGATCCGCACGTCCGGCCGCAGCGCCTTCACCGCGACCGCGATGCCCGCGGCGAGCCCGCCACCGCCGATCCCCACGACGATCGTGCGCACCTCGGGACACTGCTCCAGGATCTCCAGGCCCACCGTGCCCTGCCCGGCGATGATGTCGGGGTGGTCGAAGGGGTGGATGAAGACGGCGCCCGTCTCGGCCGCGTACTCCTGCGCGGCGGCCAGCGTCTCGTCCACCACCGTGCCGTGCGTTCGCACCTCGGCGCCGTAGTGCATGGTCGCCGCGACCTTCGGCAGCGGGGCGCCCGCCGGCATGAACACCGTGGAGCGCACACCGAGCAGGGAGGAGGCCAGGGCGACGCCCTGCGCATGGTTGCCCGCGCTGGCCGCGACCACTCCGGCCGCCCGTTCCTCGGGGAGGAGCCCGGCGATCCGCACGTACGCGCCGCGCAGTTTGAAGGAACCGGTGCGCTGAAGGTTCTCGCACTTGAGGTGGACCGGCGCGCCCACCAGACCGGACAGGTGCCTGCTGCCCTCCATGGCGGTCATCCGTGCCACTCCGGAGAGCATCTTCTGGGCGCCTCGCACATCGTCGAGGGTCACCGGCGGCAAGGGGTCGGCCGTGCGATAGCTCATGACCGCCAGTCTCGCAGTTCACACCGCGCCACAGCGGGCGTGACCAACGTCCGAGACCGGTTTCCTCAGCGCCGGTACGGTCCGCCCCCCGTCCGCGTACTCTGTCCCCCAACCCAGCCCCACGCATGAATAGAGCCCCCGGCCATGCCCACAACACCTGAAATGTCGATGGACATGACAACCGTCGGTGACACCGGTCTTCTCGAAACGCTGCAGCACGAGGTCGCGGTGTTCGCCCGCCGTGCCGAACAGACCCGGCTCGGCGGAGTCGGGCAGGTGCGCAACTCGATGGACCGCGCCGCGTACCTGCTGCTCAACCGCCTCGACAAGGAAGGCCCGATGGGCGTCAAGGCGCTCGCCGCGAGCATGGGCATCGACTCGTCGACGGTCACCCGGCAGGTGGCCCCGCTGGTCGACACCGGCCTCGTCAAGCGCACCTCCCACCCGGAGGACGGGCGTGCCGTGGTGCTCCAGCTGTCGCCGCGCGGACTCTCCCGTCTGGAGGAAGTCCGTTCCTCCAGGCGTCAGTTGATGGCGGAACTGACCCAGGAGTGGTCGCCCGAGGAGCGCGATGCCTTCTGTACGCTGCTCACCCGCTTCAATGTCGCGCTCTCCACCCGCATGGCCGCGTCGCCGTCCGCAGAGGCACCGGCAACCTCCTGACCGCCAGTACGCCGCCAGTACGCCGCCCGTCGCCCACCAGTGCGCCGGGCCGCACCGGACCGATCCAGGCGTACCGTCTCGTGCCGGCCTCTTGACCAGGGGCCCGCGCCTGGCCTCATATGAAGTCGGGTCCCGACGTACCCGGCTGTGCACGGCGTACGTCGCCAGGGTCCGGTTTTCCCACGGGGAGGCGCGGTGCGAGAGCGGCAGGCGTCCCGGAACGCCCGTCGTGCCCGGGAGTTCGAGGCGTTCGTCGCGGGCGCGGCAGGGCGGTTGCTGCATGCCGCCACGCTGCTCACCGCGGAGCCCCCGGACGTCAACCCGCGCGCGCGGCGCCTGCTCACCGCGGCCCTGGCCCATACGTACGCCGTCTGGGACCGGCTGCACGGCGAGGACCCGTACGACCGGACCCGGCAGTATCTGGCGGTGCGCTTCGCGCGCGGGGCCTGGCACCAGTACGGCGGCCTCGGCCGACCGCACCCCCGTGGCCGCCCGGCTCCCGACAGCGCCCTGCGCCACCTCACCCCTCAGGAACGGCTGATCCTCGTGCTGCGCATGTACGAGGGCGTCGCCGAGGAACAGGCCGCCGCGCTGCTGGGGCTGCCCACGGAACGGGTACGGACGATCTGCGCCCGTGCCATGGCCACCCTGCTGCATCCGCCCCGGGAGGCGGCCCCGCCGATCGCGAAGGTGGTGCCTTCATGAGCCCGGTCAGCCGCCAGGAGGCCGATGTCCGGCGCATCCTGGAGGAACCGCAGCCGCCCGTACCGCCGGATCTGTACACGGAGGCCGTCCGCAGGGGCGGACGCATGCTGCGCCGCCGGACGGTCGCCCGGCGGCTGATGTGGCTGGTGCTGTTCGCGGCGACCGTGGCCCTCGTGGTGTGGCTGTCGGTCGCCCAGCCGTGGGTGGAGCCGCCGTCGGAGACGACTCCACCGCTGACCGGCTGGTGAGAGGACCGGCGGCAGCCTTCGAGGGGCCGCCGGGTACTACAGGACCGCAGCCGAGCCGGTCGGTCGGGCCGGTCGGACCGGGTCGGTCGGTCGGGTTATCCGAGGGCCTGCTTGAGGTCCTCAAGGAGGTCGTCGACGTTCTCGATGCCCACGGAGAGGCGTACGAGATCGGCGGGGACCTCCAGGAGGGACCCGGCCACGGACGCGTGCGTCATCCGCCCCGGGTGCTCGATCAGGGACTCGACGCCGCCCAGGGACTCGCCCAGGGTGAACACCTTGGCGCGGTTGCAGACCTCGACGGCCGCCTCCTCGCCGCCCTCGACCTGGAAGGAGACCATGCCGCCGAACGACCGCATCTGCTTGGCGGCGGTCTCGTGACCGGGGTGCTCCGGAAGGCCCGGGTACAGAACGCGCGTCACGCGCGCGTGCCGGGTGAGCATCTCGGCGACCTTGGTGGCGTTCTCGCTGTGCCGGTCCATCCGGACGGCGAGTGTCTTGATGCCGCGCAGCACCAGCCAGGCGTCCATGGGGCCGGCCACCGCGCCCATCGCGTTCTGGTGGTAGGCCAGCTCCTCGCCGAGCGCCTGGTCGGCGACCACCAGGGCGCCGCCGACGACGTCGGAGTGGCCGCCCATGTACTTGGTCAGCGAGTGCACGACGACGTCCGCGCCGAGCGCGAGCGGCTGCTGGAGGTAGGGGCTGGCGAAGGTGTTGTCGACGACCAGCTTCGCGCCGGCCTCACGCGCGACGTGCGAGAGCGCGGCGATGTCGGTGATGCCCAGGAGCGGGTTGGAGGGGGTCTCCACCCAGACGGCCTTCGTCCTGGGTGTGAGGGCGGCCCGCACGGCCGCGGGATCGCTGGTGTCGGCGACCGACCACTCCACCCCCCACCGCGAGACGACCTTCGCGAAGAGGCGGAACGTACCGCCGTACGCGTCATTGGGGATGACCACGTGGTCGCCGGGACTGAGCAGCGTACGCAACAGGCAGTCCTCGGCCGCCAGTCCGGACGCGAACGCGAGCCCGCGACGGCCGCCCTCCAGCGCCGCGAGGTTCTCCTCAAGCGCGGTCCTGGTCGGGTTGGCGCTGCGGCTGTACTCGTAGCCGCCGCGCAGACCTCCGACGCCGTCCTGCTTGTAGGTCGAGACCTGGTAGATCGGCGGGACGACCGCGCCGGTGAGGGGATCGGCGGTGTTGCCCGCGTGGATCGCCACGGTTTCGAAGTGCTGACTGATGTGCCTGTCGCTCATGGGCACCGAGGGTAGTGCGCTCGCGGGCATTGTGACGGCGGACGTCCATCTCCTGACCCGAGGCCGTCGTGGGAGGCTCCGGTGGAACCGCTCCCTCCGGCCGTCCGCGGAGGTTTTCCACAGGAGCCGCCGCCCTGGTTGGCCAATTGTCGGACCCGTCTGGTTCGCTTGTGGCATGGAAATTCTCTGGGTCCTGATGGCGCTGCTCATGATCGGGTTCGCCTTCGGACCGATCATGATGCGCAGGCGTGCCGGTGGTATCCAGCAGGTCGCCCCCGGCGACCCGGACGCCGCCGACCCGGCGAACTACGGCTTCCTGCGCCAGGAGGAGCTGGACATCCGCATGCCCGGCCCCGACCAGGACCTGCTGGAGGTCCTCGACCTGGTGCAGCGCAGCCAGGACTACCGCGCCGCGTCACAGCTCCTCGCCGGTACGGAGGCGGAGGGCGAGCGGCGCTGGCAGCGCGTCCAGGCCTTCGCGGGGGCCGCGTCGCTGGAACTGCAGCAGCGCCCGGGCGGAGTGAGCGAGAACCCCGGCGGGCAGTGGCTGCGGGTGTGGCGGACCGAGCACCCCAAGGACGCGGGCGGCGCGGCGGTGCACGCGGAGTTCCTGGTGCAGCAGGCGTGGCGTACGTCGTCACCGGAGACGGACGAGTTCCGGATCATCATGGAGGAGGCGCGGTCGGCCTGCGGTGACGCGGCGCTGCTGGCTCCGGGCGACCCGATCCCGTACATCATCGAGCTTTCCGTGGCCCGCGGGCTCGCCTACTCGCAGCCGGAGTTCGAGAAGCTCTGGCTGAAGATCCTGGACCGCGCGCCCGCGCACATGGGGGCTCATCTGGCGGCACTGCACTACTGGTGCGAGAAGTGGCACGGCTCGCGGGAGACGGCGTACTCGTTCGCGGAGGCAGCCGCGGCGCGTGCTCCGCGGGGTTCCCTGCTCGCCGCCATGCCGCTCTTCGCGGTCTTCGAGCACCTCCCCGAGGTGAATCTCGTCAGCGGCTTCTACCAGAGCGAAGTCGTGACCAAGGCGGTCCACGGCGCGCTCTTCGCGGTCCACGCGGCCCGCTCGGACGACCCGATGCTCGCCCATGTCCGCCATCTGCTGGTCTTCTTCCTGGTGCGCGGCGAGCGCTGGGCGGAGTCGATGAACCAGTTGGTGCATGTCGACGGCCACGTGGGCGCCCTGCCCTGGACCCTGACGCCCGACCCGGCGGCGGACTACGCGGTGTACCGGGCCCTGTCGGTGGCGGGATACGAGGCGAACGGAGGAAGCCCGGCGACACTGCCGCACTGAGCACGGCCCTGACGGCACCGGTAGCCGCGGCGGCCCTGGGCGCGCCTTCCGGAACGCCTCGGAACGCCTCGGAATGCCGGACGGGACTACGACGTTCTCCCGTTGCTGCCACTGCCGCCACGGCCACCACTGCTGCCATCGCCGCTATCGCCGCCATCGCCGAGGAGATCCCGTGTTCCCGTACAGCCGTACGCCGAAGCTGCCCACCGCCGAGCAGGCGCTGCGGGGCCGCTCGGAGCCGATGTACTCGGTCCCCGGCCGGCACACGGTGCTGGGCAACCCGCTGCTCGGCCCGTACCCCGAGGGTCTGGAGATCGCCGACTTCGGCATGGGCTGCTTCTGGGGTGCGGAGCGCACCTTCTGGCGGCTCCCGGCGGGCGTCTTCACCACTCTGGTCGGCTACCAGGGCGGCTTCACCGAGCACCCGGCGTACGAGGAGGTCTGCTCGGGCCTGACGGGCCACACCGAGGTGGTGCGCGTGGTGTACGACCCGGCCGTGCTCTCGTACGCGAGCCTGCTGAAGGTCTTCTGGGAGTCCCACGACCCGACCCAGGGCTTCCGCCAGGGCAACGACGTGGGCACGCAGTACCGCTCCACGGTCTACACGCACACGCCGGCCCAGGCGACCACGGCCGAGGCCTCCCGCACGGCGTACCAGAGGGTCCTCACGTACTCCGGCCACGGCACGATCACCACGGAGATCCTCCCCGCCGAGGGCCGCCCCTTCTATCCGGCGGAGGCCCACCACCAGCAGTACCTCTCGGGCAGCAAGAACCCGGACGGGTACTGCGGGATCGGTGGGACGGGGGTCAGGCTGAGCGCCCCGTTCACGACGAACCCGGCAGCGTCTTGCCCGACGGGAATTACCCCGGCGCCGGAGGCCACGGACGGGTAGGCCGCCACGGGGAAGCGGGACAGGGTGACGTGCATCGTCACGCCGCGTTCACGGCGAGCGCTCGCAGGTCGCACATCGCAGCGGCCGACCGCTCTCACCGGGTCGGCATACCTCCATGCGGGCTGTTGACCACCAAGGGCAGTGACCCTTCGGCGAGGTAGAAGTGCCCGGGGAAGTAGTCGACGTGGAGGTGACCGCCGTCCTCGGCAGTGGCCATGGCCTGCAGATTCTCCGCGAGTACTGTCCTGCTCGCGGAGTCACCGCTGATCACGAGGATCTGTCGCTCGGGGTCCCGGTGGATGAGTACGCCCGGGCCGGAAGTACTCCGGACCTCGACCCCGGCCAAGGTGTTGCCGTCCGGCGAAGGAGTGGAGCAGAGCAGCCCTTCGCCCTGAGCCACCGCGCTCGCCAGCCCAGTCAGTTCTTCCGCCGAGGCGGAGAGATCCACTTCGCCGTATCCGGGGTCCGAGACCAGTCTCATGGGCGTCGCTCCTTCAGCGTCGGACCCCATGATGCCTGCTTGCCGAGATCGCCGATCATCGTTCGGGAACGGCTCGTTGGGCCTGCCAGAGAGAGCGCAGTTCGGCCGTTGCTCGCTGCGCCGCCTCTCGGTGATCCGGCCGCGGGGCGGGGACCCGGGGGCCGGCCAGGTCCCGGCCGTCGAGGGACTGCGCGGGGACGGAGGTCCAGTCGGTCCGGTCCACCACGGCGACGTGACCTTCCTCGTGCGCTGCTTCGTCCCGCCAGTCGTCGGGCGGCGCCATGAGGACACGGAGTGACTGTTCGTCGAGCCACTCCAGGCCCAGGACCTGCCGCCCCGTTCCGTGCTCGATGAGAGAAGCGACCGCGCCCGTCTTGAGGTGCAGAAGCAGTAACTCGCCCTCGAAGAAGTAGCCACCGTCGTACCCTCCGGTGCCCACCGCGAGCAGCGGACGCCGGGGGTGGAAGGCCATCGCGTGCACGGGGAAGCGTGAGCGGACGAGCGCTCGGCGGACGAAGGAGCGACTGTCTCAACTATCCGGTTGCGCAGGATAGTGACCGCCGCGAGATCATGAAGAGGCGAAGAGGTGACGAGGTGACGAGGTGACGAAATGGCTCAAGAGGGGGGACCCGGTGGAGCGACGCGTTCGTGAACGGCCGCTTTCCGGCTATCGACAGGCCCTACGGGATCGGCTCCTCGCCGCCCCCGTGGTGCCCGCGCCTGAACCCTGGCGGCCCGTCTTCGAGTCCGGGTACGGCGTCCCTGTCGGCGGACTTCTCGGGATCGGCTTCGCGTCGCACCCTGAGAGCGGCCATGACCTGGTGATGGTCGTCTCCCACAACGGTGACGGTCTCTTCGACGCCGTCACCGGGGAAAAGATCGCCAGGGACTGCGACCCCGATCCCGAAGACAGCACCCCTGATACGGTCGCCGACCTGACGTCCCCCGGACTGGGGCCGATCGCCGACCGCCGCGTGCACATCGCAGGGCTCTTCGGCGGAGGGTTGCACACCACGACCGGGGACGGCTGGGCCCTGGAGGCCGTCACCCCGGCCTGGCCCAACGATCGTGTGCTGCTCTCGGTCGACGGCGGCCTTCCTCACTCCGGCCCGCACGGAGAGCAGTGGTGGCACATCTTTCACTCCGCGCACTCGGAACTTCGAGCCTTCGGCTTCTCCCCCTGCGGAGAGACCATCGCCGTCGCGACGAGCAGTGACGTATCTCTGTGGACCCGCCGTCCCGAACACAGCACCTTCAACTGAAGTGGGTCATCAAGGCGTATCGACAGACACCTGTGCGCTGCCGACGCCGAAAGCTGGGGAAACGGTGGGCTCGCAGGTCGGGCCTCCCACGGGGAACCAGTCTCCTCGGTAGATGTCGCACACCGTGCGTTAGCCTCTCGAACTGTGTCCGACCTACCCGATCTTCACAGTGCGACCGTCGACGCGATAGTCGATCACGCCGGCCGCTCGACGCTTCCCTTCCAGCAGGCCAACCGGGAGGAGCAGCACGCCACGGCCTTCTGGTTCAACGAGCTTGTGGAGACGAGCGCCGACGGCGAGGTCGTCCGGCAGTACCTCGTGACCGCCGGCGAGCCGACGCGAGTCGAGTTGGCCGAATTCACCCTGCGTCCAGACTTGTGCACACCCGCAATGAGCGCCGAGAAGCTGATGTTGATCGACTTCGCGCAGGGGTGGACCCATCTGGACGATCTGGGAGTGGCGGTCATGCCCACCGCCGGGTTGCACGCCCACGGCGCTCGCAAGGGGTGGCGCTGGGCCATCGACGAGATCACCGACGGCATCGCGGCCACGGAACAGGACATCGTCGACCTCGGTGACGGCCCGGTCGCGGCCTATCTGCTGGGGCACGTCGCCGACGGGGACGGTACGCGGGAGCAGGCTGTCGTGGTCGGCGAGATCACGCGCACCGGCAACGGCGGCATCCGCTGGAACGGAGACCTGCCCCAAGGGTGCGTGGGCGCGCCGGTCTTCATCGGTGCGCGTCTCGGCGGAGACGGGCACCAATTCAAGCTGGTCTGCGTCGGGGTGGCCGTCCACGCCGACGGCCAACACGCGGTCGTCCCCTTCGACCGCGTCCGCGCCGCCCTGGCCGCCTTCCACTCGGACAGGTCGACGAACAGGTCGACGAACAGGTCTACGGACGAAACCGCGCTGACGGTGGAACCCAGGCGGCGCTGGTGGTGGCGGCGCGGCTGATGCCGTCCCGAGGCCAAGGGGGTGGGCCCGCGACAGCGGCGGTGGTTCCAGGGACACCCCGCGTATCCGCGCAGCGGCCGGGCTGCCGTCGTCTTCGCGACGTACGGAGACCGGTCGATTCATGGCGCACGACGGACGGTGACCTACGTCGGCGCGAGGAGGCCCGTCGGTCACAGGTGGTGTGACCGGCGGGCCGCCCGGTGGTCAGCCCTCCGCGCGGGCGGGCAGCCGCCATCCCGGGCGCGGGAAGTGGCAGGTGTAGCCGTCCGGGTAACGCTGCAGGTAGTCCTGGTGCTCGGGCTCGGCCTCCCAGAAGGGGCCGACCGGCTCCACCTCGGTGACGACCTCGCCCGGCCACAGTCCGGAGGCGTTCACGTCCGCGATCGTGTCCTCGGCGATCCGCTTCTGCTCGTCGTCCACGTAGTAGATCGCCGAGCGGTAGCTGAGACCGAGGTCGTTGCCCTGCCGGTTCTTGGTGCTCGGGTCGTGGATCTGGAAGAAGAACTCCAGGAGCGTACGGAAATCCGTCCCCGCGGGGTCGAAAAGGATCTCGATGGCCTCCGCGTGCGTGCCGTGGTTACGGTACGTCGCGTTCGGCACGTCGCCCCCGGTGTATCCGACCCGGGTCGCCGTCACGCCGGGGAGTCGGCGGATCAGGTCCTCCATCCCCCAGAAGCATCCGCCCGCCAGCACGGCCCTCTGTGTCTGCGCAGCCATTGCGGCCCCTCCAAATTTCAGTCAGCTCGGTCACTCGGGCCGCTCGGCTCGCTCACCACCGGCATCCATGCCCACCCCCCTCAACGCACGAGGGTTCCGGGCGATTCCGTACCCGGCCGAACGGCTGGCTGCCCGACCGAACTGGCAAGGTGCCCGGCCGCCGGGCTTCCTGCTTCCGTTCAGCTCTTCTTCAAGCCGTCACGCGGTGGGCTTGTAGAAGGTGTACGTGGCGGAGTAGGGGACGCCGATCTGGTCGGTGCCGGTGCAGGCGGTGGTGGGGGCCACGCCGCCGTCGGTGGCGAGGCGCTGGATGTAGGAGACGTCGGCGAAGACGCCGGTGCCGCGGGTGGCGGTGGACTTGAGCAGGAGTTCGGGGATGGTGCCGGTCTTGGGCGAGGTGGCGACGGCGGCGGCGTTCACGGCGCTGCCGTCCACGGTGGACACCCAGACGGGGCCGCGGGAGTGGAGGGCGACCGCGCGGTGCTGGCGGTCGCTCTTCACCGAGAGGGTGGCGGCGGGCTCCAGCAGCTTCCAGGCACCGTCGGTGCAGGTGTACGTCTGGACGCCGGTGGCCGCGAAGACACCGGTGAGGCGGTTGCCGTCCGGGACCTTCAGCGCGTCGGGAACGTCGACGCCGACCCGTACGGGCTGCGAGACCGCGGCCTGGTCGGCCGACGCGCCGGAAAGCGTGCCGGCGGTCACGGCGGCGAGTGCCGCGGTGGTGAGGACAAGACGCTTGGCGAGTTTCATCGGATGTGTCTCCAGAATGATTTCCGAACGAGGTCACGGGCGCGGGCACGGATGCGGGACGCGGACGAGGTCACGGGCGCGGACACCGTCCCGCCGTGCGGGAACCATGTCGAGACGACGGACCGGGCCACCCGGCTGAGCGCACGGCACGTGACGGAGCAAGGAGTATCACCGGCCCTGTTCCGCCTGGCGAGGTCCTGGGGGGCATACGGCCGGTCACGCCACGGCGGTCCCGGGGACACTCCGCATGCCCCATCACCTCCTCGCCTCCTCACCTCCTCAAGAGACCTTCGGCACAGCGGAGTTGGGGTCCACACCCGCGAACGCGAGACCTATGACGAAGCCCGCGACCTCCTCCAGCTGTCGGACACGGTCCAGGGAGCCCAGAGTCGCCGGGGCTCCGCCGACGTCACTCACCAGCTCGCCGACGATCCGCAGGGCCGTCGGATCGTCGCCGCACATCGCCACGGTCGCCCGGGGCCGGCCGTCGTCGGCGGGGCTGGTCCACAGGCCGGCGGGGAAGAGATGGAACGCCTTCACCACATGGGCGCCCGGCGCGAGCCCGGCGATCCGCATCGCCATCGACTCGCCGCGTCCGGTGAGCAGATCGCCGACACCGTGCGCGACGGCGTTCGTGGGGTCGATCAGAGGCGTGCCCGCGAGTACGCCGTCGGCCGCGCCCGCCAGTCCCAGCATGTCCCCGACGCCGTCCCAGGACACGGCGAGCAGCACCGCGTCGCGGCCCGTGACCGCCTCGCGCGGTGTGGCGGCGAGTGCCCCGCGCCCCAGTCGCTCGGCGAGCTTGCCCGCCTTGACCTGCGACCGTCCGCCGATCCACACCTCGTGCCCCGCACGGATCCAGCCCTCGCCCAGGGCCGCCGCCAGTGTTCCCGTTCCCAGAATCCCGATACGCATCGTCGCCGCCTCTCAAACCATCGTCGTACGCAGCCAGTTGGGTAACCACGGTAGGGAGCGCGTCACGCACCGATCGGTGCGTGACCGACACGCGATGATGGCGGAGACGGGGTCGGGGACGGCAGAGACAGGGATGACGGAGACGGGGATGACAGAGAGGCGGGTGAAGCGGGGATGACCGATGACGAGACGCACTGCTACGAGTTGGTCGCCGACTGCCGGCTGCGCGCCGCCGCCGATCTGTTCGCGCACACCTGGGACCCCGTCGTCCTGGCGGCCCTTCGCTCGGGCCCGTGCCGGCGCCGCGATCTGCGGGCCGCGATCGGCGGCATCAGCGACAAGGTGCTGACCGACACCGTGCGCCGCCTCCTCGCCAACGGCCTGGTGGACCGCCGGGCCCGTGCCGAGGCGCCGCCGCGCGTCGAGTACGCCCTGACCACGCTGGGGCTGAGCCTGGTCGAGGGCCCCATGGCTGCGCTCGGCCGCTGGGTGACCGAGCACGGCGACGAACTCCTCGAAGCACAGGAGGCCCGGGAGCCCCAGGAAGCCCAGGAGGCCCGGGCCCGATAGTGGGTGTCCCCCTGTGACTCCTGTTGCTGCTGTTACTCCTGTTGCTCCTGTTACTCCACCTCTATGCCGTGGTCCTGGACGAGTTCCATCAGGCCGCCGGTGTAGCCCTTGCCGCCGAGGACGAAGTCCCAGTCGCCGCCCGCCCGTCGGCGGAAGGCGCCGAGCACCAGCGCGGTCTCGCGCGGCCGCCCGTCGGAGACCTCCAGCTGTCCCAGTTCGGACATCTCCGGGTCGAGCAGCCGGATCCGGGCGTCGGTGAACCCGGACAGGTCGGCGTCCGGGTTGACCTCCGGGTCGATCGCGGCCACGAGGACGAACCGGTCCGCCCGCTCCGGCAGCCCGTCGAAGGACACACAGATCGCGGCCTTGTCGGGCCCGGTGGCGGGAAGGGTGCGCACCGAACCGTCGGGGGTCCGGGGGTTGTTGAAGAAGACGAAGTGCTCGTCGCTCAGGACGCGGTTGCCGGCGCAGACGAGCGCGCACACGTCCAGGGCCACGTTCCCGGACCACGACATGCCGAGGACGTTGTAGTCGTCGGGCAGCCGGGTGCCGGGGTCCTCCGGTGCCGACCGCGCCGGCCGCGTGGCCGACCGCGCTTCGCCGCCCGCCGCCCGGTCCCCCTCGCCCAGCCGCCCCCGCAGCCCGTGCCGGTGCAGCAGATCGACGAGCTGGGGGCCCGAGACGAGTTCCAGCGGTTTGCCGTTGGCGAAGGTGTGCGAGCCGGGGCCGAAGCCCGACGTCGTCACCAGGACGCCCTTGTTGGCCCCGGCGTCCTGCACGGTCCCGTACAAGTCGCGTACGGCGGTGGGCGGAACGGTGTTGCGGTACCGCTTGACCTGTACGACGATCTTGCCGCCCCGGATCGGCGCCGGGTCCAGCGCGTCGACGTCCACGCCGCCGTCGCCCGAGCGCTGGGTCGTCACCGCCTGCATCCCCATGGCCCGGAAGAGTTCGGCGACGAGGTTCTCGAAGGCGATCGGATCCATGGCGTACAGGTCGGGTTCCTCGTCGCCGCCGTGGGCGACGACACGGTTCCCGACATCCTGGGGCCGCCGGCCCGTCCGTACCGGTATCAGCTGGTCCGGCCGGGCCGAGAGTTGTCCCCGCAGCGCGTCGGACAGGCAGCTGCCCGCCTCCACCTGTGCGAGGTGCAGGTCGTGGAACGCCGAGCGGGAGGCCATGACGGTCGCGAGGAAGATCTGGCCCGGCCGGCCCGTCGTCGGGTCGTGTCCGTCCACGAACCCGTTCAGGGTCACCGCTTCGAGTGCGCCCAGCTCGTCGGCGGCGAAGAGTTCGTGCAGGACGAGCAGCACGCACTGCGCGAGAACGTCCCGGTACAGCGCCCGGCGCTGGCTCACGGGGCGCGCGGTCTCCTTGTCCTGGTCGGTCCCGGCCACGTACCGCACGGACTTGACCTCGGGGACGATCCCGAAGTCGGGCAGCTCCCAGTCCAGCACCAGTTCCCGGGCCGCCGGGTCGTACGCTGCCGCGACCTGGCGCGGCAGGTCCTGTGGCCATGCCTTCGAGGCGTAGAGAGCGGCGGAGAAGTACTCGATCACCGCGTCGGGATCCAGCCGCCGGACGCCCTCGGTCACCTCGGCGACGCCCGCGTTGTGGCGGCGTACCTCGGCCAGCTGGGCGTCGGCCCACTGCTGGTACTGCCGCTGGTAGGCGGCCAGTTGCTGCCGGCGGTGCGCCTCCGCGGCCTGGGCGGCGTGCCAGTCGTGCTCGAAGCGCGCTCGTGCCTCGGCCTGCGCCTGGGCCCGGCGGTTCGCGGTCCAGCCGCTCTGCACCTGGTAGTGGGCGGCATCCGGCATGCGTACCGGCTGGGCCAGCGGCCCCGGGGCGAAGGGCTGGACCTCCTCTGGCCGCAGGAGCGAGGACGCCCGGAAGGCGGGGGTCCGGCAGCCCGCGGCGAGCAGACCCTGCAACGAGGCGACCTGCGCGTCCAGTTCGTCCGTACGGCGTTGCGCCTCGGCCTGCCGGTACTGGCGGTGGCTCTGGGCCGCTCGCCGCTGGTAGGCGAGGGTCTGCTGTTCCGCTCGCCTCCGCTGCCTGGCCTCGACTTCCAGCTGGCGCTGCTGCTGTCGTTGTACTTCAGCCCACACGCCGACGAAACCAGTAGAGCGACGAGACATGCGCTGCAGGCCCTCCCCAGGACAATGGCAGCCGAAAAGCACATAGTAGGCGTGCCGGCCACCTCGCCTACCCCCGCGCCCCGCTTCCATAAGGCCGGGTGAGGATCTCCAGACTGTGGCCGTTGGGGTCCTCGAAGTACGTGCCGCGACCGCCGTCGTTCGTGTTGATCTCGCTGACGCGGCGGTGGTACGGGTCCGCCCAGTAGGTGAGGCCCGTGTCCTGGACGCGGGCGAAGATCGTGTCGAAGTCGTCCTCCGAGACCAGGAACGCGTAGTGCTGGGGCGGGATGGACCCGACGGCGTCCATGTAGTCGAGGGTCACCCCGTTCGGGATCCGCACGGGGATGAAGGGGCCGTACGCGGGGCTCACCTCCAGGCCCAGGATGTCGGCGAGAAAGCGGGCCGACGTCTTCTTGTCATGGGCGGCGACGATCGTGTGGTTCAGCTCGACGGTCATCGTGCGGACCTCCTCGGCTCGTCAGCGGCACCTTCCCTGCCAACGACCACGCTAGGCGCCCACCCGCCGGGACGGCACCCCCCGTAGCCCCGCGCCCTCAAGGGGCGCGGGGAACTGCGCGACCGGCCCCCACCGGGCCCGCACAGAAGAACGAGCCCCAGCCACCCCAGGGCGGACCTAGATCGTGGCAGCGTCGATCACGAACCGGTACCGCACATCACTCGCGAGCACCCGCTCGTACGCCTCGTTGATCTCAGCCGCACTGATCAGCTCGATCTCCGCCCCGAACCCGTGCTCGGCACAGAAGTCCAGCATCTCCTGCGTCTCCTGGATGCCACCGATCCCCGACCCGGCGAGGGTCTTGCGCCCGCCGATCACCGAGAACAGGTTCAGGGACACCGGCTCCTCGGGCGCGCCCACGTTCACGAAGGCACCGTCCGTCCGGAGCAGGGACAGGAACCTGTCCAGGTCCAGCGGAGCGGAAACGGTCGAGAGGATCAGGTCGAACGAGCCACGCAGCTCCTCGAAGGTCTTCGGGTCACTGGTCGCGTAGTAGTGGTCGGCCCCCAGCTTCAGCCCGTCGTCCTTCTTGCGGAGCGACTGCGACAGCACGGTCACCTCGGCGCCGAGCGCGTGCGCGATCTTCACGCCCATGTGCCCGAGGCCGCCCATGCCGAGGATCGCGACCTTCTTGCCGGGACCGGCGTTCCAGTGCTTGAGCGGGGAGTACGTGGTGATGCCGGCGCACAGCAGCGGCGCGGCCTCGTCGAGGGCCAGGCCCTCGGGGATACCGACGGTGAAGGCCTCGTCGACCACGATGTGGGTCGAGTAGCCGCCGTAGGTGACCTCGCCGTTCTTGTCGACGGCGTTGTACGTGCCGATGTTGCCCTGGGTGCAGTACTGCTCAAGGCCCGCCTTGCAGTTCTCGCACTCGCGGCAGGAGTCGACCATGCAGCCGACGCCCACGCGGTCGCCGACGGCGAACTTGGTGACACCGGCGCCGACCTCGGTGACGACGCCGGCGATCTCGTGGCCGGGGACCATCGGGAAGATGGCCTCGCCCCAGCCCTCGCGGGCCTGGTGGATGTCCGAGTGACAGATACCGGCGAACTTGATCTCGATGAGGACGTCCTGCTGGCCGACCGGGCGACGCTCGATGGTGGTGCGCTCCAGCGGAGCCTTGGCGGCGGGGGCGGCGTATGCGGCGACAGTGGTCATGCGGACGGTTCTCCTAAAGGGTGGATCCGCGCCCGGCCTGCCTTCCGGCCGGGTACGGCGTCCAGCCTGGCCCGTTTGCCGGCCTTCACCCAGACCACGGTGTTTCGTACGTCCACCGGTCCTACTACTGGCGGGGGCAGGCTCGTATGCGTACGACCGTGCAGCGGCGTGAATACTGGACGTATGGACGAACAGCCCTCTCAGGAGCCCTCCGGCGGGACCGGCCAGGAACCGGGACGGGGGCTGGACCGGCGCGCCGAGCTCAGCGAGTTCCTGCGCACCCGCCGGGCCCGGCTGAAGCCGGAGGACGTGGGGCTGCCGGACTTCGGGCGGCACCGCCGGGTGCCGGGGCTGCGCCGCGAGGAGCTGGCGCAGCTGGCCGGGGTGTCCGTGGCGTACTACACCCGCCTTGAGCAGGGCAACGGCCGGAACGTGTCGGCGGAGGTCCTCGACGCGATCGCCCGCGCCCTGCGGCTGAGCGGCGCGGAGCACGCGCACCTGACGCATCTGGCGAAGCCCAAGCAGCACAAGAAGAAGGTGTCGGCCCGGCCGCAGCAGGTGCGGGTGGCGATGCGGCAGCTGATCGACACGTTCGACAGTGTGCCCGCGTACGTCGTGGGGCGACGCTCGGACATCCTCGTGTGGAACCGGATGAGCGCGGCGGTCTTCGGGGACTGGTCGCAGATGCCGGCGCAGGAGCGGAACTGGGCGCGGATGGTGTTCCTGCGGCCCGAGTACCGCGAGCTGTTCGTGGAGTGGGAGCAGAAGGCGTCCGACATGGTGAGTTTCCTGCGGATGGACGCGGGCTGCCATCCGGACGATCCTCGGCTGTCGGCTCTCGTCGGGGAGCTGTCCGTGAAGAGCGAGGAGTTCCGGCGGCTGTGGGCGACGCACGACGTCAAGGAGAAGAGTCACGGGGTGAAGCGGCTGCATCATCCGCTGGTGGGTGAGCTGACGCTGTCCTTCGAGACGTTCAAGCTCGTCGACGACGAGGAGTTGTCGATGGTGACGTATCACGCGGAGCCGGGGTCGCCCTCGGCGGAGGCGCTCCGCCTGCTCGCGAGCTGGGGAACGGACGCGGTCCAGGCGGGTTCGTCGGCGCCGAGGCAGTAGCCGACCTCGGGGGCTCCGCCCCCCCAGGGGCGCGGGGAACTGCGCGACCGGCCCCCACCGGCCCGCAGCCGAGATCGAAGCCCTCAAGCCCGTCCGGCGTCTGAGGACGAGGCTGAGGACGAGGACGAGGACGAAGGGGCCTGGTACGGCATGGCCGAACCCCATGACCACCGCGGAACCGGCCGCTCCCCCGGAGCCACCGCGTCCGGCCCGGAGAAATACACGGCGAGCCGGGTCCCCCACTCCGCGTAAGCGAGGAACGCGGACCGGAACTCCGCGTCCGAGGGCAGCCCCGCCTCATCCGCCGCGTCCTGCAACAGATTCACCCAGCGCCGCCGCTGCACCTCGGTGATGCCCTTCCCCAGATGCTTCGCGACCATGTGCCCGTGCCCGCCCTGCGTCTCGGAGTACGCGGGCGGCCCCCCGAAGACCTCCGCGAACCAGGACGCCACATGCGCCGCGTGCTCGGCGGCGAGCCCCTCGAAGACGGGGGCCAGGATGTCGTCCTTGAGGACCTTGTCGTAGAACACCTCGGTGAGGCGGGCGAAGGCTTCCGTGCCCCCGGCCCAGGCGTACAGCGTGGGCACGGCCGCCCCCGTGCCCCGTACCGTCGTCGGCTTGTAGTGGCGTGTCTCCTCCACGAACCCGGTGAAGGGGCCGATCTCGGCGACGAAGTCGGTGAAGAGCTCGGACCGGCGGAAACCCTCGACATGGTCCTCGGTGGACGTCCAGGTGATCCGGAGCACGTAGTGCTGGAAGTCGTCCTCGCAGCGGGCCAGCTCGTAGTCGACGCAGCTCGGGGCCGCCGCGAGGTGCGCGGCGGCCCGGGAGTAGGCGGCGAGGAACAGCGCCGACTGCTCCTCGGGGATGAGGTACCGGACGTATTCGACGGTGTGCGTGGTCATACCCCCCGTCTACCCGAACGGCCCGCCGGCAGCTCTGCTTCCGGCGGGCCGTTCTCACGCGTCGCGCGTATCAGCGTTCAGTAGAACTTGGGTCACTTTCCGTAGTACGCGTTGTAGATCGAGATCGTCGACTTGTTCCCCTTCTTGTCGGCGATCTTGGCGTGGAACGAGATCGCCTTGCCCTTGGCCGGGTTCGTGATCGCGATCTTGCCGTTCTTGACGGTGACCTTCTTCCAGGTCTGGCCGTAGTCGTACGACACGTACACCGACAGGGACTTCAGGTTCGAGCCCGCCGCCGAGCCCTGGACGGTCACCGGGACGGAGACCTTCTTGTCCGCCGGAGCCCTGCTGTCCAGGCCCACGGCCGCGTCGAAGCGGATCGAGGACGCGGGCAGCTTGGCCAGGTCGGCCTTCTTGGAGCGGAAGGTCCAGCTGGCGTCGACGCGGGTGGAGGCCGCGGCGACCTTGACGGTCCGCTTGACCGAGGTGGTCAGCTTGTACGCGGCGTCACCGGCCGGGACCTTGAAGATGTCGCCCCCGACCAGCGGGTCGCTGTTCGAGCCGACCTTGGCGCCGTTGCGGTAGAGGGTCGTGGTGACCGCCGAGTACAGCGAGGAGCCGGAATGGGTCTTGCCGTCGGCGAACAGCGGCAGGTAGCCGTAGATGCCGTTGCCCTCGCGGTAGATCCCGAAGGAGGAGCCGATCCGCGGTCCGAAGACCGCCGTGTTGAAGGTCTTCTCGTAGCTCTTGCCCGCCGCGAGGGTCTGCGGGGTGCCGAGCGTGTAGAAGGCCTCGACGATCGGCCAACCCCATTCGTCGACTCCGCCGTGCTGCTCGAAGTCGAGGTTCCACTTGACGCCGCCCGCGGTGGACAGGTGCACCGTCCGCGTGCCCGGCAGCGTCTGCTGGATACCGATGGCGGAGGAGCCGGAGCTGCCGGGCAGCGAGCCCCAGGCGTTGAGCGCGCCCTTCTTGCCGCTCGACGAGGCACCGAGACCGGTCTTCACCGTGGCCAGCTCGCTCGCCTTGTAGTGCTTGGTGTAGCCGGTGGCGACCTGCTTGACCTTGCCTCCGGCCGTGGTGTCGTACTCCTCGGCGGGCTTGGCCCAGTGGCCGTCCCACTGCTGGTACAGCGTGCCGTCCGTGATCTGCGGACCGGCGTGCGCGGCACGGAAGTTGGCGTACGAGTCCAGCCACCAGCCGAACGAGTAGCTGTTGTTGCCGACGTCCACCGTGTAGTCCGCGGAGGCGAACTCCGACGTGGCCGCCGCGTCGGGCACGGTGATGTCCACCGGCTTGGCGGTCCGCGCGTCCACCGTGATCGTGGCGCTCCTGGTGATGCTCAGCTTCGGCTGTGCCACCCAGTCGGCACCCTTGGCGAAGTCCTCCGGGTCGACGAAGAACGCCGAGTCGAGGATGTAACCGCCCTTGGGGACGCGCACCTTGACGCTGCCGGACGCGTCGTAGGGCGAGTACCACTTGTCCTTGGCGAGCCCGGAGACCCCGGAGAGGTTGGCGTTGTAGTACTTCGCCGCGTTGCCGTCACGGTCGACGAACTTGAGCGTGACGTCGTACGACTCCACCTCGCGCTGCACCGCCGCCGCCGTGCGTACGCTCTGGCCGCCGCCGGTGGCGGTCACGTACGCCGAGTAGGCGCCGTCGACCGTGCCGCCGAGCTTGCTGTTGGCCGTGAGGTCGGCGGAGGCCGTGCCGCCCGCCGGGACGGTCAGCGTCTTGGCGCCGAGCGTGAAGAAGCCGGCCGGAGCCGCTTGCCCCTTCGGGTCGGTGGCCGCCACCGCGAGGTTCAGCGTGACGTCGGCCGTCCCGAGGTTGCGGTACGTGACCTTCTTGGTGACCGGGGTGTCGTCGGTGTGCGGCCACTGCTGGACGCCGAAGCTCACCGACGACGGGTCGGCGACCACGCTCTGCTTGATGGCCTTGTCGACCTGGATCCGGCCCGAACCCTGCTGGAACGGCGTGTACTTGCCGCCCTTGGCGGAGCCGGTCAGCGCGCCCTTGAGCTCGGCGTACGTCCAGTCGGGGTGCTGCTGCTTCAGGATCGCCGCGGCGCCCGCGACATGCGGGGTGGCCATCGACGTACCCGAGATGCTCACATAGCCGGCCGGCTTCTCGCCGACCTCCTTGGCGATGACGCTGTCCGGCGCCGAGGCGGCCGTGATGTCCACGCCGGGCGCGGTCACGTCGGGCTTGATCTGCCCGTCGAGGCCGGGGCCCCGGCTGGAGAACGAGGCCAGCTTGTCCGTGTCGTCGACGGCGCCCACGGTGAGCGCGGCCTCCGCGCTGCCCGGGGAGCCGATCGTCTGCTCGCCGAAGTCGCCGTCGTTGCCGGCGGCGATGGCGAAGAGGATGCCCTTCTCCTTGGACAGCTTGTTGACCTGCGCTTCGAGCGGGTCGATGTCGGGGGTGTCCCCGCCGCCCAGGCTGAGGTTCACGACGTCGGCGCCCTGCTCGGCCGCCCAGTCCATACCGGCGAGGATGCCGGAGTCGTCGCCGTAGCCGTTGTCGTCGAGCACCTTGCCGTTGAGCAGCTTGGCACCGGGCGCGACGCCCTTGTACTTGCCGGCGGACTTGGCGCCCGTACCGGCCACGATGGACGCGACGTGCGTGCCGTGGCCGTACTTGTCGGTCGCGTCGGCGGCGGTGGAGAAGTTCTTCGCGGCCACGACCTGGTTCTTCAGGTCGTCGTGGGTGGCGTCGACACCGGTGTCGAGGACGGCGACCTTGATGCCCTTGCCGTCGTATCCGGCGGCCCAGGCCTTGTCGGCGCCGATCTGCGGAACGGACTTGTCGAGGCTGGCCTTGCGGACCCCGTCGAGCCACACGTGGGCGATGCCGGAGGCGGTGCTCGCGCCGCCGGACCGCGTGTCGGTGACCGCGGCCCACAGGTCGGGCGCGTCGCCCTTGGGCGTCAGCACCGCGTCCGCGTTCAGTGACTTGAGGGTCCTGCGGATCTTGGTGTCACCGGCCTCGCGGACGTCCGCCTTCGCCGCCGCGGCGGCGCCGCTGTAGCCGACGATCAGCTTGAGGCCCTGCTTCTGGGCCTTGCGGTTGGCCGCGGTGTTCAGCGCGGTGACGTCGAAGAGCCGCTGGTCGAGCTTGCCGCCGGCTATCAGCCGTGCGGCGTCGGCCGGGACGACGAGGGTGTGCCCGTCGGCCTTGCGTATCTGGACGGGTATCCCCTCGCGGCCCTTGGCCCGCTCCAGGCCGATGACACGGCCCTTGGCGTCGACGACGACACGGTCGCCGGTGATCAGGGTGACGCGGTGCTTGGGCGTGGTCTGTGCGGCCTGGTCGACGGCCGTAGGCTCGGCCTCCGCCGACGCCGGGCTGGTCATGCCCGCCGCCAGGGCCACGGCTGCCGCCGTGGCGATCGTGGCCGCGCACGCTCTTTTCACTTGTCTGCGCAAGTCTCCCCCTGGAGATGAGGTCCGGGATGAATCCCCGTTCATCCGGCCGGGGGACATCCCGTACGCATGCGCGTGCGTAACCCCCCGGAATACTCAGTATGCCGGGGGGTGAACAGGTGCTCAATAGTGTGACTGCGGTCAAGAGTTGGCGTTTTCCTTGACGGTGATCTTCCCCTTCCGGATCGTGGCGACCCTGGGGGCCTTTCTCGCGAGCGCGGAATCGTGCGTGACCATGATGAAAGTGAGCCCGTGCTCCTTCCACATGGTTTCCAGTACGTCCATGATCTCGTCGCGCATCGACTCGTCGAGGTTGCCGGTCGGTTCGTCGGCGAGCAGCACCTTCGGCTGCTTGACCAGGGCACGGGCGATGGCGACGCGCTGCTGCTGGCCGCCGGACAGCTCGGCGGGCAGATGCCCGGCCCGCTCGGCGAGCCCTACGGACTCCAGCGCGGCGGCGGCCCTTTCCCGCCGTTCCCTCACCTTCACCTTCAGTGGTACGAGGGCGGTCTCCACGTTCTCCTGGGCGGTGAGGGTGGGAATGAGATTGAAGCTCTGGAAAACGAATCCGATGTTCTCGCTGCGTACGTCGGTCAGTTTGGTCTCGGACAATCTGGCGAGATCTGTTCCGTCCAGCTCGATGCTTCCGGAGGTGGGGCGGTCGAGGCCGCCGAGCATCTGGAGGAGGGTCGATTTGCCGCCGCCGGTGGGGCCCTGGATGACCAGGCGGTCGCCGTCCGCGATGGTCAGGTCGACGCCTGCGAGGGCGTGCACGGTCTCCTTGCCCCGCTTGTACTGCTTGGTGATGCCTTTTAGTTCGTACACGTGTGACTCCTGGGCCGGTTCTTGAGAGTGCGGGCCGTCTGGGGCTGGTCGCGCAGTTCCCCGCGCCCCTGGAGGGGCGGGGTGGTGGCTGCCGCAGTCGAAGTGCGGGCTGTACGTGGCTGAGCGCGCAGTTCCCCGCGCCCCTGAAGGGCGCCCCTGGCGGGGCTCGGGGTGCGGGGCCGTCCCGTAGGTGTTCGGGCTACTCGACTCGGCGCAAGGCGTCCGCCGGGCGGAGGCGGGAGGCCCGCCAGCCGCCGAACGCGCCGGCGATCAGGCCGCCCGCCACCGCGAGGCCCACCGCGATCGCGATCGTGTCGAGGGCGACCGGGGCCGTGAGGGTCACGTCGAGGGCCTTGGACGCCGCCTGGCGGGCCGGGCCGCCCATGCCGCCGCCACCGGGGCCTCCACCGCCGCCGGGGCCGCCCGTGCCCCCGCCCGTGGAGGCGAGTTCGGCCTGGAGCGTCGGGCTGATCGCGGTGACGGCGTACGCGCCGCCGAGACCGAGGGCGATCCCGAGGACGCCGCCGACCAGGCCGTTGACGACGGCCTCCCCGACGACCTGCCGGGTGACGCGGCCGGACTTCCAGCCGAGCGCCTTCAGCGTGCCGAACTCCCGTACGCGACGGGACACGGCGGAGGAGGTGAGCAGTCCCGCGACCAGGAACGCGGCCACGAGCACCGCGATCGACAGCCACTTGCCCACGTTCGAGGCGAGGTCGGAGGCGGTGGAGAGGGATCCGGACACCGTGTCCGCGAGGTCGGCGGAGGTGGTCACCGTCGTACCGTCGATGTTCTTCTGGATGGTGGACTTGACGCTGTCGATCTGCTGCGAGTCGGACGCCTTGACGTAGATCGTGGTGACCTTGTTCTTGGAGTCGCTGATCGTCTGCGCCTGCTTGAGCGGAATGTAGAGGTTGGCCGCCGCGTCACCGCTGTCGGGTGTCGCGATGCCGATGACCTTGTACTTGACGCCCTTGACGGTGACGGTGTCACCGAGGGCGAGCTTCTTCTCCTTGGCGTAGGACTTGTCGGCGACGACGACCTTCGCGTCGGTCTCCGAGGTCTTGAACGTACGGCCGCTGGTGATCTTCGAGGAGGTCAGCGGGCCCAGGTCGGGCTTGCTGACGTCCGTGCCGTAGACCGAGTAGCTGTTGACGTCGAAGTCGGCGCCGCCGCCCTCGACGCGGCCCTGCGGGGACTGCTGGGCGCCGGGGCCGCCGCCCTGCTGGTTGCCACCGCCGCCGCCCTGCTGCTGGTCCTGCTGGAACTCGCCCCGCTGGAACTGGCCGCTGACCTTGACGACCTGGAGGCTGAGCCCGCCGACGGCGTCCGAGACCCCTTTCTGCGTGTCGACCTTCGAGACCGTGCCGGCGGCCAGGGTCTGGAAGCCCTGCACCATGACGCGGTCGCTGCTCTGCTCCTCGTCGGAGTCACCGTCCCGGGCGTCGAACTGGAAGCGCGGGCGCTCGCCCGTGCCCGACTGGGCCTGGGCCGCCTTGGTGACCGTCATGTCCGTGCCCAGCCCGTACAGCGACTGGAGGACCTTGCCCTGCGCCTTCTCCATGCCGGACGACACGGAGCTGACCACGATGACCAGGGCGATGCCCAGGGCGAGTCCGGAGGCGACGACGAGCGCCGCCTTTCTGCGGCGGCGCAGTTCGCGCCTCAGATAGGTGAAGAACATGGCCGCAAGCTAGGGACACCGTGTGATGGAGGGATAAGCCCCGCATAAGAGAAGGATGAGAAGGCTGTGCAGAACCCCGGAAAGGTCCCACAGCGGGCTGTGCGGGCCCCCGAAAGGCTGTGAAAACGCCGAGGGCGGCTGCTCGTGGTGAGCAACCGCCCTCGGGACGAGGTCTGTTCGGGATCAGGCGGCCGAACCGGCCTTCCACGCCGCCCAGTCCAGGTTCCAGCCGTTGAGGCCATTGTCCGGGGCGACGGTCTTGTCACCGGTGTTCCGCACGTCCACGACGTCGCCGACGATCGAGTGGCTGTAGAACCAGCCGCCCGGGGAGTTGGTGTCGTTGGCGCCCTTGGTGTCCGACAGGCCCACACAGCCGTGGCTGGTGTTCACGCTGCCGAAGATGGACTTGGCGCCCCAGTAGTTGCCGTGGATGAACGTGCCGGAGGTCGACAGGCGCATCGCGTGCGGTACGTCCTTGATGTCGTACTCACCCTTGCCGTCTTCCTTGGTGAAGCCGACCGTCGAGCCGTCCATCCGGGTCTCCTTGAACTTCTCGGAGATCACCATCCGGCCCTCGTACGTCTTGTTCTCCGGAGCGCCCGCGGAGATCGGGATGGTCCTGATGGTCTTGCCGTCCTGCGTGACCTTCATCGTCTTCGTCTTGGCGTCGACGATCGAGACCTGGTTGCGGCCGATCTTGAAGGTGACCGTCTTCTGCTGCACGCCGTAGACGCCGGAGGCACCTTCGACACCGTCGAGGTTCAGTTTCAGGGTGACGGTGGAGTTGCCCTTCCAGTACTCCTCGGGGCGGAAGTCCAGGCGGTTGGCGCTGAACCAGTGCCCGACGACCTCCTGGCCGCTGGTGGAGGAGACGGTGATGCCCTTCTGGACGTCCGCCTTGTTCGTGATCGCCTTGTCGAAGTTGATCGAGACCGGCATACCGACGCCGACGGTGGAACCGTCCTCGGGCGTGAAGTTGCCGATGAAGCTGTTGGCCGGGGAGACCGTCGTGAACGACGCGTTCTCGTGGGCGGCGCGGCCGTCCGAGTCCTTGGCCGTCGCGGCGATCTTGTAGCCGGTGGCGCGCTCCAGCTGACCGCTGGGCTTCCAGCTCTTCTTGTCGGCGGATATCTCGCCCTCGACGGCGGCACCGGCCGCCGTCTTCATGGTCACTTCACTCAGTGTGCCCTTGGTCACAGTGACCGCGGCGGCGCTGTTGATGGAGGCGTTGTCGGAGCCGTCCTTGGGTGTGATCTTGATCTGGGCCTCGGAGGTCTCCTTGGCCGCGGCCTCGTCGACCTTGGACTGCGAGGAGCCGTCACCTTCGCTTTCGCCCTTGGGGTTGTCGCCGCCCCCTCCGCTGCACGCAGAGAGCATCAGCACCCCGCCGAGCAGTGCGGACGCGACCGTCAGGCCCTTGCGCCGCTTACTGTCCGTCATCACACGCTTCTCCATCGTTGCCGAATCCCCTGAACCAAGAGAGTCCCCGTAACACCAATTAACGCTACGACCGGTTCGTCCCGTTCCACATCCATCGAGGGTGTGGGGCATGCCACGTCGCTCCACAGGGATACGCCTGGTGCGGGTGTCGGTCACTGCGTCCCATGAGACGACAGAACCCCGGGTGGCGGTTGCCGCCCGGGGTCATGAATTCTCCCGAGCGGTATCAGCCGGTCGCTTCTTCCTCGTCCGAGGCGTCATCATCCTCGTCCAGGTCCCAATCCGGCGAATCGGGGTCGTAGTCGATGTGCTCGCTGCTCCACGAGGCCTGGGCGAGTTCGACCCCCGGCACGTCCGCGACCAGGTCGAACGGGTCGACGAGGTACGCGAGGGCCTCGGCCGTGTCGTGCGTCACGGTGCTCTCGGCGTGGGCCCGCTCGTCGGCCGGGATCTCGGCATCCTCGGCCATGCGGCCCAGCGCCGCCTTGGTCAGAGCGTTCTCGTCGTCGACCTCGACGACCAATTCGACGTGCAACCGCACAAAACGTGATGTCTCAGGTGTGCTCATGCATGGGAGCGTACGACTCCTGACCACCGTGACTTTCCCGTGACCCGCACCTTTCACTAACATCGCCCCACACGGCCAATTCGCCAGCGTCACAAGGGGATCGATATTCCGTGTCCGCACGTCGATCGTTGCTGACCGCCACCGCCGCGGGGACCCTCCTGGGTGCCCTGTGGTTCGTCCCGTCCGCCAAGGCGACGGACGACATGCCGGCGGAGCACAGAACACGGACAACGACCACGACGGTGGTCCGCACCGCGGCACACACGTCCACGGGCACATCGGAGGAGGCCGCCACCGAGACGACCCACACAACCGACACGGCAGCCACGACGGACACGACCCGGACCCGCCTGGCCGACACGGGAAGCTTCGACACGACCCCGTACGTGGCGGGCGGCACGCTGTTCCTGGCCCTGGGGGCGGGATTCGTCGTCTACTCGGTGCGCCGGGAGCGCATGACGGAGTTCTGACACGGGGCGCCCGAGGGCGCCCCGTCAGGGGCGCGGGGAACCGCGCGGGCGGCCACGACGTGCCCGCAGCCGCCCCCGACGCTTCTCCCCGAGCTCCCAGTCGGTGGCTCAGGCGGACCGACGTCCGCCACCGGGCTGCCCACCGCGCGTACGCGACGCGGCGCCCCCGCGCCCACGCGAGGCCGCCCCGGCACCGGACCCGGTACGAGCAGCACCGCCACCGGACCGCGTACCGGCGGCCCGAGTACCGGTGGCAGCCGCTCCACGGCCGCCACCGCCCCCGCCACCACCGCGCCGCGCCCGCGGCTTCCCCTGTGAGGGCTGCGCGACCGCGGGCTCCGGTACGGGGATGACGACCGGAACCCCGGAAGGCTCCCGCGCCCCGGTGATCCGTACGAGCTCGTCGTCGCTCGACTTGACGCGGGCCGTGTGCGGACTGATCCCCGCGTTGGCCATCAGCTGGGTCATGTCCCGCTTCTGCTCCGGCAGGACCAGCGTGACCACGCTGCCGGACTCCCCCGCGCGAGCGGTACGCCCGCCGCGGTGCAGGTAGTCCTTGTGGTCGGTCGGCGGGTCGACGTTCACGACGAGGTCGAGGTCGTCGACATGGATGCCGCGCGCCGCCACGTTGGTGGCGACGAGAGCGGTCACCAGACCGGTCTTGAACTGGTCGAGCGTGCGGTTGCGCTGCGGCTGGGAGCGTCCGCCGTGCAGCGCGGAGGCGCGTACGCCGCTCGCGAGCAGCCGCTTGGTGAAGCGGTCGGCCGAGCGCTTGGTGTCGACGAAGAGGATCACGCGCCCCTCGCGGGCGGCGATCCGCATCGCGACGGCCTTCTTGTCCGTCTCGTCGGCGACGTGCAGCACGTGGTGCTCCATCGTCGTGACCGCGCCGGCCGAGGGGTCGACGGAGTGCACGACGGGGTCCGTGAGGAACATCCGGACGAGTTTGTCGATGTTCTTGTCCAGGGTCGCCGAGAACAGCATGCGCTGACCGCCCGGCTCGACCTGGTTGAGGAGCGCCGTGACCTGGGGCATGAAGCCCATGTCGGCCATCTGGTCGGCCTCGTCGAGGACGGTGATCCCCACCCTCGCGAGGGTGCAGTCACCCCGGTCTATCAGGTCCTTGAGGCGCCCGGGCGTGGCGACGACCACCTCGGCACCCCGGCGCAGCAGAGCGGACTGCTTGCCGATGGAGAGCCCGCCGACGACGGTCGCGAGGCGCAGGTTCACGGCCGTGGCGTACGGCGTGAGCGCGTCGGTGACCTGCTGCGCGAGTTCGCGCGTGGGCACCAGGACGAGTGCGAGGGGCGCCTTGGACTCGGCGCGCCGCCCGGCGGTGCGGGCGAGCAGCGCGAGGCCGAAGGCGAGGGTCTTGCCCGAGCCGGTGCGGCCCCGGCCGAGGATGTCGCGCCCGGCGAGGGAGTTGGGCAGGGTGGCGCCCTGGATCGGGAAGGGGTCGGTCACACCCTGGGCGCTGAGGGTCTTGCCGAGCGCGGCCGGCATGTCCAGCGCGTCGAAGGACTCGACGGAGGGCAGTGCGGGCGTGATCGTCTGCGGCAGGGTGAACTCGCGCGGCGGGGCGGCCTGCGCGATGGGCTTCTTGCGTACGTTTCTGCCGCCGCCGTTCGCGGGGGCCGCCTGGCCTCCGACGCGTGTGCCACGAGAGCCGCGAGAACCCCGGGAATTCGCCGGTCGCCCACCGGAGGGTCGTTCAGGACGTTCGGATCGAGTCATGCTGGATCTGGAATTCCTTCCTGGGCCGCACGGTTTCCCGTGCTTTCACGGTTTCCCGTGCTCTGGGACACACGGACAGCACAAGCCGGGGCCCGCACCCGAAGGTGCGGACCCCGGCTCGCGTGATGCGCGTCCCGGAATTAGGCGGGAACGATGTTCTCCGCCTGCGGGCCCTTCTGGCCCTGCGTGACGTCGAAGGAGACCTTCTGGCCTTCCTGCAGCTCACGGAAGCCAGAGGTGGCGATGTTGGAGTAGTGGGCGAAGACGTCGGCGCCGCCGCCGTCCTGCTCGATGAAGCCGAAGCCCTTTTCGCTGTTGAACCACTTCACGGTGCCAGTAGCCATGTCATTTCTCCTTGGATAGGTGTGGCTCCCATCCGGAAATGACCGGAAAAACAAAACGCGCCTGAGAGAGAATCCTTTCAGGCGCACAAGTTAATGGGTACCAAAAACGTTTCGCTATGAACCCTAGCACACGAAGTGGCAGGGCTGCCGTGACGGACACGACAGCCCCGCCCGCCGAACGGGATCACCGTCAGGACAGCGGGCCCGTCACCGGTTCCACGGCCGCGACCAGGGCGCCGGCGCGTACGAAGGCGTCCGCCGCGGCGAGGTCCGGGGCGAGGAAACGATCCGGCCCGGGGCCCGCCACTCCGGCGGCCCGGACGGCGGCGATGACGGCCCGCGAGGCCGGCGCCGGAGTGAGTCCGGCGCGCAGCTCGACGGCGCGCGTGGCGGCGTACAGCTCGATGGCGACGATCCGGGTCAGGTTGTCGACCGCCGTACGGAGCTTGCGGGCGGCCGACCAGCCCATCGAGACGTGGTCCTCCTGCATGGCGGAGGACGGGATGGAGTCGGCGGAGGCGGGTACGGCGAGCCGCTTCATGTCGCTGACCAGGGCGGCCTGCGTGTACTGGGCGATCATCAGGCCGGAGTCGACGCCCGCGTCGTCCGCGAGGAAGGGCGGCAGGCCGTGCGAGCGGTTCTTGTCGAGAAGCCGGTCGGTTCGGCGTTCGGCGATGGAACCGAGGTCGGCCGCGACGATGGCGAGGAAGTCCAGCACGTACGCGACCGGGGCGCCGTGGAAGTTGCCGTTCGACTCGACGCGTCCGTCGGGCAGGACGACCGGGTTGTCGACGGCGGAGGCCAGTTCGCGGTCGGCGACCAGCCGGGCGTGGGCCATGGTGTCGCGGCCGGCGCCGGCGACCTGCGGGGCGCAGCGCACGGAGTACGCGTCCTGCACCCGCGGGGCGTCGTCCTGGTGATGGCCGGTCAGCTCCGAACCCTTCAGCACGGCCAGCATGTTGGCGGCGCTGACGCTCTGGCCGGGGTGCGGCCGGATGGCGTGCAGTTCGGGCGCGAGGACCTTGTCGGTCCCGAGGAGCGCCTCCAGACTGAGGGCGGCCGTGATGTCGGCGGACTTGTAGAGATTGTCGAGATCGGCGAGGGCCATGATCAGCATGCCGAGCATGCCGTCGGTGCCGTTGAGGAGGGCCAGCCCCTCCTTCTCCCGCAGCTCGACAGGCTCGATGCCGTGCGCGGCGAGCAGTTCACCGGCCGGGCGGATCTCACCGTCCGGGCCCTCGGCGTCCCCTTCGCCCATCAGGGTCAGGGCACAGTGGGAGAGCGGCGCGAGGTCGCCCGAGCAGCCGAGCGAGCCGAACTCGTGGACGACCGGGGTGATCCCGGCGTTGAGGACGTCGGCCATGGTCTGCGCGACGGACGGGCGTACGCCGGTACGGCCGGAGCAGACGGTCTTCAGCCGCAGGAACATCAGGGCCCGTACGACCTCGCGTTCGACGCGCGGCCCCATCCCGGCGGCGTGCGAGCGCACGATGTTGCGCTGCAGCTGCGCCCGCAGCTCCGGGCTGATGTGCCGGGTCGCGAGGGCTCCGAAGCCGGTGGAGACGCCGTAGACGGGCTCGGGTTTGGCGGCCAGCGCCTCGACGATCTCGCGGGCCGCGGCGAGCGCCGCCACCGCCTCACCGGAGAGCTCGACCCGGGCGCCGCCGCGCGCCACGGCCAGCACGTCGGACGCGGTGACCCCGCTCGTCCCCACCACCACAGAGTGCATATCCATATTCAGGAGCGTACGCAGTGAATGCGATGGTGTCACTAGTGGGTACGGGGTTGGGTCCTTACGTCCACGCCGCCCGGGCACCTCGCCTGGGCACCTCGCCCGGGCCCCTATCGGCGCCCGCGGAACCTCCGCCGTTCGGCCGCCGCGGGCGGGGGCGCGTCGGCGAGGCGTACGACGGGATCGTCGGGGCCCTCACGGCCGGCGACGACGGGCTTCGTGGCGCGTACGGCCTTGGCGCGGTACTGGGCCGCGTCGGCGAGGCGGAAGAGGCGGCGGGCCGAGCGGACGGGCCCGAGGGGATCCCCGGTCGACGCGATCCCGCACGCGACCCCCTCGCCCAGCTCCAGCTCGCCGGCCCGGCGGCACAGCTCCTCGGCGACGCGGACCACCTCGTCGGCGGCGGGGCCCACCGCGACCAGGCAGAACTCGTCACCGCCGAGACGGGCGGCGAGCGTGCCGGGAAGCATCGCGCCGCACAGGGACAGCACCGACCCGAAGCGTTCGAGGAGCCGGTCGCCGACGGCGTGCCCCCGGGTGTCGTTGACGCGCTTGAGCCCGTTGAGGTCGCACACCACCAGGCTCACGACCACACCCCGCGCGCGATGGCACTCGATCGCCTCGTCCAGGCGCATGTCCACGGCCCGGCGGTTGGCGAGGCCGGTGAGCGCGTCGGTGAAGGCGAGCCGCCGGGCCTCTTCGAGCCGTTCGGTCTGCGCGATCCCGGCGGCGACCACGGAGGCGAGGACGGTCGCGAAGTCGGCGTCGGCGCGGCCGAACACGGGCGCGCCGGCCGACCGGGCGACGTACAGCTCGCCCCAGGCGCGCCCGTGCAGCACGATCGGCGCGACGACGCAGCAGCCGCGCCCGCGCCGCCGCAGCGCGGCCACCCGCCCCCAGCTGCCGCCGGAAGGTGCCCCCGGGCAGTGCTCGGCGCTCCCGGCGGCCGGACCGTCCGCCGTCTCGACCCAGGCGTTGGGCTCGCCGCCGCCCACCCAGCGCTCGTGCAGGAACTCGGCGATCTCGGGGAACTGATGAACGGGATACGTCTCCGACTCCGGGAACTCCTCCTCGTCCGGGGCCCGCTCCCCCGTGTTGACCAGGACCCGCAGCCGCCCCAGCTGCCGCTCCCACACGGACAGCGCGGCGGAGTTCCCGCCCAGCGCCCGGCGCGCCCCGTCCGCCGCCGCGCGCCACGACTCGCGCGGGACCTGCGCGGCGGCCATGCCCTGCGCCAGCGCCACCACGGCCCTCAGTCGCACATCGTCACCACCCATTACCCTATGTTAGGTAGGTTTGTACGACTATGGGAGGTCGAAGCGGCGAACAGGGGTTTCCTCGCGGGCGGCCCGCTGCGATGATCGGCTCCGGAAGTTAACCCACGTTAACCGGGGAGCATCGACATGACGGAGCAGGGCAACCGGGCCGACCAGCCGGACCGGGCGGACCGGCCGGACCAGGACTCGACGCGGCGGTTCGGGGAGTACGTGGCGGTGCGGCGCCATGCCTCGTACGTCGCCGAACTCTCCCTGGACCGGCCCAGGGCCATGAACGCCGTGTCGTCCGGGATGGCCCGCTCGATCGCCGAGGCCTGCGAGGCGCTGGCCGCCGACCGGGACGTACGCGTGGTGGTGCTGACCTCGACCCACGAGCGGGCGTTCTGCGTCGGCGCCGACCTCAAGGAGCGCAACTCCCTCACGGACGCCGAGCTGGTCCGTCAGCGGCCGGTCGCGCGGGCGGCGTACACCGGGGTGCTGGAGCTTCCGATGCCGACGGTGGCCGCCGTGCACGGCTTCGCGCTGGGCGGCGGTTTCGAGCTGGCCCTGGCCTGCGACCTGATCGTGGCGGACGGGACGGCCGTGGTGGGCCTGCCCGAGGTCTCGGTCGGGGTCATCCCGGGCGGCGGCGGTACGCAGCTGCTGCCGCGCCGGGTGGGGGCGGCGCGGGCCGCCGAGCTGATCTTCTCCGCTCGGCGGGTGGAGGCTGTGGAGGCCCGGGAGCTGGGGCTGGTCGACGTCCTGGTCGGTGTCGGGGAGGACCGGGCGGAGGCGCTGGCGCTCGCCTCGCGCATCGGCGGCAACTCGCCCGTGGGGCTGCGGGCCGCGAAGCGGGCGTTGCGGCTCGGGCACGGGGTCGATCTGCGGGCCGGGCTGGAGATCGAGGACGCGGCGTGGCGGTCTGTCGCGTTCTCGGGGGATCGGGCGGAGGGGGTGGCGGCGTTCAACGAGAAGCGTCGGCCGGAGTGGCCCGGGGAGTAGTTCTTCGCCCCCGCCGCCCCTACCCTTCCCGTCCCTTTCTCAGGGGCTCCGTCCCCGAACCCCCGTTGCGCAGTTCCCACCGGCCCCGAAATGGGGGCGCGGGGAACTGCGCGCTCAGCCCCCACCGGCCCCGCGGCTACCGGCGGCTCATCAGCCAGGGTTCGACCACTCCCAGGCCGCGGACCGCGCGCTGCCACATCGGCTGGAGGCCGAAGCGGTACGCCGGCGGCTCCTCGCCCTCCTTCTCCGCGGCGACGGCCTCCTCGACGGCCACGGCCTCGGAGGCGGGCGCGTCGCCCGTGCGGATCAGCTCCTCCGCGAAAGCCCCGTCGACCAGGACCGCGTCCTTGGGAGCTATCGACGTCAGCCGGGAGGCGAGGTTCACGGTCGTACCGAACACGTCGCCCATGCGCGTGGTGACCGTGCCGAACGCGATGCCCACGCGCAGCTCCGGCATCGTCTCGTCGTTGGCCATCGTCTCGATGAGGCGCAGCGCGATCTCGGCGGCCACCCCCGCGTCGTCGGCCGCGTACAGCACCTCGTCGCCCAGGGTCTTGATGAGCCGTCCCCCGTGGGCGGCGACCAGGTCGGCGGCGGTGGTCTCGAAGGCCTCGACGAGTTCGCCGAGCTCCTCCTCCTCCATGCGCCGGGTCAGACGGGTGAAGCCGACGAGGTCGGCGAAGCCGACGGCCAGGCGCCGGTCGACCATCTCCTCGTCGTCCGCGGCCTGCACGACCCGCCCGGTCGCGGCGGCGAGCTGGCGCCGCCACACGTAGATCAGGAACTCCTCCAGCTCGGGCAGCAGCAGCTCGATGAGGGGGTACGTGACCTCGGTGCGGGTCATGCCCGGCTCGGGAGGCTCGGTGAGGCCCTCCAGGAACGAGTCGATCTGCCACTCGGCCAGCCGGGCCGTGGTCTGGCCGGTGGAACGGGCCACCTGGACCGCCATCGCCTCGCTGAGCAGCCCCGCCTCGACGAGACCGGCCAGCCGCCGCAGGGCCAGTACGTCCGCCTCGGTCAGCGCCTTGGCCTGGCCGATGTCGGCGAACCCCATGGCCCGCCAGAAACGGGAGGCCAGCTCCATGGAGACACCCGCGCTGCGGGCCGCCTGGAAGGGCGTGTAACGGCGCTCGGCGCCGAGGATGAGCTGTTCGAGCCGGAGCGCGAGCGGGTCGTCGTCGGACTCGTCGCCGGGCTGGTCGGTCCGGCCGTCCTGCCCGCCCGTCCGGTTGTGCTGCACGTCGGTGCGGCTGTCCCGCCCGTCCGCCCGGCCGTTGTGCACGTCGGTCCGGCCGTCCTGCGCGTCCACTGGGTCCTGTTCCTCTTCCTCCACGCGCGCGTGGAGCTCGGTGCGGTCGACCCGCGCGGCCGCCGTGTCGGCGACAGACCCGGCGGCACGCCCCGGCTCCCCGTCGGAGGCGGGGTCACCCGTGCCCGAACCGCTGTCGTCGACCGTCACGCCTGCTGCCCTTCCGATCTGCCGCGGTCAGGTATCGACCGGCCTCAACTCTACGGCAGGTGTGCTGTGGCTCACTCCCGACCGCCGAGGCCGGGCGGCCCATGACCCACTCCGTCCCCGTACGTCCGGCGGCCCGCTCCCGGCCCACTCCCTGTCGTACGGCTCGGGTGGGCCTCTTTGCTCACCACCGGCACGAACAGGCACGCGACGCGGGGGACCCTGCGGAACGCCCCGTGTACCCCGCTGGGCGCGTCCGTCACTCGTTCCCCGGGGATCCCGCCGGGCGCAGGTGCACGATGTCCCCGGCACCCACGGGCTGCTGCACCCCTTCCGCGGTGGCCAGCACCAGCCGTCCGTCGCCGTCGAGGGCGACCGCCTCACCGGTGATCGAGGTGTCCCCGGGCAGTTCGGCCCGTACTTCCCGGCCGAGCGTCGCGCACCCGGCGGCGTAGGTGTCCTGGAGGCCGGACGCGGCGGGGTCGCCTCCCACGCTCCGCCACTTCTCGAACCATTGTTCGAGCGAGCGGAGGACGGTCCGCAGGATGGTGTCCCGGTCGGTGGTCGCCGCCCCCGCGAGGGCGAGCGATCCGGCGCCCGGCACGGGCAGCTCGTCGGCGCGGAGCGTGACGTTGATGCCGATGCCGACGACGACCGCGTCGGCCCCGGCGCGTTCGGCGAGGATGCCGCCGACCTTGCGTTCCGCGCCCTCGACGGTCACCAGCAGGTCGTTGGGCCACTTCAGCGCCGTGTCCACGCCGGCCGACCGTGAGAGCCCGGTCGCCATCGCGACCCCGGCGAGCAGCGGCAGCCAGCCCCACCGCTCGACGGGGACCCCGGTGGGCTTCAGCAGGACGGAGAAGAAGAGGCCCGAGCGGGCGGGCGCCGTCCACCGCCGGTCGAGGCGCCCCCGTCCGGCGTCCTGCTCCTCGGCGATCAGCACCGTGCCCTCCGCCGCCCTGCCGTCAGCGGCGAGGGCGACGAGGTCGGAGTTGGTGGAGCCGGTACGGGCCACCACCCGGACGTCGGACCAGAGCCCCGCGCGCTCCCCGTCGCGCACGAGGGCGCGGCGCAGCGCCACGGCGTTGAGCGGCGGACGGTCCAGGTCGGACCACCGATTGCTGGGCGCGTCGCTGTTCGCGTCTGAGTCATCTCGCGGCGTCATGCAACCCACCCTAGGTGTGGTAAACGCCGCACTGCCGAACGGTAGGCACGCCACTACGCTACGGATGAGTAGCCAACCCCCCTTCTGAGCACCTCACCCTCACGTCCCCACTGAGCAGGCAGGGAGCCGCATCCCGATGTCCGAGCCGGAACAGCAGCACGAGATCGACATCCACACCACCGCGGGCAAGCTCGCGGACCTGCGGCGCCGCATCGACGAGGCGACGCACGCCGGCTCGGCACGCGCCGTCGAAAAGCAGCACGCCAAGGGCAAGTTGACGGCCCGTGAGCGGATCGACCTGCTGATGGACGAGAACTCCTTCGTCGAGTTCGACGAGTTCGCCCAGCACCGCTCGACGGACTTCGGCCTGGAGAACAACCGCCCGTACGGGGACGGGGTCGTGACCGGTTACGGCACGGTGGACGGCCGTCCGGTCGCCGTGTTCTCCCAGGACTTCACGGTCTTCGGCGGCGCCCTCGGCGAGGTCTTCGGCCAGAAGATCATGAAGGCGATGGACTTCGCGCTGAAGACTGGCTGTCCGGTCATCGGCATCAACGACTCGGGCGGCGCCCGTATCCAGGAGGGCGTGGCGGCGCTCGGCATGTACGGCGAGATCTTCCGCCGCAACACGCACGCCTCGGGTGTGATCCCGCAGATCAGCCTGGTCGTCGGCCCGTGCGCGGGCGGCGCGGTCTACTCCCCCGCCATCACCGACTTCACGGTGATGGTCGACCAGACCTCGCACATGTTCATCACGGGACCCGACGTCATCAAGACGGTCACCGGCGAGGACGTCGGCTTCGAGGAGCTGGGCGGCGCGCGCACGCACAACGCGGTCTCGGGCGTGGCCCACCACATGGCGGGCGACGAGAAGGACGCGATCGAGTACGTCAAGTCGCTGCTGTCCTACCTGCCGTCGAACAACCTCAGCGAGCCGCCCGCCTTCCCCGAGGAGGCGGACCTGACGACGACGGACGAGGACCGCGAGCTGGACACGCTGATCCCGGACAGCGCGAACCAGCCGTACGACATGCACACGGTGATCGAACACGTCCTGGACGACGCCGAGTTCTTCGAGACGCAGCCGCTGTTCGCGCCGAACATCCTGACCGGCTTCGGCCGGGTGGAGGGGCAGCCGGTGGGCATCGTCGCCAACCAGCCGATGCAGTTCGCGGGCTGCCTGGACATCGACGCGAGCGAGAAGGCGGCCCGCTTCGTGCGCACCTGCGACGCCTTCAACGTCCCCGTCCTCACCTTCGTGGACGTCCCCGGCTTCCTCCCCGGCGTCGACCAGGAGCACACCGGCATCATCCGCCGCGGCGCCAAACTGATCTACGCGTACGCCGAAGCCACCGTCCCCCTCATCACGGTCATCACCCGCAAGGCCTTCGGCGGCGCGTACGACGTGATGGGCTCCAAGCACCTGGGCGCCGACCTCAACCTCGCCTGGCCGACCGCCCAGATCGCCGTGATGGGCGCGCAGGGCGCGGTGAACATCCTGCACCGCCGCGCCATCGCCGCCACCCCCGCCGACGAGCAGGAAGCCACCAGGGCCCGGCTGATCCGGGAGTACGAGGACACGCTCCTCAACCCCTACACGGCGGCCGAGCGCGGTTACGTCGACGGCGTGATCCTGCCCTCCGACACCCGCTCCCACGTCGTACGCGGCCTGCGGGCGCTACGCACCAAGCGGGAGTCCCTGCCGCCGAAGAAGCACGGCAACATCCCCCTCTAGCACGCCGGTCGAGAACGGGAGCGGTCATGAACATCAAGGTCGTACGGGGCAACCCCACCCCCGAGGAGCTGGCCGCCGCCCTGGCGGTGGTCCGCGCCCGCGCCGCGGCGGCAGCCACACCCCCGCCCGGCGCGGCGAAGAACAGGGACGCGTGGTCGGACCCGTCCCGAGTGGCCCGAACCCGCCTACCGGCCCCGGGCCCCCAGTCCTGGTCCCACACCTTCTGGCCCCACTAGCCCCTTCAGGGGCGCGGGGAACTGCGCGACCAGCCACGACGCACCCGCAGTCAAAGAACCGACCCCACGGCTTCGGCCATCGCCAGATACCCCGCATCGTTCGGGTGCAGGTGATCGCCGAAGTCGTACGCCTCGCGCAACACCCCACCCCCACCGGCCGCGCCCAGCGCCGCGTGGAGGTCGACCACGACGTCGTACTCCCCCGAGCGACGAACCCACTCGTTGAACTCGTGACTCACCTTCGCCGCCCGCTCCCCCCAGTGATCTGACCCCCCGAAGGGCAACAGCGTCGCCCCGAGTACCCGCAGGCCCGCGCCCCGCGCCTGCCGTATCAACTCCCGTTGGCCCGCGATCAGTTCACCCACCTCGACCAGCGGCGCGGGCCGATACGTGGGCTCCGCCGCCCCCTCGCTGAAGCCGATGTCGTTGAGCCCGAGCAGCACGACGAGGGTGTCGACACCGGCCATGCCGAGCACATCCCGCTCCAGCCGGTGGACGCCCTTCTCCCCGTACCAGGCGGAGTCGTTGAGCAGCAGGTTCCCGCCGATGCCGGCGTTGAGCACGGGCCGCCCGGTGCGCGCGGCGAGAGCGTCGGACCATCTGCGGTTCGCACCGGGCGTGGACCCGAACCCGTCGGTGATCGAGTCGCCGAAGAGCGCCACGCCGTCCGTGCGCCCGGCGGAGACATCGACCGCGGTCAGGAAGTACCAGGACGCGGTGGTCTCGTCGAAGCCGGCGCCCCCGGTCTCCGCCAGGAGGTCGCCCGCGCCCCGGTAGCTGGTGGCGAAGGCCTGCGCGTGGAAGGTGGCGGGCCCGGTGACGGCGTCCAGGTGGAGGGTGACGGTCACGGACTCCCCGGCCGCCACGGCCAGTTCGGCCGCGTCACCGACGATCTCCCCGCGCGCCGGGATCTCCACGGACCCGGCCCCGCCGAAGGCGAGCCGCACCGGCTCGGACCGCAGGGCGGCACCGGCACCGGCGCCCACGGCCGTTCGGGCGAGGGTCGCGCCCGCGATCCGCAGCGGCGAGGTCCCGTACGCGTTCGAGAGGCGGATCCGGACGCGGTCGCCGCCCGCGGAGAGGCTGACGACCTGCCGCAGGGACTGGCGCCAGAAGCCCTCCTGCGACCAGTTGGGGGTGAAGCCGGTGCTGGGCGACTGCGCGGCGGCGGTCCAAGCGGTGGTGAACACCACGGTTCCCTCCTGAGGAGTCAAGCACTAATGGGACTTCAGCCCCTTTAGTGAGAGCGGGAACAGTAGCAGGAAGCGGCCCGTTAACGGAACGGCAGGCCCTTTTGGGCAAGATGAGTACGCGTACTCAGGCGTCCGGAGCCGTGCCGGAGTCACGATCGGAGACATGCTGTGGTCCGACCCGGAGAACGAGCCGCCGAAGGAGCTGCGCGACATGCAGGACATGTTGCGGCGGCTCGGCGTCCTGATCGCGCTGGCCGTGGTGTTCGCGATGATCATCCTCGGCCTGATGTGAGCCTGCGCGACCCCGCCGATACGCTGACCGCATGACTGATCAGCCACGCCGCAGGCTCGTTCTCGCCTCCCAGTCCCCCGCCCGGCTCGGACTGCTGCGGCAGGCCGGACTCGACCCCGAGGTCATCGTCAGCGGAGTCGACGAGGACGCCGTGACCGCCCCGACCCCCGCCGAACTGGCGCTCGCCCTCGCCGAGGCGAAGGCGTCCGTGGTCGCGGCACGGCCCGAGGCCGCCGGCGCCCTGGTGATCGGCTGCGACTCGGTGCTCGAACTGGACGGCGTGGCGTACGGCAAGCCGGCCGACGCCGAGGAGGCGACCGCGCGCTGGAAGTCGATGCGCGGCCGGGCGGGCGTCCTGCAGACCGGACACTGCGTGTGGGACACGGAAGCCGGCCGTCACACCTCGGGCGTGGCGTCCACCGTCGTCCGCTTCGGCGAGCCGACCGACGCCGAGATCGCCGCGTACGTCGCCTCGGGCGAGCCGCTGCACGTCGCCGGGGCGTTCACGCTGGACGGCCGCTCGGCCCCGTTCGTCGACGGCATCGACGGCGACCACGGCAACGTCATCGGGCTGTCGTTGCCACTGGTACGCCGCCTGCTGGCCGAACTGGGCGTCGGCATCACGGAGTTGTGGACCCCGCGCGAGAAGGAGAAGTAGGACCCGCCGGGGCGGGTCAGGAGCGGGTCAGGAGTTCGTCAGGAGCGGGAAGGCGCCGGGGGCGGAGGCAGCACACCGTCCCCGGAACCCCCTGCGCTCCCGGGACTGCCGGGGCTCCCGGGGCCCGCATCCGGCCCCGCATCCGGCTTCGCGTCGGACCTCGTGGCCTCCAGCCGGTCGTACGTCATGAAGATGAGCACGATCAGACCCAGCACGACCATCATGAAGGCGAACGCGCCCCAGCCCACCAGGCCGACCGTGAACGCGCCGAGCAGGGCGTGCACCACCGCCGCGCTGATCAGCAGGATGCGGCCGATACCCGCGGGCGCGCGGTCACGCAGGCCGACGCGCAGCGCGGTGAAGCCGCAGAGCGCGAAGTAGAGGCCGAAGACCAGCCCGGCGACCTTCGACGACGTCGACATCACGTCCGGGTCGAGCCCCGCCAGGGACATGTCCTGCCGGTCGACGACGACCCCCATGAACCAGTTGACCCACGCGATGCCCACCGCCTCCACGAAGAGCACGATCGCGGTCACCACTGCCACCGGTCTGCGGACCACCGGCCCCCACCCACTTTCGACTTCCGCCCGAGCAGGGCCCCTGTTACCCCAAGTATCCGTACGCCAGCGAGCACGCTACTAACGAGTAAACCCAGGGACAAGGGATCTGCGGAGGGCAAAGAATCGTTGGGCCATTCGTAGGGTCTCCACAAAGAAACCGAGTGGCGCGCAGCACGGACTCACAGAGACCTTGGCCACACCGGAGAGCTAGGGTTCAAGGCAAGCCCCCTGCGTACCGAGGTAGGGCAAGGGAATTCGCGGGCGAGCAGGCCTTGCATCACGCTCCGTGTGGGCAAGCTCACCATCGGGGACGGGTCGAAACGACGTGTCGGCAGTCCCTAAACTCGGCTTGTTTCAAGGAGAGGGAGCCAACGTGCGCAAGGTGTTGATCGCCAACCGTGGCGAAATCGCTGTTCGTGTCGCCCGGGCGTGCCGAGACGCCGGCATCGCGAGCGTGGCGGTGTACGCCGAGCCGGACCGGGACGCACTGCATGTGCGGGCCGCGGACGAGGCGTTCGCGCTGGGCGGTGACACCCCCGCGAGCAGTTACCTCGACATCGCCAAGGTGCTCCAGGCCGCCAAGGACTCCGGGGCGGACGCGATCCATCCCGGATACGGCTTCCTCTCGGAGAACGCCGACTTCGCCCAGGCCGTCCTGGACGCGGGCCTGACCTGGATCGGCCCGCCGCCGCAGGCGATCCGCGACCTCGGCGACAAGGTCGCGGCCCGGCACATCGCGCAGCGCGCCGGCGCTCCGCTGGTCGCCGGTACGCCGGATCCGGTGCCCGGTGCCGACGAGGTCGTCACCTTCGCCCGCGAGCACGGCCTGCCCATCGCGATCAAGGCGGCCTTCGGCGGTGGCGGTCGCGGTCTGAAGGTGGCCCGCACCCTCGAAGAGATTCCCGAGCTGTTCGACTCCGCGGTGCGCGAGGCCGTCGCCGCCTTCGGCCGCGGCGAGTGCTTCGTGGAGCGCTACCTCGACAAGCCGCGGCACGTGGAGACCCAGTGCCTGGCCGACTCCCACGGCAACGTGGTGGTCGTCTCCACCCGTGACTGCTCCCTGCAGCGCCGCCACCAGAAGCTGGTCGAGGAGGCGCCCGCGCCGTTCCTCTCCGACGCCCAGGTGGCCGAGCTGTACGCGTCCTCGAAGGCGATCCTCAAGGAGGCCGGGTACGTCGGCGCCGGCACCGTGGAGTTCCTGGTCGGCGCGGACGGCACGATCTCCTTCCTGGAGGTCAACACCCGTCTGCAGGTCGAGCACCCGGTCACCGAGGAGGTCTCCGGGATCGACCTGGTCCGTGAGATGTTCCGGATCGCCGACGGCGAGGAACTGGGCTACGACGACCCGCCGCTGCGCGGGCATTCCTTCGAGTTCCGCATCAACGGCGAGGACCCGGGCCGCGGCTTCCTGCCCGCCCCCGGCACCGTGACCACCTTCGCCCCGCCGTCGGGCCCCGGTGTGCGCCTGGACGCGGGCGTGGAGTCCGGTTCGGTCATCGGCCCGGCCTGGGACTCGCTGCTCGCCAAGCTGATCGTCACCGGCGCCACGCGTGAGCAGGCCCTTCAGCGGGCCGCGCGTGCGCTGGAGGAGTTCACCGTGGAAGGCATGGCCACGGCCATCCCCTTCCACCGCGCGGTGGTCGCCGACCCCGCCTTCGCCCCCGAGCTGACCGGCTCCACCGACCCCTTCACGGTCCACACCCGCTGGATCGAGACCGAGTTCGTCAACGAGATCCCCGCCTTCACCGCCCCCGCGGACACCGACACGGACGACGAGCCGGGCCGTGAGACGGTCGTCGTCGAGGTCGGCGGCAAGCGCCTTGAGGTCTCCCTGCCGATCTCGCTGGGCATGTCCCTGGCCCGTACGGGACTCGCGGCGGGCGCCAAGCCCAAGCGGCGCGCGGCCAAGAAGTCCGGACCGGCCGCCTCCGGTGACACGCTCGCCTCGCCCATGCAGGGCACCATCGTGAAGGTGGCCGTCGAGGAGGGCCAGGAGGTCAAGGAGGGCGACCTGATCGTGGTCCTGGAGGCCATGAAGATGGAACAGCCCCTGAACGCCCACCGCTCGGGCACCATCAAGGCCCTCGCGGCGGAAGTCGGCGCCTCCCTCACCTCGGGCGCGGTCATCTGCGAGATCAAGGACTGACCCCAGCCGTCACGCCTGACGGGGCGCGCCACCTATGGCGCGCCCCGTCAGGCGCTTTTCAGCCCGCGGCCACCACGGCCCGCACCACCCAGCGCTTTCCAGGGGCCGGGGAACGGCGCAGCCCGCAGCACCCCGTGCTTTTCAGGGGCGCGGGGAACTGCGCGACCAGCCCCCACCGGCCCGCACCCCCGTCCGACCCCAACCGTCCAGCCGCCCAGCCGCCCAACCCTCAGAGGCAGACAAAACGGCCATCGGTCCAGCCACAACCGCGCTGCGGGACGCAAGAGAGGTCAGGCAAACCATGGCCAACCCCCCGGCAGGGATGCGCGCCGACGCCCGGAGAAACCACGACCGCCTCATCACCGAGGCACGAACCACGTTCGCGCAACACGGCGCCGACGCCTCCCTGGAGGACGTGGCGAAACGCGCGGGCGTAGGCATCGGCACCCTCTACCGCCACTTCCCCAACCGCCACGCCCTGCTGAACGCGGTCTTCGCGGACGCGGTGAGCGACCTGCTGACCCGCTCACGCGAACTCCTGGACGCCCCGAACCCGTGCACGGCGCTCGTGGAATGGCTGCGCGCCGTCATCACTCATGCGAGTGAGTACCGCGGACTGTCACGCGCGCTCATGTCGGCCTCGCACGACGCCGCGTCGGCGCTCGCGCAGTGCAGCGGCCCGATGCGTGAGGCGGGCAGCGCCCTCCTCACGCGCGCGCAGCAAGCAGGCTCCGTACGCACCGGTGTCGCCATCGGTGACCTGCTTCAGCTGACCAACGCGATCGCGCTGGCCGCCGAAGAGACTCCGGACGACCCGGAGTTGGCCGACCGCCTGCTGGCACTGACGCTGCGGGGCCTCAAGAACTGACGCCCCGCACACCGAACGTCACCACGGGCGCGGCGCGTTCCGACGTACGGACTGGACCCCCGCCCGTCATCAGCACCGGCCCCGCCGTACCGGCCGTACCTGCCATACCGGCCGTGTCAGCGTCTGCGCATGTCGGCGACCCGCGCCCGCTCGCTCTGGGCCTGATCGCCCAGCACCGCCGCGGCGCTGCGCAACTGCGGTCCGGCGCCGGGCACCTGACCGCGTCGGGGGCCGGGCAGCGGCACGTCCCGGCGTGGCTGCTGGCGCCCCGCCGGGACCGTATCGCCGCCCGAACCACCCGCTCCCGCCACCGCGATCTGTACGCCCTGGTCGGCCAGGGCCTGCAGTTCGGTGGCCGCGCGGTCGTCCTGGGCCGGTGGCTCGTCCGTGACCAGCCGGGTGATCACATCGGTCGGCACCGTCTGGAACATCGTGTCGGCGCCGAGCTTGGTGTGATCGGCCAGGACGACGACCTCGGCGGCCGCCTGGACGAGCGCGCGGTCGACCGAGGCCGACAGCATGTTGGAGGTGGACAGGCCGCGCTCCGCGGTGAGCCCGCTTCCCGACAGGAAGGCCCGGGAGACCCGCAGCCCCTGGAGGGACTGCTCGGCCCCGCTGCCCACCAGGGCGTAGTTGGAACCGCGCAGGGTGCCGCCGGTCATCACGACTTCCACACGGTTGGCATGGGCCAACGCCTGGGCCACCAGCAGGGAATTGGTGACGACGGTCAGCCCCGGCACCCGCGCGAGCCGGCGAGCCAGCTCCTGCGTGGTGGTTCCCGCCCCCACCACGATGGCCTCGCCCTCTTCGACGAGACCCGCGGCGAGGTCGGCGATGGCCGTCTTCTCGGCGGTCGCGAGATGAGATTTCTGCGGAAAGCCGGACTCCCGCGTGAACCCGCCCGGCAATACCGCACCGCCATGTCGGCGGTCGAGGAGTCCTTCTGCCTCCAGTGCGCGCACGTCCCGCCGTACGGTCACTTCGGAGGTCTGGACGACGCGGGCGAGCTCACGGAGCGACACGGCTCCATTTGCTCGCACCATTTCGAGGATCAATTGACGACGTTCTGCAGCGAACACGAAACTGACAGTAACCCCAACGACCGTCTGCTTTCAGCAGTTTGCGCCGAATAACAGAAGTTGTTCGCATGGCAGTACCCGGAGTGGTATACGCGCCTAATCCGGGCGCCTATGCCACGCGAATGGGCGACGACTCCCCGTGACCAGAGGGGCGGCCGGTCCTCGTGACCAGCGGGAAACCGCTCAGGGCACCGCTTTCCGTACCGCGTCGGGCCCGCTCGCGGACCCCACGCCGGCCGTCGGCGCTCAGCCCTCGCCCGTGGACTTCCGGGTGTGCAGCTGGCGGGCCACCTCGGCGATCGAGCCCGACAGGGACGGATACACGGTGAAGGCCTTCGCGATCTGCTCGACGGTCAGGTTGTTGTCGACCGCGAGCGAGATCGGGTGGATGAGTTCCGAGGCACGCGGCGCGACGACCACACCGCCGACGACGATCCCGGTGCCCGGACGGCAGAAGATCTTCACGAAGCCGTCCCGGATGCCCTGCATCTTGGCGCGCGGATTGCGCAGCAGGGGCAGCTTCACGCACCGGGCGTCGATGACCCCGCCGTCGACGTCCGCCTGCGAATAGCCGACGGTGGCGATCTCGGGGTCGGTGAAGACGTTCGACGAGACCGTCTTCAGATTGAGCGGGGCGACCGCGTCGCCGAGGAAGTGGTACATGGCGATACGGCCCTGCATGGCCGCCACGGAGGCGAGCGCGAAGATCCCGGTGACGTCACCGGCCGCGTACACGCCGGGGGCGGTGGTCCTGGAGACCTTGTCGGTCCAGATGTGCCCGGACTCCTGGACCTTGACCCCGGCCTCCTCCAGGCCCATGCCCTCGCTGTTGGGGATGGCGCCGACGGCCATCAGACAGTGCGAGCCGGTGATGACACGGCCGTCGGCGAGCGTCACCTCGACCCGGTCGCCCACCCGCTTGGCGGACGCGGCGCGCGAGCGGGCCATCACGTTCATCCCGCGCCGCCGGAACACGTCCTCCAGGACGGCCGCCGCGTCGGGGTCCTCGCCCGGCAGCACGCGGTCGCGGCTGGAGACGAGCGTGACCCGCGAGCCGAGGGCCTGGTAGGCGCCGGCGAACTCGGCGCCGGTGACACCGGAGCCGACCACGATGAGCTCCTCGGGGAGCTCGTCGAGGTCGTAGACCTGGGTCCAGTTCAGGATCCGCTCGCCGTCGGGCTGCGCGTCGGCCAGCTCGCGGGGGTGCCCGCCGGTGGCGATGAGCACGGCGTCGGCGACGAGCGTCTCCTCGCTGCCGTCCGCGGCCCGCACGACGACCTTGCGCGAGCCGTCGAGGCCCTGCATGCCCTCCAGCCGGCCGCGACCGCGCAGCACCCGCGCGCCGGCACGCGTCACGGAGGCCGTGATGTCGTGGGACTGGGCGAGCGCCAGGCGTTTCACACGGCGGTTGACCTTGCCGAGGTCCACGCCGACGACCCGCGCGGGCTGGTCAATGTGCGGGGTGTCGTCGGCGACGATGATCCCCAGCTCCTCGTACGAGGAGTCGAAGGTGGTCATCACCTCGGCCGTCGCGATGAGGGTCTTGGACGGCACGCAGTCGGTGAGCACCGACGCACCGCCCAGGCCGTCGCAGTCGACGACGGTCACCTCCGCGCCGAGCTGGGCGGCCACCAGGGCCGCTTCGTATCCGCCGGGTCCGCCGCCAATGATCACGATCCGAGTCACGTACTCCATTGTCCCGCACGCTTCAAGGTGCTTCCGCACGGGGGCGCTGTCCGGGTGTCGCGGGCGGGCGAGCGGGGTGGAACGGGTGCGCGATCCGGGGCCGCGGTTACGGGAGAGTCACATGCGTCCGCTGCCGTACCCTCGGTCCCATGTCGCTCTACGCCGCGTACGCCGGCAATCTCGACCCGCGGCTCATGACGCGCCGCGCTCCCCATTCGCCGCTGCGCGCCACGGGGTGGCTCAACGGCTGGCGGCTGACGTTCGGCGGCGAGCACATGGGCTGGGAGGGCGCGCTGGCGACGATCGTCGAGGCCCCGCGGTCCCAGGTCTTCGTCGCCCTGTACGACATCGCTCCCCCGGACGAGGAGTCCCTGGACCGCTGGGAGGGTGTCGGCCTCGACATCTACCGGCGGATGCGCGTACGGGTCCACACGCTGGAGGGCGAGGAGTCGGCGTGGCTGTACGTCCTCAACGGTTACGAGGGAGGGCTCCCCTCGGCCCGCTACCTCGGCGAGCTGGCCGACGCGGCGGAGTCGGCGGGCGCCCCGCACGACTACGTGATGGAGCTGCGCAAGCGCCCCTGCTGACCCCTGGCGGCCTCCACCGGCACGCGGGACACGCCCGTACCGGGGCCCGGTCCAGAACTTCGGCGGAAACAACAAGACAACGATCGCGAACCCGTGACCATCAACATCTACGCGCGTAGGCCGCGAGCGGCTACCCTCATGCGCGTGAACGCATCTCTTCTTCCGGACGACATCCAGGGCGACCCGTACGCCGCCGCCGACGCCGCCGCCGCGCGCCTGCGGGAACTCTCGGGCGCCGAGACCCACGACGTCGCCCTCGTGATGGGCTCCGGCTGGGCGCCGGCCGTGGACGCCCTCGGCGCTCCCGAAGCCGAGTTCCAGGTCACCGATCTGCCCGGTTTCCCGCCGCCGGCGGTCCAGGGCCACAGCAGCAAGGTCCGCTCGTACCGGATCGGCGACAAGCGCGCGCTCGTCTTCCTGGGCCGCACCCACTTCTACGAGGGCCGCGGGGTCGCCGCCGTCGCGCACGGCGTCCGGACGGCCGTGGCCGCCGGCTGCAAGACCATCGTGCTGACCAACGGCTGCGGCGGTCTGCGCGAGGGCATGCGGCCCGGGCAGCCGGTCCTCATCAGCGACCACATCAATCTGACGGCGACGTCCCCGATCGTCGGCGCGAACTTCGTCGACCTGACGGATCTGTATTCGCCGCGGCTGCGGGCGCTGTGCAAGGAGATCGACGCGACGCTCGAAGAGGGCGTGTACGCGCAGTTCCCCGGCCCGCACTACGAGACGCCGGCGGAGATCCGGATGGCTCGCGTGATCGGCGCGGACCTGGTCGGGATGTCGACCACGCTCGAAGCGATCGCCGCGCGGGAGGCGGGGGCCGAGGTGCTCGGCATCTCCCTCGTGACCAACCTCGCCGCGGGGATGACGGGTGAGCCGCTGAACCACGAGGAGGTGCTCCAGGCGGGCCGGGACTCGGCCACGCACATGGGGGCGCTCCTCACGCAGGTCCTGGACCGCTTGTAGTTTCCCGTTCCCGTCACGTACTCGGGGGCCGGCCCCCGAACCCCCGCTCCTCAAACGCCGGAGAGGCTGACTATCAGCCCGTCCGGCGTTTGAGGACGAGCGCGCAGCGCGATACGGGGGCGAGGGGCGCAGCCCCATGCAGTGACGGGAAGGGTAGGGGCGGCGGGGGCGAAGAAAATCCCTGGGCCGGGGTACACAACCACGCAAGACGACGAAGAGAGGTCGACCCTCGTGCAGGACGAACTCATCGCACGGGCCAAGGCATGGCTGGCCGAGGACCCCGACACGGACACCCGCGAGGAACTCGCCAAGCTCATCGACGCCGAGGACACCGCGGAGCTCACCGCACGCTTCACCGGCACCCTCCAGTTCGGCACGGCAGGCCTCCGGGGCGAACTCGGCGCCGGCCCGATGCGCATGAACCGCGCGGTCGTCATCCGCGCCGCCGCCGGCCTCGCCGCGTACCTGAAGGCGCAGGGAGTGACGGACGGCCTCGTCGTCATCGGCTACGACGCCCGCCACAAGTCCGCCGACTTCGCCCGCGACACCGCCGCGGTCATGACGGGTGCGGGCCTGCGCGCCGCCGTACTCCCCCGCCCCCTCCCCACGCCCGTACTCGCGTACGCCATAAGGCACTTGGGCGCGGTGGCGGGCGTCGAGGTGACGGCCAGCCACAACCCCCCGCGGGACAACGGCTGCAAGGTGTACCTGGGCGACGGCAGCCAGATCGTCCCCCCGGCGGACGCCGAGATCGCCGCGGAGATCGCCGCGGTCGCGCGCCTCGCCGACGTCCCCCGCCCGGACTCCGGCTGGCAGACCCTCGACGAGGGTGTGCTGAACGCCTATCTGGAGCGCACGGACGCGGTCCTGGCCCCCGGCTCCCCGCGGACCGCCCGTACGGTCTACACGGCGATGCACGGCGTCGGCACGGAGACCCTCCTCGCGGCGTTCGAACGGGCCGGCTTCCCCGCGCCCGTCCTCGTCGCCGAGCAGGCCGAGCCGGACCCCGACTTCCCCACCGTCGCCTTCCCCAACCCGGAAGAGCCCGGCGCGATGGACCTCGCCTTCGCGAAGGCCCGCGAGACCGACCCCGACCTGATCATCGCGAACGACCCGGACGCGGACCGCTGCGCCGCGGCCGTCAAGGACGGCGGGAACGGCGGCGACTGGCGCATGCTGCGCGGCGACGAGGTGGGCGCGCTCCTCGCGGCGCACCTCGTCCGCCGGGGCGCGCGCGGCACCTTCGCGGAGTCGATCGTCTCCTCCTCCCTCCTCGGCCGCATCGCCGAGAAGGCGGGTCTGGCGTACGAGGAGACGCTGACGGGCTTCAAGTGGATCGCCCGGGTGGAGGGCCTGCGGTACGGCTACGAGGAGGCGCTCGGTTACTGCGTCGACCCCGACGGCGTACGGGACAAGGACGGCATCACGGCGGCGCTGGCCGTCACCGAGCTGGCCTCGGAGCTGAAGGCGGAGGGCCGCACGCTCCTCGACCTGCTGGACGACCTCGCCGTCGAGCACGGGCTCCATGCCACGGACCAGTTGTCCGTCCGGGTGGACGACCTCTCCGTCATCTCCGACGCGATGCGCAGGCTGCGCGAACAGCCGCCCACGCGCCTCGCGGGCCTGCCCGTCACCAGGACCGAGGACCTCGCCCTGGGGACGGACCTGCTGCCGCCCACGGACGGCCTGCGCTACACGCTGGACGGCGCCCGTGTCATCGTCCGGCCCAGCGGTACGGAGCCGAAGCTGAAGTGCTATCTGGAGGTCGTGGTGCCGGTGGGCACCCACGACGGGCTCCCGGCGGCCCGCGCGAAGGCGACGGAGCTGCTGGCGGAGATCAAGCGGGACCTGTCGGCGGTCGCGGGCATCTGAGCGGCCCGACGGACCGGCGTCACCGGAGGCGCCGGTCCGTCACCGCTTCCACCCCTCAGAGCCCGTACCGGCTCTTCAGGTGGCGCCAGAAGTCGCGGAACATCCACTTGTCGAACTCCGTGATGTAGGTGGCGCTGCCCGCTTTCATGAGGAAGCAGCACTGGCCCGTCGGCGTCCAGTCGTAGAAGTCGTCGAGGCCGAAGGTGTGGCCGACCTCGTGCAGATAGATGTGGATGTCCTCCTGGGACAGCGCGCCGGTGAAGTACTCCTGGCCGACCCGCTGGCCCCAGTCGCCGCCCGCGCCGCCCTGGAAGCCCTTGGTCAGCCAGAGGGACTGGTCGTAGTGGCGGGCCGCGCCGCCCGGACACTTCGAGTAGTTCCCGTCCTGGTGGAAGAAGCGGCCGCAGTCGGGCGCGCACTGCGGGGCGCCGCCGCTGTCGAGGTTTCCGGCGTAGACGTCGACGGAGTTGTCGGTCCACTGGAGGGTGGAGCGGTTCTTCACCGCCCAGCCGACGATGTTGACCGGCACGCTGGTGTACGGCCAGGCGTTGTGGCCCGTGCCGTTGTCGAGCATGGCCGCCGTCCACTTGCCGAACTGCTTCTTCAGGGCGGTGTGGATCTGATCCCGCAGGGCCGTACTGACCGGCGCGTCCGACTCCCAGCGGACGCAGTAGTTGATGCTTCCCCGGTTGGCCATGACCTGGTCCCAGCCGTAGTTGCGGAAGCCGTAGAGGTCCGGGTAGGTCGTCGAGACGTGGTTCCACACCTCGTTCAGCGGCTGCACCAGGTTCGCGGGCGGGTTCCACTGGTCGGCGGCCTTCGCCTGGGACGCCGGGACGAGGGGCGCGGCGACCAGCGCGACGAGTGCGGCGAGGACGGTGACCAGACGCGTCAGATGTCTGCGCACGGTGAACTCCCTGGGTGGGGGACGGGATTTCACCCTTGAGTCGCCGCCGACGCCCTTGCGGTTGCCTGCGGTTGCCCGCGGTTGCCTGGCGGTTGCGGATGCGGTTGCTGCGGTCGCCTGGGGTGGCCGGCGCGTCCGCCTCAGCCCCACACCACCAGGACCGCCGCCCACACCAGCGCCAGCACGACGGCCAACGGCCAGAGCGGGCGGCCCCGTTCGGGCGTGGTGCTCTCTCCGGTGGGCCGCAGCGCCGGGTCCTTGCGCATGGCCGACAGCTCGGCCGCCAGCGCGTCGTACGGATGGACCAGGCCGCGTCGTCGCTCGAACCACGCCCAGCGCGGCGCGGCGACCGACCAGTCGTCGTCCCGCCAGCGCAGCTTCAGCTCGAAGGACCGGCGGCGTACGGAGCGGATGTCGTCCCAGGGAACGTGCCGGGGGCCGCGCAGCCCGGTGACCCACAGCCCCGAGCGGTCCGCGGTGATGCGCCAGGCGAGTTTCACGGGGACGCGGGCGGCTCCGTAGAGGCCGAGCGCGGCGGCCAGACCCAGCTTCCAGGAGGGCAGTTCGGCCTCGGTGAACCCGGCCCAGGTGAGCCAGACGCCCCACTGCACCAGCAGCGCGGCGGCCACCCAGTCCAGCCAGCCCGCACGCCAGCGGCGCACCGGGGCGGGCGCGCGGTCCACGACCGACTCCCTGGCCTGCCGCTCCAGTTGACGGTTCTGCTCCTCGCGGGCCTTCTCCCTGGCGATGTGCCGCACACCGGCGCTCGGCGACAGCGGGCGGACCGGTCCCGCCGACCACTCCGTCAGCGGCGGCTGGTCCGCGTCCTCGTCCGCGCTCAGGACCACGACCTCGGCGCCGTCGAAGGGCGCGCCGAAGAGGACGGCCTCGCGGACCGGCCCGGGAACACCGTCGTCGACCGCGTCGAGAAGCCGCTCCAGCTCTTCGGCAGCCCCGGCCCCGTCGACGGCTTCGATGCCGGCACCGGCACCGGCGATGCCCGGCTCGCCCTCGCCCTCGTCCTCTTCGTCCTCGTCCTCGTCCTCGTCGGATTCGCCGTCGTAGGACGTCAGTTCCACCGTGAACAGGGGCCGCGTCGCCGCGAGGTCGTCCGCCGCGTACACCTCCGTGGTGCCCTGCGCGTCGTCGCGTACGAGGACACGCAGTACGGGTGCGGGGGCCCGGCGCAGTGCGACGGCCCGGTGGCGGCCGAGCCACGCCGAGACCAGGGCGGTCAGGCCGAGCCCCGTCAGATAGAAGGCCATGACCCAGGAGCCGCGCTGGTCGTCGACCGTGCCCCACAGGTGGGCGGTGACGCCGGTGAGCACACCGAGTACGAGCACCACGAGGCCGAGCGGGAGCAGGAAACGGCCGCGCCGCACCGGGGCCTGCGCGTCGGGGACCTGTGCCGTGCCGTCCCCGGCGGCCTCCAGGGCCTGTTCCACCTGGGCACCGCGGGCCCGCAGGCGTACGGCGACGGCGGCCCAGGAGGCCACCACGACGAACGCCCCGACGGCGGTCACCGCCCAGGGCAGGGACGATGCCTGCACCGCGAGCCCCAGGAGCAGCGCGGGTGCTCCGGCCCAGACCAGTTCGGGCCGCGCGAGCACCCACAGGACGTACACCGCGAAGCCCGCGGCGACGAACGGCCACAGTCCGCCGAGCATCGCGGCCCAGGCGCCCGCGCAGAGCGCGAGGGTGGTCACGGCGCCGGCGATCGACCGGCGCACCCGCAGGAACGTCCAGCGCGACGGCAGCGCGGCCGACCAACTCGCCGCCCGTCCGGCCGTCCAGTCCCGGCAGTCGTCGGGTATCGCGGCCGCGGGCAGTCGCAGCGGCTCGTCGTACGACACATGCACTCCTGGATCGCGTGGAAACGCCGGTGCCGACACCGGCGCGGGCACCGGTGGTGACAGTAGCGAGCGAAACGACCCGCCCGGGCCGGCGGGCGTCCCGGCGCCCGATGCGGGTGCCGCCCTCTCGTACGGGCGGGCGTGGCCATCCGCCTCAAGAGGGCTCGGTCCGAGTGCGGCGGGGGGGGTGCGGTGTACGGGGTGCGGTGTCGTGGGGCGTTGTGGGGCGTCTTGGGGCGTCGGGCGGGATCAGGCCACTGAGAGGAGGATCGCCAGGAGGACCGCTCCGGCCGCCGCGGGGGCCACGACCTCGTAGGCCCAGCGCACCGACACGTCGCCCTGGGCCCGCGGGTCCTTGCCGCGGGCTTCCACCAGTTCGCGCAGCTCGTCCATGATCTGGTCGCCCTGGGCGCGTACGGGGCCGGTGGCCACCGGGGCGGGGTGCGGGGCCTGCCGTGACTGGCCCAGGCGTCCGCGGGCGCCCGTCGTGTCGCCGCGGGCCTCCTTGCGGGCCGCTCTGTTGCGGGCCCGCAGGCTGACCGGTACGGCCCAGATCTGGTACTTGGTGCCGGTCTTGTCGAGTACCTCGTTCGAGTAGCCGGACCTGAACGTCTCGACCGCTCCCCAGGGCAGCGTGATCACCCGGAAGGGGTTACGGATGCGCATGCGCTGCTCGTTCGCGTAGACCGCGGGGCGCAGGGTGAAGGCGGCGACCAGCGGCACCAGCAGGAGCAGTGTGGCCAGCGCCACCCAGGGGGTGCGGCCCTCGCCCGTGAGCAGCGCGTCGATGCCGAGCCAGGCCGCGATGGCCAGCAGCAGGGCGCCGCCCGCGACACCGGAGGGGGACCGGTAGACCCTGTCCTTGAACTGGGGTTCCGGAGGGTTCGGGGTGTCCGGTGCGGGGGGCTGGTGGTCCGGGGTCGTCATACTCCCGATTCTGCCTGACCGTCCCGACGGGGGTCGCTCCGCGGGTGTGGGGTGCATCGTCTGCGGGCCTGCGGGGGTTGCTCGCGCCGTTCCCCGCGCCCCTTGCTGGGCGCCCCTGCGGGGCGGCCCGCCCTGGCGACGCGACCGTCTGCGGCCCGGTGGGGGTTGGCCGCGCAGTTCCCCGCGCCCCTGGGGCGCCCCTGCGGGGTCTCTGACCACGAACGTCGTCACCTGCGGGTGCGTGGGGGCGGGCCGCGCAGTTCCCCGCGCCCCTGACGGGGCACACCCCGGCAGGGCGCCCCCGAAGGGGCGCGGGGAACTGCGCGAGCAACCCCCACCCGGCCGCAGACGAGTACGGCGCGGCCCCGGGCCCGCCCCGCAGGGGCGCCCCAGGGGCGCGGGGAACGGCGCGGCCAACCCCCACGCACCCGCGGACGAACCCGCCCCCCGGCCAGGGGCATCCCGGGGCTGTACAGCCGCTACGCGCGTAGATATGCTCGGGTGGTGACCATGCCCACCACTGCATCCTCCGCAGCTCACGTATTCACGGACGTGACCGCGTCAGACGGCTCGTTGCGTCGGTTCCTTCACGGGCTGGCCGGCGTCGACACGGTCGGTCTGGAGGCGCGTGCCGCCTCACTCGGCACCCGTTCCATCAAGACGACCGCGAAGGCGTACGCCATCGACCTCGCCATCTCGATGGTCGACCTCACGACACTGGAAGGCGCGGACACCCCCGGCAAGGTCCGGGCGCTCGGCGCCAAGGCCGTCCACCCGGACCCCACGGACCGCACCGCCCCGACGACCGCCGCCGTCTGCGTCTACCCCGACATGGTGGCCGCAGCGAAGGAGGCCGTCACCGGGTCCGGCGTGCTGGTCGCCTCCGTCGCGACCGCCTTCCCCGCCGGCCGCGCCGCGCTCGACGTGAAGCTGGCCGACGTGCGGGACGCCGTCGCCGCGGGCGCCGACGAGATCGACATGGTCATCGACCGGGGCGCGTTCCTCGCGGGCAGGTACCTGAAGGTGTACGACGAGATCGTCGCCGTGAAGGAGGCCTCGGGCGCCGCCCGCCTGAAGGTCATCTTCGAGACCGGCGAGCTGTCGACGTACGACAACATCCGGCGCGCGAGCTGGCTCGGCATGCTGGCGGGCGCGGACTTCATCAAGACCTCGACGGGCAAGGTCGCCGTCAACGCGACACCCGCGAACACCCTCCTGATGCTGGAGGCCGTCCGCGACTTCCGCGCGCAGACCGGGGTACAGGTCGGTGTGAAGCCCGCCGGCGGCATCCGTACCACGAAGGACGCCGTCAAGTTCCTGGTGCTGGTCAACGAGACCGCGGGCGCGGACTGGCTGGACAGCCACTGGTTCCGCTTCGGCGCGTCCTCGCTCCTCAACGACCTGCTGATGCAGCGCCAGAAACTGGCCACCGGCCGCTACTCCGGCCCCGACTACGTGACGGTGGACTGATCCACATGGCTTCCGCAATGGCTTCCACATTCGAGTACGCACCGGCGCCCGAGTCCCGCTCCGTCGTCGACATCGCGCCCTCCTACGGCCTGTTCATCGACGGCGAGTTCACCGAGGCCGCCGACGGCAAGGTCTTCAAGACGGTCAGCCCGAGCACCGAAGAGGTCCTGTCCGAGGTCGCCCGGGCGGGCGCGGCGGACGTCGACCGCGCGGTGAAGGCCGCCCGCAGGGCCTTCGAGAAGTGGTCCGCGCTGCCCGGCTCCGAGCGCGCCAAGTATCTGTTCCGTATCGCCCGGATCATCCAGGAGCGCAGCCGCGAACTGGCCGTCCTGGAGACGCTGGACAACGGAAAGCCCATCAAGGAGACGAGGGACGCCGACCTCCCCCTCGTAGCGGCGCACTTCTTCTACTACGCGGGCTGGGCCGACAAGCTCGACCACGCCGGCTTCGGCACGAACCCGCGTCCGCTGGGCGTCGCCGGGCAGGTCATCCCCTGGAACTTCCCGCTCCTGATGCTGGCCTGGAAGATCGCCCCGGCCCTCGCGACGGGCAACACGGTGGTGCTGAAGCCCGCCGAGACGACCCCCCTGTCCGCCCTGTTCTTCGCGGACATCTGCCGCCAGGCGGGCCTGCCCAGGGGCGTAGTCAACATCCTTCCGGGATACGGCGACACGGGCGCGGCGCTCGTCGAGCACCCGGACGTGAACAAGGTGGCCTTCACCGGCTCCACGGCCGTCGGCAAGGCCATCGCGCGCCAGGTGGCGGGCACGAACAAGAAGGTCACGCTCGAACTGGGCGGCAAGGGCGCGAACATCGTCTTCGACGACGCCCCCATCGACCAGGCCGTCGAGGGCGTCGTCACGGGCATCTTCTTCAACCAGGGCCAGGTCTGCTGCGCCGGCTCCCGGCTCCTCGTCCAGGAGTCGATCCACGACGAGCTGCTCGACTCCCTCAAGCGCAGGCTCTCGACGCTGCGCCTGGGCGACCCGCTCGACAAGAACACCGACATCGGCGCGATCAACAGCGCCGAGCAGCTCGCCCGTATCTCCTCGCTCGTCGAGCAGGGCGAGGCCGAGGGCGCCGAGCGCTGGTCCCCGTCCTGTGAACTGCCGTCCTCGGGCTACTGGTTCGCCCCGACGCTCTTCACCAACGTCACCCAGGCGCACACCGTCGCGCGCGACGAGATCTTCGGCCCTGTCCTGTCCGTCCTCACCTTCCGCACCCCGGACGAGGCGGTCGCGAAGGCCAACAACAGCCAGTACGGCCTCTCGGCGGGCATCTGGACCGAGAAGGGTTCCCGGATCCTGGCGGTCGCGAGCAAGCTGCGCGCGGGCGTCATCTGGTCCAACACGTTCAACAAGTTCGATCCGACCTCGCCGTTCGGCGGCTACAAGGAGTCGGGCTACGGCCGCGAGGGCGGTCGCCACGGCCTGGAGGCGTACCTCGATGTCTGACAAGCCGAAGAACACCGATAAGCCGAAGAACCCCGACAAGCAGAAGAACACCCAGAAGGCCGAGCCCGCCGAGCACCAGCGGCTGAGCGTCTTCAAGACCTACAAGCTGTACGTCGGCGGGAAGTTCCCGCGTTCCGAGAGCGGCCGGGTGTACGAGGTGACCGACTCCAAGGGCCAGTGGCTGGCCAACGCTCCGCGCGCGAGCCGCAAGGACGCCCGTGACGCGGTCGTCGCCGCCCGCAAGGCGTTCGGCGGCTGGTCCGGCGCGACCGCGTACAACCGAGGCCAGGTCCTCTACCGCGTCGCGGAGATGCTGGAGGGCCGCAGGGCCCAGTTCGTCGAGGAAGTCTCCGACGCCGAGGGGCTGTCCAGGCCGAGGGCCACCGCGCAGGTCGAGGCGGCGATCGACCGCTGGGTCTGGTACGCGGGCTGGACCGACAAGATCGCCCAGGTCGTCGGCGGCGGGAACCCGGTGGCGGGCCCGTACTTCAACCTCTCGTCCCCCGAGCCGACGGGGGTGGTGACGGTCCTCGCCCCCCAGGAGTCGTCGTTCCTCGGGCTGGTCTCGGTGCTCGCCCCGGTGATCGCGACCGGCAACACGGCGGTCGTGATCGCGAGCGAGAAGTCCCCGCTCCCCGCGCTGTCGCTGGGCGAGGTCCTGGCGACCTCGGACGTCCCGGGCGGCGTGGTCAACATCCTCACGGGCGGTACGGCGGAGATCGCGGCCCCGCTCGCCGCCCATCAGGACGTCAACGCGATCGACCTGGCCGGCGCCGACGAGGCACTCGCGAAGGACCTGGAGATCGCGGCGGCCGACAACCTCAAGCGGGTCGTCCGTCCACAGCCTGTGGATTACTTCGCCACGCCCGGCATCGACCGTCTCACGGCCTTCCTGGAGACGAAGACGGTCTGGCACCCGACGGGAGCGCTGGGCGCGTCCGGCTCGTCCTACTGAGGCGGGCACCCCACCGGGCCGGCGTTCGGCCCACCTGAGCGGGAGAGCCGCGCATCCCCACCGTCCGGGGGAGGCGCGGCTCTCTCTCGCCCGCTCCTGGGCTCCTGGGCGCTCGCGGTTCAGGCGCCCAGCAGCGTCGTTACCTGGCCCAGCACCGGGACGCTGCCCAGCGACTGGGCCTGGGCGACCGGCGCCGTCAGCATGGTCGTCGCCATCGGCGGGAAGTCGGCGATCTGCGTGCCGAGCCCGTTGTCGAGCGGGTCGACGCCCGTGCCCGCCAGCGGGTTGGGCTTCAGCCCCGCGACCGGCCCCGTCACGTATCCGACCGTCCCCGTCAGGGCCTGGAGCCCGGACTGCGGGTCGATGGTGCCCAGCGAGGTCGGGCGCGTACGGATCACGTCCACCACGGGATCGGTGTCAGCGACCGCCGAGGTCGCACCGGCGCCGACCGCGATCCCCGCGGTGGTGAGGGCCAGCAACGCGCGCCGGGCGGTCGGGTTCTGAAGGGCCGAGTGTCGTGCCATCGCTGCTGCCACCTTCTGCTGCGCAAAGTAATCAGGTCGACACGTAGGGTAGTTGAAGTGTGACGTGCGCTCCAAAGGCGACCCGCGGGCTCGGCCGGGAGCGCGTGATGCCGCACACTGGTGTCTCGTGAGTTCCCCTCTCCCGAATTCCCTGGAAACCGCGCGTGTCGTGCTGCTGTGCGGCCCCTCCGGCTCCGGCAAGTCCCTTCTCGCGGCCCGCTCCGGCCTTCCGGTGCTGCGGCTCGACGACTTCTACAAAGAGGGTCACGACCCGACGCTGCCGCGGGTGGCGGGGAGTTCGGACATCGACTGGGACCACCCGCTGTCCTGGGACGCGGACGCGGCCGTCGCGGCGATCGCGGAGCTGTGCGGGACGGGGCGTACGAGCGTTCCCGCGTACGACATCTCGCTGAGCGCGCGTACGGGTGCCGAGACCGTCGACTTCGAGGGGACCCCGGTCTTCATCGCCGAGGGCATCTTCGCGGCGGAGATAGTGGAGCGGTGCCGGGAGGCGGGGCTGCTGGCCGACGCCCTGTGTCTCAGCCGGGGGGCCGTGACCACGTTCCGGCGGCGGTTCCTGCGGGATCTTCGCGAGGGCCGCAAGTCCGTGCCGTTCCTGCTTCGGCGGGGGTGGCGGCTGATGCGGGACGAGCGGTCGATCGTGTCCCGGCAGACCGCGCTCGGCGCGTACGCGTGTGATCGCGACGAGGCGCTGGCGCGGCTGGCCGCGGCGTCCCGCTCCGCGGCGGAGGTCGTGGGTGACGTGCGGGTGAGTGGGGGCTGAGCTCGCGCAGTTCCCCGCGCCCCTTGAAGGCAAAGGCAAAAGACTGCGCCGTTCCCCGCGCCCCTGACGGCAAAAAGCAGCGGGGCCGGTTGGGCCCCCCGGCCCCTCCGGTCCCGCTGCTTCCGGTGCTCCCCCGTGGTCCCCCCGGACCCCGTTGGTTCCCCCCGGTGTTGCTCCCCCGAGCCGTTCGTCACCTCCCCCGAAGTGACGAACTTTCCCCGTGCTGTCCGACGCCTCCCCCCGGAGTGACGGACATTCCCCCCACAGCCTTCAGGCGACGAGCTCCCCGAAGGACTCCTCCTCGTCACGGCCGAAGCTGAGGACGTCGTCCTCACGCAGCCGGCGGAGCGACCGCCAGATGCTGGACTTCACCGTGCCGACACTGATGTCGAGGATCTCCGCGATCTCCGGGTCCGTACGGCCCTCGTAGTAACGAAGGACCAGCATGGTGCGCTGGAGTTCGGGGAGCCGGGCGAGCGCCTGCCACAGGACCGCGCGCAGCTCCGTGCCGCGCATCGCGTCCGTGTCGCCGGCCGTCTCCGGCAGCTCCTCGGTCGGGTATTCGTTCAGCTTGCGGCGACGCCACGCGCTGATGTGCAGATTGGTCATCGTGCGGCGGAGGTAGCCCCCGACCGCGGCCTTGTCACTGATGCGGTCCCACGCCCGGTACGTCGAGAAGAGGGCGCTCTGCAGCAGGTCCTCGGCCTCGAAACGGTCACCGGTCAGGTGGTAGGCGGTCGCGTACAGGGAGGCGCGGCGCTCCTGGACGTAGGCGGTGAACTCCGCCTCCGACACCGAGTGCCGCTCCCCCGTGGCCTCCCCGTACGCCGCCCCCGTACCCCCGTGGGCAGCCCCCGTGCCGCTTCCCCCGGTGTGCGCGTCAACCACCGTCATGTACGACCCGGTGTGCTGACGCCCGGTGCCGCGAGCGCACCCCCGCCCTCCCCCGCGCTCGACCACGCTCACGCGGGCGGGACCCCCATCGGCACCGGCCTTCTCGGTGCTCCTCGTGACGTCGTGGAGCCGCGTGACAACTGCGCCAGTGTTGGTGCTGTGCAGCGTGTTCATCTCGCGCCCCCCGTCGTGGAGTTCCGGTTCTCCGGTACTTCGCCTGCTGCGCCGCCGACTGTGTTGCCGACTTCGCTGTGGTGCCTCCGTGCTTGTGACCAGAAGCTTGCCGGGGCGACTTCATGACGGTGTCCCCCGACTGTCACAGACCTGTCACAGGCCCCGCGTCCCCGATATTCCACAGACCGATCACAGAGAAGCGTCGTACGGCTACTCATCCGGCACACTCGGCACGCCTCGGCCACCCACTCGTACGCGGGACATGTGTGGGAGCGCTCCAACAGTCGATACCCGCCCACGTCATGGGACAGAATGACGTCCGTGCCTTCCCTGTTGCTGATCGAGGACGACGACGCCATCCGGACGGCCCTGGAGCTCTCGCTGACGCGCCAGGGACACCGGGTGGCCACCGCTGCCACCGGCGAGGACGGACTGAAGCTGTTGCGCGAGCAACGGCCCGATCTGATCGTCCTCGACGTGATGCTGCCAGGCATCGACGGATTCGAGGTGTGCCGCCGCATCCGGCGGACGGACCAGTTGCCGATCATCCTGCTGACCGCGCGCAGCGACGACATCGACGTCGTGGTCGGGCTGGAGTCCGGCGCCGACGACTACGTGGTCAAACCCGTGCAGGGGCGGGTGCTGGACGCCCGGATCCGGGCCGTGCTGCGCCGCGGCGAGCGCGAGGCGAACGACTCGGCGACCTTCGGTTCGCTGGTGATCGACCGCGCCGCGATGACCGTGACGAAGAACGGCGAGGACCTGCAGCTGACGCCCACCGAGCTGCGGCTGCTGCTGGAGCTGAGCCGGCGCCCCGGTCAGGCCCTGTCCCGGCAGCAGCTGCTGCGGCTGGTGTGGGAGCACGACTACCTCGGCGACTCACGGCTCGTCGACGCGTGTGTGCAGCGGCTGCGCGCGAAGGTGGAGGACGTGCCGTCCTCGCCGACCCTGATCCGTACCGTGCGCGGCGTCGGCTACCGGCTGGACAATCCTCAGTGACCAAACCGCAGGACAAGCTCCGTGGCTGGGCGGCGGCCCGTCGGACGGTCATGGCGGGGCTGCGCTTCACCAGTCTTCGGCTGCGCCTGGTCGTGGTGTTCGGGCTGGTCGCGCTGACCGCCGCCGTGTCGGCGTCCGGGATCGCGTACTGGCTCAACCGCGAGGCCGTGCTCACCCGTACGCAGGACGCGGTGCTCGGCGACTTCCAGCAGGCGATGCAGACCCGCGCCAGCACGCTGCGGCAGCACCCCACGCAGGGGGAACTGCAGCGCGCCGCCGGGCAGATGGCGAACAGCAGCCAGCGCTTCAGCGTCCTGCTGATCGCCGAGGACGAGAACGGCACGGCCGTCCGCGGCAACTCCGACCTGGACACCTTCACGCTGGAGGACGTACCGCAGTCCCTCCAGAAGGCGGTGAACAAGGAACAGAAGATCTCCTCGCGCAACAAGTACGCGTACCACCTGTACTGGCAGCGGACCGTGCAGGGCGACAAGCCGTATCTGGTGGGCGGTACCAGGGTGATCGGCGGCGGGCCGACCGGGTACATGCTCAAGTCGCTGGAGCCGGAGGCCAAGGACCTCAACTCCCTCGCCTGGTCGCTGGGGATCGCGACCGGGCTCGCGCTGATCGGCTCGGCGCTGCTCGCTCAGGCCGCCGCGACGACCGTGCTGAAGCCGGTGCACCGGCTGGGGACCGCCGCCCGACGGCTCGGCGAGGGCAAGCTCGACACCCGGCTGCGGGTGTCCGGCACGGACGAACTCGCCGATCTGTCACGGACGTTCAACCGCACGGCGGAGGCGCTGGAGAAACGCGTCGCGGACATGAGCGCCCGCGACGAGGCGTCCCGGCGGTTCGTGGCCGACATGTCGCACGAACTGCGGACACCGCTGACCGCGATCACCGCGGTGACCGAGGTGCTGGAGGAGGAGCTGGACGCCGAGACCGGCAGCGTCGACCCGATGATCGAGCCCGCCGTACGGCTCGTCGTCAGCGAGACCCGGCGGCTGAACAACCTCGTGGAGAACCTGATGGAGGTCACCCGCTTCGACGCGGGCACCGCCCGGCTCGTCTCCGACACCGTCGACATCGCCGACCAGATCACCGCGTGCATCGACGCGCGCGCCTGGCTGGACGCGGTGGAACTGGACGCCCCGCGCGGCATCATGGCGCACATCGACCCGCGCCGCCTGGACGTCATCCTGGCGAACCTCATCGGCAACGCCCTCAAGCACGGCGGTTCCCCGGTGCGCGTGTGCGTGCGCGCGGAGGGCGCCGACCTGGTCATCGAGGTGCAGGACCACGGTCCCGGCATCCCCGAGGACGTCCTGCCGCACGTCTTCGACCGCTTCTACAAGGCGAGCGCCTCCCGGCCGCGCTCCGAGGGCAGCGGCCTCGGCCTGTCCATCGCCCTGGAGAACGCCCACATCCACGGCGGCGAGATCACCGCCGCGAACTCGCCCAAGGGCGGCGCGGTCTTCACCCTGCGCCTGCCGCTCGACTCCTCCGAGCCGAAGGACCCCGAGGACCACGGGGATCCCGGGGCCGAGGACGGCCACCGGGCCGACGCCGACCGCACCGAGGGGGGCGTGTGATGCCCGTACGACAGGACACGCGGGGCACACAGGGCATACGCGCCCCGCGTGCGCCGCGTGGGACACGAGCACTGCGGGCGGTCCGTGCGGTCCGTCCGGCGCTCGCCGTGCCGCTGCTGGCCCTGGCTCTGGCGCTGGCCGGGTGCGGGATCCGGGCGACGGAGGTGCCGACCGACTTCGGGCCCGCGCCCTCCCGGGTGCCGTGCGCGCTGACCGGCCCCGACATCGGTACGCAGTCCTCGCGCGGCATCCTCGTGCAGGTGTTCCTCGTCTGCTCCTCCCAGCTCGCGCCGGTCGACCGGACCGTACGCATCGAGGCGGGTCCCGCGGAGACCGACCGGGTACGCGCCGCGCAGGCCCTCCTCGACGAGCTCTCCGAGTCCCCGTCGGACGCGGAGAAGCAGGCGAACTACTCGACGACCGTGCCGAAGGGCCTCACCGTGGCCGGCCCGCAGCGCACCGACCCGGGCGACGCGCTCCGGCTGAGCACGGCCCCCGCGGAGCTGACCCCGTACGCGCTGGCGCAGATCATCTGCACCTTCAGCGACTCGGAGGCCGCCTCCGACGACGGCACGGTGACCCTGGGCGGCCCCGGCACCGACGCCTCGCGCCGCTACGAGTGCACGGAGGCCGTGCGTACGCGGCCGGGCACGGAGACCCCGCCCTCGACGCGGACCGACGGGGCCTGAGCCCCTCCGGCTCCGCGGGCGGACGCCTCGCGGAGGTGTCCTGAAGCGGTCGGCCGAAGCCCGTCTGTGGCGCACGCCTCACCTGTGCGGGCCAAGCGCCGCCGTCACACGGAACCGATCCTGCCGGTGGCCGCGTCCTTGGGGTCGTGCAGCGTCAAGGCTCGAACGGCGGAACCGCCGTGAACCGCGTCCGTGCGACGGGAGGTCTCCTCCTCGTCGCACATCTCGCGCTTGTCGCCTGGGTCACGCTGCGGCCCCTGGACGTGCCCTGGGTGAGCGCCGCGAACCTGCGTCCGTTCGCGGGCATCAGGGCCGATCTGGCGATGGGCCCCGAGGCGGCGGCCCGCGCCATCGGCCAGGGACTGCTGCTGCTCGCCCCGCTCGGGGTGCTGCTGCCCCTCGCGGGCGGCCGGCTCGCCGTCTCCCCGCTGCTGTCTCTGATGCGGACGGTCGCCGCGGGCGCGCTGCTGTCGATGGGCATCGAGCTTCTGCAGACCGGGGTGCCCGGCCAGGTCGTCGACGTCGACTCGCTGCTGCTGAACACCGTGGGTGTGGCGCTGGCCCATCTCGCGGTCGTACCCGCCGCCCGGTCCGCGCTGCGCCGCCGGGCCCTGCTGCGTCGCCGGGTCGCCGCACTGCGCCGCAGGGACGCGGTGGAGGAGTCGGCTCAGGGTCTGACCCCGACGATTTCCAGGGTCGGTATCGCTCCGTAGAGTGACGCCCGTGACTCTTCGTGTCCGTACCGTGGATGTCAGACGGGGCGACCGCACAGGAAGCCCCGGATCCGTCCGACGACGCTCACGAAGGAGTCGCAATGAACCGCCTTGCCCGCCCGACCGACGGCCGGATGATCGGCGGAGTGTGCGCCGCGCTGGCTCGGCGCTTCGGCACCTCCGCGACCACGATGCGGGTGATCTTCCTGGTCTCCTGCCTGCTGCCCGGCCCTCAGTTCCTTCTCTACATAGCCCTGTGGATCCTCTTCCCCGCAGAGGGCAAGGCGACCCGCACGGCCTGGTGACGCGTACGGCCCGGTGACACGCACGGCCTGGTGACACTCACGGCCTGCTGCCGCGTACGCGAGAACGCCGATGGGGCGCACCCGAGCGGGGGTGCGCCCCATCGGCGCGTACGAGGACGGGGGCCCGGTTCCGACGACGGGGCCCGGCGGGATGCCGCTCAGCCCAGCGGGATGCCGTTGACCGGCGTGCCGTGCGTGGGCAGGCCCTCGATGGGCAGTCCGCCGAGCAGACCGGCGACGGGCGCGGCGGGACCCTCGGCGAGGAGGTTCGCGATGGCCGGCTGGGCGGCGGCGACACCGCTGCTGAGAGCGTTCGTGCCCTGGGTGAGGGACTCACCCGCGCCGGGCAGGGACTTGGCGAGCCCGTCCACCGGAAGCGAGCCGGCGGCGTTGCCGAGCGCCGGGGTCTCCGGGAGCGCGGGGGCGGCGTTGGCGGCACCGGCGCCGGCGACGGCGAAGGCGGCACCGAGAGCGGCGACACCGAGGGTCTTGGCAGCAGACTGCTTCATCTTCGTCCTTGCATGCTGTGACGGGGATTCGAGCGGTCCGAAACGGTAATCACGTGCGAGCGCGCCCCGCAAACATCGAAAAGCGGCCGAGTCGCCATCACCCGGCCGCTTCCGATCCTCCGACTTCAGCCCTCTTCGCGCACAGAACCGCTGGTGGAGGCGGTCTGCGCGAACAGCCATTCGGACTTCAGCTCGGCATAACCGGGCTTGACGACGTCATTGATCATGGCCAGTCGTTCATCGAAAGGAATGAATGCTGATTTCATCGCATTGACTGTGAACCACTGCATGTCGTCGAGCGAATAACCGAAAGCGTCGACCAGATGCTCGAATTCGCGGCTCATGCTGGTGCCGGACATCAGACGGTTGTCGGTGTTCACGGTCGCCCGGAAGTGCAGCCGCCGGAGCAGCCCGATGGGGTGCTCGGCGTACGAGTCGGCGGCGCCCGTCTGGAGGTTGGAACTGGGGCACAGCTCCAGCGGCACCCGCTTGTCGCGTACGTACGAGGCGAGGCGGCCCAGTTCCACCGTGCCGTCCTCCTGCACCTGGATGTCGTCGATGATGCGCACGCCGTGACCCAGCCGGTCGGCGCCGCACCACTGGAGGGCCTGCCAGATGGAGGGGAGCCCGAAGGCCTCGCCCGCGTGGATCGTGAAGTGGTTGTTCTCCCGCTTCAGATACTCGAAGGCGTCGAGGTGACGGGTGGGCGGGAAGCCTGCCTCGGCTCCGGCGATGTCGAAGCCGACGACGCCCAGGTCCCGGTAGCTGTTGGCCAGTTCGGCGATCTCCAGGGCACGGGCCGCGTGCCGCATGGCGGTGAGCAGGGCGCCGACGCGGATGCGGTGGCCGTTCTCGCGGGCCAGCCGCTCGCCCTGCCGGAAGCCCTCGTTGACGGCCTCGACGACCTCTTCGAGGGTGAGCCCGGCTTCGAGGTGCTGCTCGGGCGCGTACCGCACCTCGGCGTAGACGACGCCGTCCTCGGCGAGGTCCTCGGCGCACTCGGCCGCGACGCGGACCAGCGCCTCGCGGGTCTGCATGACGGCGCAGGTGTGCGCGAAGGTCTCCAGGTACCGCTCCAGCGAGCCGGAGTCGGCGGCTTCGCGGAACCAGATGCCGAGCTTGTCGGCGTCCGTCTCCGGCAGGCCCGTATAGCCCGCGTCACGGGCGAGGTCGACGATCGTCCCGGGGCGCAGGCCGCCGTCCAGGTGATCGTGCAGCAGGACCTTCGGCGCCCGGCGGATCTGCTCCGAGCTCGGGGTGTTCTTGGTCTGGCTCGTCATTTCCGCACTCTAACGCCTACGCGCGTAGATATCTCCTCGCGCGGATCCGTCGATATGTAACGGTGACCGTGCGGACGGATGGCGTACACCCTTACTTCTGACACTGTTTTGTCATGGCACAGCAAGCGACGCCGGTTCGCACGGCACGGCTGGGGCGGGCGCTCGGCACCGAGCCGACGGCGGTGAGCGGCGTGGTGCTGCTGCTGCCGGGCGGCGACGAGACCTCTACCCGCAGACCTTCACCGATGCTGGCGGCGGCGTCCGTCAGGGCGTTGGGCCGCCGACTCGCCCGCGCGGGACACACGGAGGGGCTGGCGGTGCACGTGGTGCACTACCGGTTCCGCGGCTGGAACGGGAGCGAGGCGCATCCGGCGCAGGACGCCGCGTGGGCCGCGGACGAGGTCGTACGGCGGTACGGGGACGTGCCCGTCTGCCTGGTCGGGGTGGACATGGGCGGGCGGGCCGCCCTGCACGCCGGAGGCCACACCGCCGTCAACTCCGTGCTGGCGCTGTCCCCCTGGCTGCCCGAGGAGGATGTCGCGGCGCCGCCCGAACCGGTGAAGCAGCTCGCGGGGCGGCGGGTGCTGATCGTGCACGGCACCAACGACCAGCGGACGGACCCCGAGTTGTCGTTCCGGCTCGCGGCGCGGGCCAAGAAGGCGAACCGGGACATCTGCCGGTTCGAGGTGCACTCGGCCCGGCACGCGCTGCACGCGTTTCGGGACGAAGTGCACGCGCTCGCGGAGGACTTCGTGATGGGGGCGCTGTTCGGACGGGCGTTCTCGCGGCCCGTGGAGGACGCGCTCGCGGCCCCGCCGCCGCTGGGCCTGCGGATGCCACTCGCGTCCGGCTTCGGACGGTCGCTCCGGCGTTAGCCGGCGGGGGTGTTGGTCGGCGAGGGTGTTGGTCGGCGGGGGCTTTGCGCGGAGCGGGTCCGCCGCGACCGGCCCCGGGAGAGCGGCCCGGGGACGACCCGCTGATCGTCCCCGGGCCGGGCTCGCGGTACCGAGGACGACCCCGGGGTCAGGGGCGCCAGCCGTCGGGGATGCGGCCCTGCCGCACCTGCGTGGTGCCGCTGCACGTCCCGGTGTCGGGGTCGCCCCAGATCTTGATGGCGTCGACGTCGTTCGCCCAGGTGCCGCCGTTGGGGTGGGCGTAGTCGCCGAGGTTGATGGCGGTGTTGCGCGGGACGCAGAGATACGCGTCCGGAGACATGTCCCGGTCGATCAGCCAGACGGAGTCGTCGTTACGGGTGTTGACGGCCGCGTCCGCGGTGTCCCTTCCACCGAGGGTGGCCTGGTAGTAGGTGTCCTGGTAGTAGCTGGCGATGCTGCCGTTCTGGTAGGAGCCGTCGTACAGACACACGCGCGGGTAGGAACAGCCGTGCATGCTGACGGCGGAGGCGGGCGAGGCGCTCATGGTCACGGCGCCGGTGGCGAGGGCGGCCACGGCGAGGGCGGAGGCGCCCAGGCGGGTACGTATCGTGCGGAGGGTCATGCGTGTCCCTTCAATTCGATGAGCCGCGAAATCGGCGGAACGAACGACAGCGGAATTCTTCCTTCAGCCGGCACGCACCTCTTTGGCGGGCATTACTGCTCCACCCGTCCATCGACAGGAATGACGGCTTCGCCCTGGACCTTAGAACCGTCGCGGGCTTTGGACTTTGTCATTCATGCAGGGAACTGTGTCAGTGGCGCACAGACCGGAATTGATGCCGCATCAGGTGGAGGACCTGCGCGTATGCCTGCCGAAGCCGTTGCGCGGAGCCGTTGCGCGGAATTGACGAATCCTGCCAAACTGACGTCGGGAACCGTCCGCGTGGAGGGGTGTCTTGTGGGGGAACGGCCCGAGGTGTTGTCCGGCCGGCTTTACGACCGATACCGATGGCGGCTCGCCTCATGAGCCCGGTTCTGGACACCGCGTTCATGCCGCCGCAGGACCGTGAGGAAGTGGTTCGGCACGCGGTGTGGGAATCCGTGGTGGCGGTCGATATCGACCATCCCGTCCCGGCGGAGGACATCTCCGTTCGCATAGGGCTCGGCACCGTCGGGCCGCTCAGGATCTGTTCGGCGCGGGCGACCGCGGTCACTGTCCGTCGGACGGAGCGGCTGGCCCGGGAGGACGAGGAACCGCTCGTCTTCCTCGGTCTGCAGATGACGGGCACCAGCCTGGTGGTGCAGAACGGCCGCCAATGCCTGCTCGGGCCGGGAGACTTCGCCGTGTACGAATCGGTCGCCCCCTACACACTTCTCTTCGACGAGGGAGTCGACCACCACTTCTTCCGTCTCCCCCGCGCGGCACTCGCGCTTCCCGAGCGGCTGTTACGGGACGTCACCGCGGTCACCCTGGGATCCGACAATCCCGTGGCGCGCCTGGCCTCCACCTATTTCTCCCAACTGGCCGTCAGCGACGCGTTGCGCCAGGGCGTGCACGCCGACGCCGTCGTGGAACCCAGCATCGAACTGCTCCGTGCCGTCCTGACGACCCAGCACGGTGATTCCAGCCGCGCCCGAGAGCCGCTGGAGGCGACGCTCAGCCTGCGGATCACGCACTTCATCCGGGCGCACCTGGCCGATCCCGGTCTGTCGGCGGCACGGATCGCCGCCGCACACGGGATCTCCGTGCGTCATCTCTACGCCGTGCTGTCCCGGTCGGGCATCAGCCTCGGAGACTGGATCCGTGCGCACCGCCTGGCCGAATGCAGGCGGGAGCTGGCCGGCCCGCACGGCCGGCAGCGGACCATCGCCGCGATAGGGCGCAGCTGGGGCTTCGTGGACGCGACCCACTTCAGCAAGGTGTTCAAGCAGGCATACGGAATCTCGCCTCGGGCCTGGCGCGACCGGAGCGGCCGCAGCAACCCACGTCCCTCCGACTGAGGGTCCGCGCGCGAACGGTCCACGAGGGCCGGCCCTGGACGCCGCGCCGCGACCGGGTGCGGAGCCCTGCCCGTCACTCCGGCAGCAGGTTGCCCCTTCTCGACAGCAGGAACTTCTTGAAGGCCGCCACCGGTGGGGTGTCCGGGTGACCGTCCAGCCAGGCGACGCCGATCTCCCGGGCCGCCCGGGGGGCCGTGACCGTCAGTTCCACCACTCCTGGGCGGGGGACGGCCGGCGGGGGCAGGAGGGCCACTCCCAGGCCCGCCGCCACCAGGCCTCGCAGCGTCTCGGCCTCCTCGCCCTCGAAGGCGACCCGGGGACGGAAGCCCGCCTGCCGGCAGAGGTCGTCCGTGATGCGGCGCAGGCCGTAGCCGGGTTCCAGGGTGACGAAGGCCTCGTCGGCGGCCTCGGCGAGGCGGATGCGGCGGCGCGAGGCCAGCCGGTGGTCGGCCGGGACCACCAGGCGGAGCTTCTGCTCGTCCAGGCGGCGGCCGACCAGGTCGGGGGCGTCCGGGACGGGGGAGGTGAGGCAGAGGTCGAGTTCGCCGGAGCGCAGGCGCTCGATCATCGCCTCGCCGTAGTTCTGGACGAGGCTGAAGCGGACGCGGGGGTGGTCGAAGCGGAAGGCCCGGATCAGGGCAGGCACCGTCTCGGAGCCCATGGTGTGCAGGAAGCCGAAGGCGACCTTGCCGGTGGTGGGGTCGGCGTCGGCCCGTACCTCGTCGGCGGCCCGCTCGATCTCGGCGAGCGCCCGTTCGACGGAGCCGAGGAACGTACGGCCTGCCGGTGTGAGGGAGACCGTGCGGCCCCGGCGGGCGAAGAGGTCCACTCCCAGGTCCTGTTCGAGGCGGACCATCGCCCGGGACAGTGTCGACTGCGGGACCTGCATCTCCTGGGCGGCCCGCGTCACGTGCTCGGTGCGGGCGACGCCGGCGAAGTACGCCAGGCGCGGGGCGAGCACGGCGACGATGTCTTCTGTGTCACCGGACGGTGACAGGCGACCCTCTGACCTCTGCTGATGCATCACAGGAACGATTATGGCGATTCCATGCATTGGACGGATGACGGGGAGGACTTTAGGTTCGAAGCATGCCTTCCGCCAGTACCGGGGCGTCCACCCGCGTGGTCGCCCCCTCCGCCGCCGTCACTCCCATCGAAGCCGCCGTCCCCTCCGAAGTGGTCTCCGTCGACACCCGGCTGACCCCGGGCGGGCCCGGCTACCGCCGGATGAGCTTCGCCCTGTTCCTCGCCGGGGTCGCGACCTTCGCGCTCCTCTACTCCACGCAGGCCCTACTCCCCCTGATCTCGCACGACTTCGGGGTCACGGCGAGCACCGCGAGCTGGACGGTGTCGGCGGCGACCGGCGCACTGGCCCTGTTCGTCCTGCCGCTGAGCGCGCTCTCCGAGCGGTTCGGGCGGCGTACGTTGATGACGGCGTCGCTCGCGGTCGCGGTGACCGTCGGGCTGCTCGTGCCCTTCGCGCCCTCGGTCGGCTGGCTGGTCGCGCTGCGGGCCGTCCAGGGCGCGGCGCTGGCCGGGCTGCCGGCCTCGGCGACGGCGTACCTGGCGGAGGAAGTACGACCGAAGGCGCTCATCACGGCCATCGGCCTGTTCGTCGCGGGCAACAGCGTCGGCGGGATGAGCGGCCGGGTCATCACCGGCTGGGTCGCGCAGGAATGGGGCTGGCGGGTCGCCGTCGCGGTGATCGGCGTGATCGCGGTGGGCTGCGCGGTGGCCTTCCGGCTGCTGCTGCCCGCGCCCAGGCACTTCAAGGCCGGTTCGCTGCGCCCCGCGGCGCTGGTCGGCACGGTCCGTGATCACCTCGCGAACCCGCTGCTGCGCAGGCTCTACGCGATCGGCGCGCTGTTCATGACGGTGTTCGGCGCCGTCTACACGGTGATCGGCTACCGCCTCACCGACGCCCCGTTCTCCCTTCCGCAGGGCCTCATCGGCTCGATCTTCCTGGTCTACCTGGTCGGTACGGTCTCGGCGTCGACCGCCGGAAAGCTGGTGGGCCGGCTCGGCAGGCGCGGCGCGCTGTATCTCGCGGGCGCCACGACGACCGCGGGGCTGCTGGTGTCGCTGGCCGACTCGCTGCCGTTCGTGCTGCTCGGTCTTGTGCTGATCACGGCCGGGTTCTTCGCCGGGCACGCGGTGGCGTCCTCCTCCGTCAGCCACACGGCGAAGGAGGGCCGCGCCCAGGCCTCGGCGCTGTACCAGTCCGCCTACTACCTGGGCTCCAGCGCGGGCGGCACGCTCGGCGCGGTCGCCTACCACTCCGGCGGCTGGGCCGGGACGGTCGCGCTCGGCCTGCTGGCGGTGGTCGGGGTCGTGGGGATCACGGTGCTCGGGTCGCACGCGGCCCGGACGCGGCGGCGGCTGGTGGCCGTGCAGCACTGACACACCCGGGGCTCACCGGGGGCAACCGGCGGACAGGTGGGTGCAGGTCAGGACAGTTACTGTCCTGACCTGCACCTTTTCCGTCTCGGGGGGCCATTGTCAGTGGGCTGCGGTAGCTTCCGGAGTGCTGGTACCGCAATGGGGCGGTGCTCGCACGGCGGACAAGGCCACAGGGGTGGGTTGGCTTATGAGCGACGGTACGGCGACGGTGGAAGACCTCGATGTCCGGCTGGAGAAGCACCGGGTCGAGCTGACGGGGTACTGCTACCGGATGCTCGGCTCGTCCTTCGAGGCCGAGGACGCGGTCCAGGACACGCTGGTGCGCGCCTGGCGCAGCTACGACAAGTTCGAGGGCCGCTCCTCGATGCGTTCGTGGCTGTACCGGATCGCGACGAACGTCTGCCTGGACATGCTGACCGCCGGCAACAAACGGGCCCGGCCCATGGATCTGACGGACTCGACACCCCTCGCGCAGGCCGCCCTGACGCCTCGCGCGGACAACACCTGGCTGGAGCCGATGCCGGACGCGCGCGTGCTGCCGACGGTCACCGACCCGGCCGAGGCCGCCGTGGCCAAGGAATCGGTGCGCCTCGCCTTCATGGCCGCCCTGCAGCAGCTGCCGCCCAAGCAGCGGGCGGTGCTCATCCTGCGTGAGGTCCTGGCGTGGAAGGCGAGCGAGGTGGCCGAGCTGCTCGGCACCACGGTCGCCTCCGTGAACAGCGCGCTGCAGCGGGCGCGGGCGACGCTCTCGGAGAGCGGGAGCGGGAGTGCCGCGTCGCGGGCCGCCACGTCCGATCCGCTCGACGAGGAGCAGCAGAAGCTGCTCGACCGCTATGTGGCCGCCTTCGAGGGGTACGACATGGCGGCGCTGACGGCCCTCCTGCACGAGGACGCCATCATGACGATGCCGCCGTTCGACCTGTGGCTGACCGGTCCCTCGGACATCACGGGCTTCATGACGACGCTCGGCGCGCCCTGCGCGGACTCCCACCTGGTCCCGGTCGCGGTGAACGGACTGCCGGGCTTCGCCCAGTACAAGCCGGATCCCGAGACGGGCGGTCACACGGCGTGGGCCGTGCAGGTCCTGGAGATCTCAGAGGGGCGGATCACCGGGTTCCACTGCTTCCTCGACACGCAGCGGTGGTTCCCGCTGTTCGGGCTGCCGCTCCAGCTCGAAGGGCAGGGCGACGAGGGCGAGCAGCGCCCGTAGGGCGGGGTCGGGGGCGCGCAGTCTGAGGCGGCCTCCGGCGCGGCGGGCCGCGAGCTGCATCCTTGCCAGGGCGTCGACGGTCGTCAGGCCTGGTGGGCCCAGGTCCGTGACATCGCAGACGACGACGGCGGCTGTGGTGTGCTGCAACCGTGTGCGCACGGCTTCGCAGAGCCTCGGCACGTCGTCCTTGGTGACGGGGCCGGGCAGTACGAGTACGGGGGGTGTCGTGGCGTCCACGTGCGGTAGACCGGGCGGGGGCGCGGAACTCATCGCTGAGCGGGGTGACCTGCGGTCGGCTGGGGTGTTTGTGCGGTGCGGGTGCGTGGGGGCTGGGTGCGCCGTTCCCCGCGCCCCTGACGGGGCGCAGCCCCGGCTGAAGGGGCGCGGGGAACTGCGCGGACGGGGGCGAGGGGGCGGAGCCCCCATGCGGTGACGGGAAGCTCGTGGACGGGGGGAGGCTCTCCCGGCCCTAGGGTTGGGTGTATGGCCCATGAATCACCGCCCTTCACACCCCGGATACCCGGGCTCCGCCGGCCCCCGGGCTCGCGGGAGGTCCCGTGCAAGGGGTGCTGAACGGATTCGCGGTCATCGCCGTGGTCATCGGGGTCGGGTATCTGATCGGGCGGCGGGGGTATCTCGGCGACAACGGGCGGGAGGTGCTGACCAAGCTCGCGTTCCATGTCGCCACGCCCGCCCTGCTCTTCACCACCCTCGCTCGGGCCGACCTGTCGGTGATCCTGTCGAACCGGCTGCTGGTGACGGCGGTCAGCACGTTCGCGGTGGCCGGGGTCTTCGTCGCGGTCGGTGCCGTACGCCGCTGGGGCGTGGGCCGTACGACGATCGGCGCGCTCTGCTCCAGTTACGTCAACGCGGGCAATCTCGGGATCCCGATCGCCGTGTACGTCCTCGGTGACGCCTCCCTCGTCGCACCGGTCCTGCTGTTCCAGCAGATCGTGATGACGCCGGTCGCGCTGACGGTCCTCGACCTGTCGGGCGCGGGCGAGAAGCAGCCTGTGTGGCGGCGGGTGACCGTTCCCTTCCGTAACCCCATAGCCATCGGCTCGCTGTCCGGGGTGGCCGTCTCGGCGACCGGGCTGACCGTCCCGGGGCCCGTCATGGATCCGCTGACCCTGATCGGCAACATGTCCGTACCGGCCGTGCTGCTCGCCTTCGGGATCTCCCTGTGCGGCAGCACGATGCCGGGGCGTGGGGCGGACCGGGCGCCCGTGCTGCTCTCCGTCGCCCTGAAGTCGGTGGGTCAGCCGCTGACGGCCTGGGCCCTGGCGGCGGGTGTCTTCGGCCTGCGGGGCGAACCCCTGCTCGACGTGGTGGTCACCTCGGCTCTGCCGGCCGCCCAGAACCTCTTCACGTACGCCTCGCGCTACCGCGTCGGCGAGGTCCTGGCCCGCGAGTCGATCCTGCTGTCCACGATGCTGGCGGTACCGGTGCTGGTGGTGGTCGCGGCGTTGCTGGGGTGAGGTCCTGTCGTCAGCCAGCCCGTGGAAAAGCCGAACGGGACCGGTGGTCGCCCACCGGTCCCGTTCAGCGATCCCGTTCAGCGATCCCGTTCACGCGCACCAGGGCGTCGCAGGTCAGGTGATGTCTCAGGCGATGCGTTCCAAGACCACCGGTGCCGCCGTGAACGCCGTGCCGGGGGCGGCCACGTCGTACGAACCCGTCACCGCCTCCAGCGCGTACTCGAAGCGCTCGGGCGTGTCCGTGTGGAGGGTGAGGAGCGGCTGGCCCTCGGTCACCGTGTCGCCCGGCTTGGCGTGGAGTTCGACGCCCGCGGCGGCCTGCACCGGGTCCTCCTTGCGGGCGCGGCCCGCGCCCAGGCGCCAGGCGGCGACGCCGATGTCGTACGCGTCGAGGCGGGTCAGTACGCCCGAGGACGAGGCCCTGACGACGTGCTGTTCGCGGGAGGTGGGGAGCGGGGCGTCCGGGTCGCCGCCCTGGGCGGAGATCATGCGGCGCCACGCGTCCATCGCCGAGCCGTCGGCCAGCGCCTTCGCCGGGTCGGCGTCCTTGATGCCCGCCGCGTCCAGCATCTCGCGGGCCAGCGCGAGGGTCAGCTCGACGACGTCGGCCGGGCCGCCGCCCGCCAGGACCTCGACGGACTCGCGGACTTCGAGGGCGTTGCCGGCGGTCAGCCCGAGCGGAGTGGACATGTCGGTCAGGAGCGCGACCGTCCGTACGCCGTGGTCCGTACCGAGGCCGACCATCGTGGAGGCCAGCTCGCGGGCGTCCTCGATCGTCTTCATGAAGGCGCCGGTGCCGACCTTCACGTCCAGGACGAGCGAGCCCGTACCCTCCGCGATCTTCTTCGACATGATCGAGGAGGCGATCAGCGGGATCGCCTCGACCGTGCCCGTCACGTCACGCAGGGCGTAGAGCTTCTTGTCCGCCGGGGCCAGGCCGTCGCCCGCCGCGCAGATCACCGCGCCGACCGAGTCGAGCACGGAGAGCATCTCGTCGTTCGAGAGCGCGGCGCGCCAGCCCGGGATCGACTCCAGCTTGTCGAGCGTGCCGCCGGTGTGGCCGAGGCCGCGGCCGGACAGCTGCGGGACGGCCGCGCCGCAGGCCGCCACGAGCGGGGCCAGCGGGAGCGTGATCTTGTCGCCGACGCCGCCCGTCGAGTGCTTGTCGGCCGTCGGGCGGGACAGGGACGAGAAGTCCATGCGCTCGCCGGAGGCGATCATCGCCGCCGTCCAGGTGGAGATCTCCCGGCGGTTCATGCCGTTGAGCAGGATCGCCATGTTGAGGGCGGCCATCTGGTAGTCGGCCACGTCACCGCGTGTGTACGCGTCGATGACCCAGTCGATCTGCTCGTCGCTGAACTCGCCGCGGTCCCGCTTGGTGCGGATGACGGAGATGGCGTCCATGGCTGTGGCTTCCCTTCAGAAGTGCAGCGGCCCCTCCCGGTGTCCTCACGACACACGATACGGAGGGGCCGCACATGAATTACCTGGTGAGGTGCTCAGGACCGAAGGCCTGCGGGAGCATCTCGGAGAGCGGGAGGAGACCGGCCGGGGTCTCCAGGACGAGATCGGGGCCGCCGAACTCGTACAGGAGCTGGCGGCAGCGGCCGCACGGGACGAGGATCTCGCCGTGGCCGTCCACGCACGTGAAGTGGGTGAGCCGGCCTCCCCCGGTGTTCTGGAGCTGCGAGACCAGCCCGCACTCGGCACACAGGCCGAGACCGTACGAGGCGTTCTCCACGTTGCATCCGGAGATCACCCGGCCGTCGTCGACCAGGGCCGCGACCCCGACCGGGTACCCCGAGTAGGGGGCGTACGCGCGGGACATGGCCTCGCGTGCCACCTCCCGCAGGGCCTCCCAGTCGACGGCCGTAGGAGGCGCGGTGTCGGTCGGCGTCACTTGCCCTGCCCCCGCCGGTACGGCATACCGTCCGCCTTCGGCATCCGCAGGCGCTGCGCGGAGAGCGCGAGGACGAGCAGCGTGACGACGTACGGGGTCGCGGTGACGACCTGGTTCGGGACCTCGTTGGTGGTGGTGTACCAGAGGAAGACCAGGACGCCGATGAGCGTGGTGACCGCCGCGTGGACGTACCGCTTCTTCCACACGAACCAGGCCGCGCCGATGATCAGGAGCAGGGCCAGCAGGAGGAGCAGGGCGTGCACGTTGGTGCCGCCGCCGCGGAGCTTGAGGCTGTCGGTGTAGCCGAACAGGCCCGCGCCCAGGGCGAGTCCGCCCGGCATCCAGTTGCCGAAGATCATCGCGGCGAGACCGATGTAGCCGCGCCCGCCGGTCTGGCCCTCCAGGTAGATGTTGGAGGCGACCAGGGAGAGGAAGGCGCCGCCGAGTCCGGCGAAGCCGCCGGAGATGATCACGGCCAGGTACTTGTACTTGTAGACGTTGACGCCGAGCGACTCGGCGGCCACCGGGTTCTCGCCGCAGGAGCGCAGCCGCAGCCCGAAGGAGGTGCGCCACAGCACCCACCAGGTGACCGGGACGAGCAGGACGGCGACCACGGTGAGCGGTGACAGGTCGGTGAAGAGTCCGCCGACGAGACCGGCGAGGTCGGAGACCAGGAACCAGTGTTTGCCGTTGAGGGTCTGCAGCCAGTCCGAGAGCCCCGGGATGTCGAAGGTGCCGAGCGAGTCGACGGGCGGCGACTGCTTCGACGTGCCGCCCTCCTCGCCCTCGAAGGCGAAGGTCGACAGATAGCGGGTGGCGCCGAGGGCCAGGATGTTGATGGCCACACCGGAGACGATGTGGTTGACGTTGAAGGTCACGGTGACGATCGCGTGCAGCAGGCCGCCGAGGGCGCCGCCGATGATGCCGAAGGCGACACCGGTCCACGGGCCCCACTGGAAGCCGGCCCAGGCACCGAACCAGGTGCCGAGGATCATCATGCCTTCGAGGCCGATGTTGACGACGCCCGCGCGCTCGGCCCACAGTCCGCCGAGACCGGCGAGGCCGATCGGTACGGCCAGGCGCAGGGCGGTGGACATCTGGCCGGTGGAGGTGATGCCGTTCGCGTCGGTGATCAGGCGGACGACGGAGACGAGTACCAGCAGGCCCGCGACGAGCAGGAGCAGGACCGGGAGCGAGATACGGCGGCGGCCCCGGGCGGGCTTCGGCGCCTGCGGCTTGGCGACGGTCGAGGTGCTCATCGGGCAGCCACCTCCTTCTTGGAGTTGTCGTTGGCGGCGGCAGCGGCCAGTTCGGCGCCGACCCGGCGCTGCTGGCGGCGCAGGCCCCAGACGCGTACGGCCTCGTAGGAGACGACGACCGCGATCACGATGAGACCCTGCATGATCACCGCGATCTCCTTGTCGTACGCCACCGGGGTCGCGTAGTCGAGGGCGGGCGAGGCCTTGTCGAGGAAGGCGACCAGCAGGGCGGCGAAGGCGATGCCGACCGGGTTGTTGCGGCCGAGCAGCGCGATGGTGATGCCGGTGAAGCCGAGGCCCGTCGGGAAGGACAGGCTGTAGGTGTGGGCGTCGCCGAGGAGGATCGGCAGGCCCGCGAGGCCGGCCACGCCGCCGGAGATCAGCATCGCGGTGAGGACCATGCGCTTGGCGTCCACGCCGGAGGCGGCTGCGGCGGTCTCGGAGGCGCCGGTGGCGCGCAGGTCGAAGCCGAAGCGGGTGCGGTTGAGGACCAGCCAGTACAGGACACCGGCGAGTACGGCGATCAGGGTGAAGCCGTAGATCTCGCCCGCATCGCCCATGTCGAGGCCGGGGAACCAGCCGGACTCCTTCATCACGCCGGTGGTCTGGTTGTTGCCGAGCGGCTTGCCCCAGACCTCGGTGAGGGTGAGGTAGCCGATGAGGCTGGTGGCGATGGCGTTGAGCATGATCGTCGCGACGACCTCGCTCACTCCGCGGGTCACCTTGAGGACACCCGCGATACCGGCCCAGAAGGCGCCGGTGAGCACGGCGACCAGCATCAGGAACGGGATCTGCAGGGCGGCGGGCAGCGAGACGTGCGCGCCGACGACCGCGGTCATCATGGCGGCGAGGCGGTACTGGCCGTCGACGCCGATGTTGAAGAGGTTCATACGGAAGCCGACGGCGACCGCGAGGGCGGCGAGGTAGTAGACCCCGGCCTGGTTGATGATCAGGACCTGGACGTCGGCGAAACCGGCCTGCTCGAACATCAGGGTGTACGGCTCGATCGGGCTCTTGCCCGAGGCGAGCAGCACGAACGAGGTCAGCACCACGGCCGCCACGAGCGCGATGACCGGTCCGGCCACCGCGAGGAGCACTCGCTCCTTGTCGAACTTCTTCATCGGGCCTCGTCCTCCGGGGCTTCCTCTGCCTGCGCCGCGTGCTCTTCGCGCTCTACCTGTTCGTCACGCTCTGCCTGCTCCACGTGCTCCAGGTGACCGGAGGCGGCGCCTGTCATGGCCGAACCCAGTTCCTCCGGAGTGATGGTCGCCGGGTCGGCGTCGGCGACGAGCCGGCCGTTGTAGATCACCCGGAGGGTGTCGGAGAGGCCGATCAGCTCGTCCAGGTCGGCGGAGATCAGCAGCACCGCGAGGCCCTCACGGCGGGCCTCGCGGATCTGGTCCCAGATCGCGGCCTGCGCGCCGACGTCCACCCCGCGGGTGGGGTGGGCGGCGATCAGGAAGCGCGGCTTGTGGCTCATCTCGCGGCCGACGATCAGCTTCTGCTGGTTGCCGCCGGACAGGGAGGCCGCCGTGACGTCGATGCCGGGCGTACGGACGTCGTACTCCTCGACGATGCGGCGCGTGTCGGCCTGGGCGCCCTTGATGTCGAGCCACATGCCTTTGGCGTTGGGCTTCTCGGTGACGTGGCCCAGGATGCGGTTCTCCCACAGCGGGGCCTCAAGGAGCAGGCCGTGGCGGTGGCGGTCCTCGGGGATGTAGCCGACGCCCTGTTCGCGGCGCTTGCGGGTGGGCCAGGAGGTGATCTCCTCGCCGATGAAACGCAGGGTGCCCGAGTCGGCGTTCTTGAGGCCGATCAGGGCGTCGACCAGTTCGGTCTGGCCGTTGCCCTCGACCCCGGCGATGCCCATGACCTCACCGGCGTGGATGGTGAAGGTGACGTCGTCCAGGACGCGCTTGGCGTCGCCGCCCGCCGCGTCGCCCGCGAGGGAGCCGGCTGCCGGGGTGGCACCGACGGTCCCGGTCTCGCCGAGCGAGGCGCCACCGGCCGCGTACACGGTGAGGCCCTCGACCTGGATGACGGGCTTGTCGGTGACCGTCGACTCGGCGGTCTCGGGGGTGGGCAGTTCGCTGCCGACCATCATCTCGGCGAGCTGCCGGGGGGTGGTCTCGGCGGGGACGGCCGTGCCGACCGTCGTGCCGCGGCGGATGACGGTGATCTCGTCGGCGACCGACAGGACCTCGCCCAGCTTGTGGGAGATGAAGATGACGGACAGGCCCTCGGCCTTCAGCTCGCGGAGGTTGTCGAAGAGCGCGTCGACCTCCTGCGGCACGAGGACGGCGGTGGGCTCGTCCAGGATCAGGATGCGGGCGCCGCGGTAGAGGACCTTGAGGATCTCCACGCGCTGGCGGTCGGCGACGCCGAGGTCCTCGACGAGGGCGTCCGGGCGGACCCCGAGGCCGTACCGCTCGGAGATCTCCTTGATCTTGTCGCGGGCGCCGCCGCCGATGCCGTACAGCTTCTCGCTGCCGAGGACGACGTTCTCCAGGACGGTGAGGTAGTCGGCCAGCATGAAGTGCTGGTGGACCATGCCGATGCCGCGGGCGATCGCGTCGGCGGGGCTGGCGAAGGTGACCTGGTCGCCGTCGACCGCGATGGTGCCCTCGTCCGGCTTCTGCATGCCGTAGAGGATCTTCATCAGGGTGGACTTGCCGGCCCCGTTCTCGCCGACGAGGGCGTGCACGGTGCCCTTGCGGACGGAGAGGTGGATGTCGTGGTTGGCGACGACACCGGGGAAGCGCTTGGTGATGCCCGCGAGTTCGACCGACACGGTCGGCCGTGACGGTGACGGTGACTGTGCGGCGAGCGGAGGGCTGCTGGACGCGTCGATGGCGTACTCCTTGGAAAAGGGGCCGATCTACGCGCGTAGCGCCCCTGCTTCAACTACTACTGCGGAGTGGGATGTTCCGGGCACATCCAGGCAGATCCATGCCTCCCGGACAGACCCGGGCCATCCGCCGCGCGAACGGGGCGCGGGAAGGCCATCCTTCCCACACCCCGTTTTCGCGACCGTAACGCTGCCATTACAGCGCCCGATTGACCATGGTTACTACGAGCGGTTGCCAGGAACGGTCACCGCGACCGATCGGTAACGGCCGGTCACTACGAGGTCTTGACCTTGATGGTGCCGTCGTTGATGCCCTCGGTGGCCTTCTTCAGGGCCGCCTGGAGCTTGGCGTTGCCCTTGAAGTCGGGGTTCGAGTCCGCGAGGCCGACGCCGCCGGTCTTGAGGGAGGCGCGCACGACACCCGTCTCGGGCTTGCCGTCCTGGACCGACTTGGCGAGGTTGTAGACCGCGCCCGCGACGTCCTTGGTGGCCGAGGTGAGGATGTACTGCTTGTACGCCTTGAGGGCGTCCTGGCTGTACTGGTCGGAGTCGACGCCGATCGCCCACACCTTGGCGGCGGAGGCGGCCTCGATGACGCCCTGACCGGAGAGGCCCGCGGCGTGGTAGACCACGTCGGCGCCGTCCTCGATCTGGCCCTCGGCGGCGGTCTTGCCCTTGTCGGGGCTGGCGAAGCCGCCGTCCTCGGCCTTCTCGGTGAGGAACTGCGAGACGACCTTGACCTTGGGGTTGGTGTCCGCGACGCCCTGCTTGTAGCCCGCCTCGAACTTGTGGATCAGCGGGATGTCCACGCCGCCGACGAAGCCGACGGTCTTGGACTTGGTGGTGAGGGCCGCGGTGACGCCCGCGAGGTACGAGGACTGCTCCTCGTGGAAGACCATGTCGGCGACGTTCTTCTTGTCGATCGTCTCGTCGTCGACGATGCCGAACGTGATCTTCGGGAACTTGGCGGCGACCTCGGCGACCGCCGGCGCGTAGGCGTAGCCGACGCCGACCACCGGGTTGTAGCCGGCCTTGGCCAGCGTCTGGAGGCGCTGCACCTTGTCGGCGTCCGACTCGCCGTCGGTGGGCTCGACGGCCTTGGAGCCGTACTTGAACTCGGAGGCGGCCTTCTCCATTCCGGCGGTCGCGGCGTCATTGAAGGACTGGTCGCCCTTGCCTCCGACGTCGTACGCGAGGGCGATGCCCTTGCTCTTGCCGTCGCCGCTGTCAGCGGCGTCGTTGGACGTGCCGCCGCAAGCAGCGAGGGCGGCGGTGAGGGTAGCGGTCGCAACGCCCGCGACAGCGATTCGGGACACCCGGCGCATGGAACGTGACTCCTTTGTGCAAGCGCCCATACCAGGCGCTGGTTCCGCCGCAGCGTAACGCGCGTAGACCAGACGGAAAACCCCTTCTGTCCGGTCCGTTATCGAGCTGTGGCCACAGATGCCGTACAGACTACGGAACGTCGAACGCCCCTTGCGGGAGGCAAGGGGCGTTCGACCTGCGAAGCGTGTCCCTCGGCCGGGGGGGCGTGCGGGGTGGGGTGGGTCGGTGGGGGGTGGGGGGGGCGTGCGGGTGGTTCGTCGGCTGCGGGCCGGTGGGGGCTGGCCGCGCAGTTCCCCGCGCCCCTGAAGGGCGGGGCTGCGCCCCTGCCCCGGTCATGGCGGCATCGGGCCCGGCTTTTCAGGGGCGCGGGGAACTGCGCGGCCGACCCCCACCGGCCGTCAGTCGACGAACCGGCCGGGGCCGGGGCCGGGGCGCAGCCCCGTCCCTCAAGGGGCGCGGGGAACTGCGCGGCTCGCCCCCGCCGGCCCGCAGTCGAGCACGCACACCCCGGGGCGGGGACCTCAGTCGGTCTTGACCGTCACCTTGCCGGTGATGATGTCCTCCTTGGCCTTGTCCACGGCCTCGACGACATCCGTCATCTCCTTGTACTTCGGGTTGGAGTCGGCGAAGCCCACCCCACCCGACTTCAGGTCACCCCGGTGCTCACCGGACAGCGGCTTCCCGTCCACGACGGACTTGGCGACCTCGTACACCGCACCGCCGACGTCCTTGAGCGCGGACCCCAGGATCCACTCCTTGGACGCGGCGAGCGCCTTCTGCTTGTACTGGTCCGAGTCCACCCCGATCGCCCAGACCTTCTGCGCCGCGGCCTCCTGGATGACGCCCTGGCCGGACAGACCGGCCGCGTGGTAGATCACGTCGGCGCCGGCCTCGACCTGCCCGCTGGCGGCCTCCTTGCCCATGCTCGGGTTGGAGAACCCGCCGTCCTCGGGCTTCTCGGTGAGGTACCGCTTCTCGATCTCGATCTTCGGGTCGACCGACTTGACCCCCTGGACGAAGCCGTCCTCAAACTTGTGGATGAGCGGGATGTCCACCCCGCCGATGAAGCCGACGTGGTCCTTCTTGGTGGCCTTGGCGGCGGCGACACCGGCGAGGTAGGAGGCCTGCTCCTCGGCGAACACCATGTCGGCGACGTTCTTCGCCTGCACCTGGGCGTCGTCGATGACGGCGAAGGTGACCTTCGGATACTTGGCGGCGACCTCCTTGACCGCCGGCGCGTAGATGTAGCCGACGCCGACGATGGGGTTGTAGCCGGCCTTCGCCATCTGGGTCAGCCGCTGCACCTTGTCGGCGTCCGACTCGCCGTCGCTCGGCTCGATGTCGTTGCCGCCGAGCTTGAACTCCTTGCGGGCCTTCTCGAACCCGGTGTAGGCGGCGTCGTTGAAGGACTGGTCCCCACGGCCGCCGATGTCGTAGGCGAGTCCGATGCCCTTGCCCTTGTAGCCGGACCCGGAGCCGGACTCGGTGTCCGACGACTCGTCGCTGGTCTCGCCGCAGCCGGCGGCCGCGACGACGACGACCGCGACGGCGACAGCGGCTTGAGAAAGCCTGGTTCTCCGAGAAATCCGACGCATGAGAGAGCACCCCTTACATTCCCCAACGGCGCCGTTGCCGACGCTGACTGCGGCGCACAGTAACGCGCGTAGAAGGGGAGGGGAACGGTGTTCATCACTGCCGTTATCGATTCGTGCCGACGGCCGGTTACGAACGCCCGCCGCCGGTTACGTACGAGTGACACAAGGGGACGAAGGGGTGCCGATCGGGGCACCCCTTCGCCCGTGGACCACCCGCCGTTCGGCGTCACTCCGTCAGCCGCGCGCCTGCAGCAGCGCGGCGGCGGTGAAGAGTTCGACGCCCACCGTGATGGCCGACTCGTCGGCGTCGAAGTCCCCTTGGTGCAGGTCCCGCACGGTCCGCTCGCCCGGTGTACGGACCCCGAGCCTGGCCATGGCGCCGGGCACGTGCTCCAGGTACCAGGAGAAGTCCTCCCCGCCCAGGCTCTGCTCGGTGTCCTCCACGGCGTTCGCGCCGAGCCTGGCGGTCATCGCCGCGCGCAGCAGATCGGTGGCGCCCGGCTCGTTGACGACCGGCGGCACCCCGCGTACGTAGCTGATCTCGGACTTCGCCCGGTGGAGCGTGGCGACCTCGTCGATCGCGGCGTGCACCAGGTCGGGGGCGGCGTGCCAGGCCGCGAGGTCCAGGCACCGTACGGTCCCGGAGAGTTCGGCGTGCTGCGGGATCACGTTGCAGGCGTGCCCCGACTCGATACGCCCCCAGGTCAGGGAGAGTCCGGAGCGGGCGTCGACCCGCCGGGCCACCACGGCCGGCACGTCGACGGCGACCCGGGCGGCGGCGGTGACGAGGTCGGTGGTGAGGTGCGGCCGGGCGGTGTGTCCGCCGGGCCCGTCCAGGGAGACCTCGACCCGGTCGCACGCGGAGGTGATGGGGCCGTACCGCAGGCCGATGCGCCCGGCGTCGACGCGCGGGTCGCAGTGGACGGCGACGATGCGGCCGACGCCGTCGAGGCCGCCGCTCTTGATGACATCGGGAGCGCCGCCGGGCAGCACTTCCTCGGCGGGCTGGAAGATCAGGCGTACGGCCCGGTCGAGGAGACCCCGCTCGTGCAGGTCCGCGAGGACGAGGGCGGCGCCCAGCACGACGGTGGTGTGCACGTCGTGCCCGCAGGCGTGGGCGCGGTCGGGCACGGTCGAGCGGTAGGCGCACCCGGTCTTCATGTCAGGGATGGGCAGGCCGTCGATGTCGGCGCGCAGGGCGAGCATCGGCAGCGCGGGGTCCGGTGCACCGATGTCACAGATGAGCCCGGTTCCCGTGGCGAGCACGCGGGGCCGCAGACCGGCCCGCTCCAGCCGCTCCTTGATCGCGGCGGTGGTGCGGAACTCCTGGTTGCCCAGCTCCGGGTGCATGTGCAGGTCACGTCGGAACGCGACGAGTTCGGCGCGCAGCGCCTCAGGCAGCACACCGGGAAGCGCCGCCCCCCCGGACAGTTCTTCCCCGGGCGGCACTTCCCCGGACGACGCTTCCTCGGAGGAATCGGCCTCGGACTCTTGCGACATCAGTTGGTTCACCCTCTGAAGGGTAGGGCGACGCGACGACCAACTGCCCTGCGATCAACAAAACTTCAGCTCGTTCGGGACAGAAAATCCAGCCGCGCGGCGCATACAGTTTGACTGGCTTGGGTATACTCGACCGGCTTTTTGAGCCGACGACCCCCACGCCTGCCCAGGCGGATCCGGATCCGGCCCTCCTTGTGGGAAAACCTCCGAGCGGCGAAGCCCATTCCCGGGTCCCCGGAAATGGGCTCTCTACGCATACCACGCATACGGGCACCTGATCGGTTCCGTTCAGTTGCCGGACACCCCTGCCGGACGGCACCACGACAGGGCTCGGCCGCCCGTCCTCTCAGGTGGCCGTGATCGCCGACAGGCGGTGGGCGTCGCGGGCCGTGTCGGTGACGCCCGAGAGAAAGCCCTGGGCCCGGGGGGAGGCGTTCTCCGTGAGCCAGGCCGGGTCGATGTCGAAGACGGCGACCTTGACGTCCGTGCCGACCAGTGCGAGCGGCAGGGTGTGGACCACGGTGGAGGGGAAGCTGAGGATCATGCGGCCGATGGGGCCGCGCCGGGCGATCAGTTCCAGCGGGAGGTCCGGGCGGACGATCTCCAGGCCGGTCTCGACGGCCAGCCGGTGCAATTTCTCGGGGCTCTCCCTGCGGTGGGCGAAGTACCGGGTGGCCCCGTAGGTGCCGGCCAGTCCCTTCACCGCTTCGACGTAGCGGTCGGGGTCCACGACCCCGGTCTCCACCAGGGACGTGCCGACCAGGTCGGCGCCCTTCGTGATGCGGGGCGGGCCGAAGCGGGCCCGGGTCCACGCGAAGTCGTTGGCGGAGATGTCGACGCCCTCGGGCGTCTCGTCGATCGGCATGGAGGAGAAGATCTCCACCCGGCGTCCGGCGCCGGGGGTGAGCCGGCGGCGGGCCCGGGCCGAGACCGGTGCGAAGACCAGGTCCCGGGCCCCGGGGCGCCCGCCGCGCCGGTGCCAGCGCACCAGCCGTTCACCGCGCGCCAGCTGGGAGACGAACTCCATGGTCGCGGTCCCGTCGTCCACGACGACGAGGTCGCGGGCGCGGGTGATGGTCAGCAGCAGCTGCACGTACCGTGAGAAGGGGTCGCCCATCACGATGCGCCGCGCGCGCCGCAGCAGCGGTGCGAGCCCGCCGACCGTGTGGAAGGGCGCGGTCGTGCCGCCCCTCGCCTCCTCCCACCGCACTTCGTACCCCTCGTCCCTGGCCAGCTCCGCCATCCGCCTGAGCTGCCCGCGGGTCATCGGGTCGGTGGGCGACAGGACGACCAGCGTGAGGCCGGTACCGGCCTCTCCCGGCCTGGCGTCGACGGCCCTGCCGGACCTGCCCGACCCCCCGGGCTTGCCGGACCTGCCGAACCTGCCGGTTCCGCCGGGCCGGCCGGCTCCCAGTTCCGGACCCGGGGGTCCGGAGGTCTCGCCGGTGCTCCTGAGGGCCGCCGCCTTCAGGGCGTGCGCGTGCGCCCACTCCAGGACGTTCAGGAGCTGCACCGGGCTTTCCACGAAAGCCAGCGTGGCGGGTGACTGGGGGCCGGTGGACCCGGCGCGGGGACTCATCGACGTACGACCGTCGCTTCCCTGGAATCGAAAGGGGTGGGAGTGACGAAGGGGTGGGGAGTGGATCAGACCGCGACGGGCTCGCCCGCGGCGGCGGCGATCTCGGCCTCGGCGACGACGCCCGAGACGCGGCGCAGCTTCTTCATCGGGCCCAGCTCGGACTCGTAGACCTTCTTGACGCCGTCGCCGAGGGAGGCCTCGATGGTGCGGATGTCGCGCACCAGGCGGGTCAGGCCCTGCGGCTCGACGGAGGCGGCCTGGTCGGAGCCCCACATCGCGCGGTCCAGGGTGATGTGGCGCTCGACGAAGGCGGCACCGAGGGCGACCGCGGCGAGCGTGGTCTGCAGGCCGGTCTCGTGGCCGGAGTAGCCGATCGGGACGTTCGGGTACTCGGCCTGGAGGGTGTTGATGACGCGGAGGTTGAGTTCCTCGGCCTGCGCCGGGTAGGTCGACGTGGCGTGGCACATCAGGATGTTGTCGCTGCCGAGGACCTCGACCGCGTGGCGGATCTGCTTCGGCGTCGACATGCCGGTGGAGAGGATGACCGTGCGGCCGGTGGCGCGCAGCGAGCGCAGCAGCTCGTCGTCGGTCAGGGAGGCGGAGGCGACCTTGTGGGCAGGGACGTCGAACTTCTCCAGGAAGGCGACGGCCTCGGTGTCCCACGGGGAGGCGAACCAGGCGATGTTCTTGCTCTTGGAGTACTCGTCGATCTTGCGGTACTCGTCCTCGCCGAACTCCACGCGGTGGCGGTAGTCGATGTAGGTCATCCGGCCCCAGGGGGTGTCCCGCTCGATGTCCCACTGGTCGCGCGGGGTGCAGATCTCCGGGGTGCGCTTCTGGAACTTCACGGCGTCGCAGCCGGCCTCGGCGGCGGCGTCGATCAGCTTGAAGGCGTTTTCGAGGTCGCCGTTGTGGTTGATGCCGATCTCGCCGACGACATAGACGGGGTGGCCGGGTCCCGCGGTCTTGGAACCGAAGGTACGCAGACGGGAGTTGGAGCTCATGGTGGAGACGTTCCTTACGTGTCGAGGGAGTCGAGAGAGGGGCCGAGGATCCAGCTGGCGATCTCTCGGATCGCGCCGTCGCCACCGGGGACGGTGGTGACCGCGCGCGCGGCGCCGCGTACGACGTCGTGGGCGCTCGCGACCGCCACGGGCCAGCCGACGAGGGCGAAGCACGGGAGGTCGTTGACGTCGTTGCCGACGTAGAGCACGCGCTCGGGCGCGATGCCCTGTTCCTCGCACCACTGCTTCAGTGCGAGATCTTTCCGGTCGATGCCGTGCAGCACGGGGATCTTGAGCTTCCGTGCGCGGGCGGCGACGACCGGGTTCTGTTCCGTGGACAGGATCAGCATCGTGAGGCCGCTCCTGCGGAGGGCCGCGATGCCGAGTCCGTCGCCGCGGTGCACGGAGACGAACTCCCGTCCGTCGGAGTCGATCAGCACCCTGTCGTCGGTCTGGGTGCCGTCGAAGTCGAGGACGACCGCGTCGATGTCTTCGGCGGTCGGAAGGGTGCCGGGCCGGTTCGCGTCGAAGAGCGGCGCGAGGGCGCGGGCACGGGCGAGGTCGTGCGGGTCGTCGATCTCCAGGACCCGCGCGGGGTCGGTGCGGACGAGTTCCGTCCGCCCGAAGAAGCGGTGCTTGTGCTCGCGCAGTCCGGCCGCGTTCATGGCGTACGCGGCGCCGGTCTCCAGGAGGTCCTGGGGCCGGTCCTGGCGGCGCGGCCGGAACGACTTGTCGTGGTTGACGCCGTAGCCGCCGTCCGTGGCCGTGGTGCCGGCGACGGTCGTGCCGCCGCCGACGGACCGGGTCGGCGCGGTGTCGACCGCGGCCGGGTCGTCGTCGGCGTCCCGCCAGACGAACCCGTGGAAGGCCGCCACGGTCAGCGCGGTGTCCGCGCCGTTCTCCACGACCGCGCCGGCCACCGAGTCGATGTCCTCGCGGATGATGAAGGGGCTGGTGCACTGCACGAGGAGTACGGCGTCCACAGCGGAGCCGTGCAGGGCCTCGTGGGCGTCCATGGCGTGCAGGACGGCCGCCTCGGAGGTCGCGGTGTCGCCGGCGATGGCGGCGGGCCGCAGCACGACCTCGGCGCCCGCCTCACGGGCGGCGGAGGCGATCGCCTGGTCGTCGGTGGAGACCACGACGTCCGTCACCAGCCGGGCCGCCCGGCACTCGCGCACCGCCCGGGCGACCAGCGGCACCCCGCCGACGGGCAGCAGGTTCTTGGCGGGAACACCCTTGGACCCACCCCGGGCCGGAATCACCGCGAGCACGCGGGGCACGGACTTCAGCCGCCCCGCTTCCGAGTTGGTCATTCGCTGTACTCCTTGGTCGACGGTCGTGGTGCCCCGAAGGGGCGCGGGGAACTGCGCGCCCAGCCACGACGCAGCCGCAGGTTCAAGACGGCACAGGCAGGGGGGCGCCCGGCCTCCGGCGAGGGGAAGCTCACAGCTCCCCCATCCGCCGGATGACGGGCGCGACCCGCTGCACCCCGTGCCGGTAGGCACCCCGCGCGGCCCGCCGCACGATCTGCCGCACAGCCCCCGGCTCCCGGTCGGCGTCGGGCGCGCCGGGCAGCGGACTGCCGTCCGGCGCGAGGTGGTGGCGGGCGAGGATGCCGGGCAGGTAGCCGGGCGCGGTGACAGGCGTGTAGTAGGGGGCGAGGTCGGGCAGGGCGCCCCCGCCGAGCAGCCCGGCGATCCGCTCGCGGGCCGCGTCGAAGGCCGTCTCGTACGAGCCGCCCTCGGCCGGTGAACCCCCGGCGCCGGTGCCTGCGGCGGCGACACCCTGGCGGGCGACCCACCGCTCGTCGGGCGACGGAACGTGCCCGTCGTCCAGCTGGTCCCAGGAGGCGAGGCAGCCGGAGCCCACGAAGTGGTGGTTGCCGAGCGACTCGCGCACCCCGAGGTCGGTGAGGACCACGGTGGGGATCCGGCGGTGCAGGGACTCCAGGGCGGCCGTGGAACTGACGGTGACCAGCAGGTCCGTACGGTCGAGGACCTCGCCCATGTGCCCGTACACGAGGCGGAGGTTGGCGGGCAGGCCGCCCGGGATCCGCTCCGCGAGGCGCTGGTAGGGCTGCTCCTCGATGTGTGTGGTGTGCTCGCCCGGCTTGGACCGCAGCTTCAGCAGGACCTCGCGGTCCGGGTGCAGCCCGGCGTGCTGGACGAGCCGGTTCAGCAGGTACGTACGGTCCTTGCGGCTCTCCGGCACGGAGGGCTGCGCGGCGAAGACGACCGTGTAGGGCCTGCGCCCCTGCTTCGCGGACGGGTCGTGCTTCTCGTACGGGGCGCCGCCGAGGAACGGCAGGGCGACCTCGGTCACCGAGGAGGCGTCGGCGCCCACTCCCTCGTACACGGCGGTGAAACGGTCCGCGTCCTGGCGGGAGTTGGCGAGGACGAGGTCCGCGCCGTGCCGCAGGAGCAGTCCGTCGGCGAGCTTCTCGTAGACGACGCCGACATAGCCGGTGACGACCACGGGCCGCTTCGTGCTCCCCGTCGCCGCGCGCTCCCGCCACTGATGGGAGAGCCCGTGCAGCATCGCCTGGACGCCGCCCCCGACGAGGGACAGCACGAGGACGTCGTACGCGGCCTCCTCGCGGGCCATCTCCCGAAGGAACTCGACAGAGGTGACCTCCCGCAGGGAGTCGGCGCGCACGCCGACCTCTTCGAGCTGACGGGCGGTGGGGGTCGCACGGCCCCGCAGGAGGTAGCCGTCGAGCCTGATGTCCGAATCGGCCGGTGCGATACGGTTCGCGGTGAGCGCGCCCCATTTCCACCGGGTATCGGAATCGGCGAGGACGGCCACTCGCAGGGACTTCCTGGTACTTGCTGGCACACCGAAGACGCTAGGAAGCGATTCCGATCACCGGCCCAACCGGAATACAACAAAGGGTTAACAGCACACCGCCGAATGGCGATGCGACCCCGGATACGCCCGCAATAAGGCCCGGTTCACCATTCCGCCACGTGTCGTTCACCTGGCATCTCACCGGCGGTCAAGACGAATGCCGGGCCGCCGCCTAACGTCACGTGGGTGGTCAAGCTCTCCGTCATCGTGCCGTTCTACAACGTGCAGCAATATGCGCCCGACACCCTGAAGAGTCTGCGTGCGAACGCACGCGACGACTTCGAGTTCATTCTCGTCGACGACTGCTCCCGCGACGAGACGCCGGACATCCTCGCGCGCGCGGAGCGCGAGCTCCCGGGCGCGGTGCATGTCAGACACGAGCAGAACGGAGGACTGGCCACCGCGCGCAACACCGGCATCGACGCGGCACGTGGCGAGTACCTCACGTTCCTCGACGGGGACGACTGGCTCGCCCCCGGCTACTACGAGCAACTGCTCGCCTCCATCGAGGGGTTGGGCTGCGACTTCGTGCGCACGGACCATGTCCAGTGCACCGCGCGGGCCCGCACCGTCCACCGTGTGCCGTACGGCAGGCGCGGTGTCGTCCTCGATCCGCGCGAGGCGATCCTGCCCGCCGACCGCTCCACCTCCGTCGACTACGCGTACGCGTGGGCCGGCATCTACCACCGCAGGCTGGCCGACCGGGGCCTGCTGCACTTCACCGACGGGCTGCGCACGGCCGAGGACCGGCCGTGGATCTGGAAGCTGCACCGGGAGGCGGAATCGTTCGCCACGGTGGGCCTGCTCGGGGTGTTCTACCGGCGCGGTGTCGCCTCCTCACTGACGCAGATCGGTGACGTACGGCAGCTGGATTTCATTCGCGCGTTCGACCAGGTGGTAAGCGAAACGGCACAGGACCGGGACGCGGATAAACTCCTCCCGAAGGCCGTGCGGACCTACTGTGCGATTATTTCCCATCACCTGGGATCCATCGAAAGGTTCGAGCCGCCAGTGGCACGGAAACTGAAGTCGATGAGTGCCGTCGCATTGCGGCGTATGCCGCAGGACGTCCTCGATGACGCCCTCGACTCCATGGACATACAGCGCGCGACGCGACTGCGTCGGCTGCGCCGGCGGCCGGCCGCCGCGGGGGTGTCCGCGTGACCACCCAGATCTACATGGCGTCGACGCTCTACGGCACGGCGACGCTCGCCGCGGCCGTCGACGCCGGCTGCTTCCGCCCGGCGGACCGGCGCGTCCTGCTGGTCTCCAACAACGCGGCGACCCCCGAGACGACACCCGGCGTCGACGAGATGCCCGGCTTCACGCAACTGCGCGGCCGGTTCGACGACGTGATCTCGTGGAACGAGACCATCTCCCCGTTCCACCCGGGCGGTTGGGCCCCGCGGCTCGACGACGTACCGCTGTGGGAGCGGCATCTGCGGCTCGCCTGGGGGCTCGGCGACGACGATGTCGAACTGGTCGTCGAGTCGATCCAGGTCAACCCCGCGCTCGGCCTCACGCAGATCTTCACGGGCGCCCCCGTCACCGTCTACGCCGACGGCCTGATGAGCTACGGCCCGACCCGCAACAAGATCGACCCGCTGGTCGGCACCCGGATCGACCGGCTCCTCCACCTCGACCTGGTGCCGGGCCTCACTCCCCTGCTGCTCACGGAGTTCGGTGTCGGACCGGAGATCGTGCCGACCGCGGTCTTCACCGACGTCCTGACCGAACTCGTCAAGACGGGCGACGAGTTGCCCGCCATCGACGAACCGGCCCTGCTGCTCGGTCAGTACCTCTCCGCCCTCGGCATCCTCACCTCCGAGGAGGAGGAGGACCTGCACGTACGGATGCTCAAGGGCGCCGTCGCACTCGGGCACGGCCGGATCGTGTTCAAGCCGCACCCCAGCGCACCGGCCCGCTGGTCGCGCGCCCTGGAGAAGGAGGCCGAGCGGATCGGCGCCGACCTGACGGTGCTCGACACCCCGGTCCTCGCCGAGGTGCTCTACCAGCGGATGCGCCCCGCGCTGGTCGTGGGCTGCTTCTCCACCGCACTGCTCACCGCCTCCGCGCTGTACGGCCTCCCGGTCGCCCGCATCGGCACCGGACCGCTCCTCGAACGCCTCACCCCGTACGAGAACAGCAACCGCGTCCCGGTCACGATCGTGGACGCGCTTCTCCCGGAGCTGACGGACCGCGCGGCGGTCACCGAGCAGCGCCAGGGCATGACGGCCGACGAACTGTCCGAGCTGGTACGGGCCGTGGGCTTCGCCATGCAGCCCAAGATCTACCCGGACACCCGGCCGGACGCCGAGCAGTACCTGACGCAGCGTCTGAATGCCGACACCTGGCGGTACTTCAAGCGACGGCGTCTCACCTCGCTGGGACTGCCGGGCGCGGTACCGGCTCAGCTCGCCTTCATCCCGCGCAACGCGACCGTACGCCGTGTGGCCAAGCGCGCCCGATCCCTGAAGAGGGCCACACTCGGATGAGCACCGTGGAATCGTCGCCCGTCCTGACGTCCTCCGAGGGGGCGGCCTCCTCTCCTGGGGCGGGTCCCTCCGCCGAGGCGGGCGGCAGTGCTCCTGTCCCTCCCCGGACAGTTCCCCGGAAGCACGCCCCGCGCCTGCGCGCGCTGGACGGGCTCCGGCTGATCGCCGCCCTGATGGTCGCCGCGTACCACTACGGCGGCCGGGACGGCGAGGTGAGCGGGGCCTGGGGGACTTCTCCACAGCTCCAGTTCCCCACACTCCACACCTGGTTCGCGTACGGCTGTCTGGGCGTGCAGATCTTCTTCGTGATCAGCGGTTTCGTGATCTGTATGAGCGGCTGGGGACGGAGCCTGCGCTCGTTCTTCGCCTCGCGGGTCTCCCGGCTGATGCCGGCGTACTGGGCGGCGATCGTCCTCGTCACGGCCGTCTTCGCGCTGCCCGTGGTCGCGTACCACGCCGTCTCCCCCAGTGACGCGCTGGTGAACCTGACGCTGATGCAGCAACCGCTGGGCGCCGACCGGGTGCTCGGCGTCTGCTGGACGCTCTGGGCCGAGGTCCGCTTCTACGCCCTGTTCGCCCTCTGCGTGGTGCTTCCCGGGGCGACCCGGCAGCGCGTGATCCTGTTCTGCGCGAGCTGGACCCTCGCCGCGGCGATCGCCCAGGCGGCGCGGGAGCCGCTGCTCGACCTGATCCTGATGCCCGAGTACGCGCCGTTCTTCATCGGCGGCATCGGCCTCTACCTCGTCCACCGCGACCGGCGCGACGCGTACGCCTGGGGCATCGTGCTCGTGAGCTGGCTGATCGGCCAGCACTACGCGGTGGCGCGGCTGTGGCACGCGCCCGACCCGCAGTTCTTCTCGAACCGCAGCTCGACCGGGATCATCCTCGTCGTCACCCTGGGCTTCGTGGCGGTCGCCGCGGTCGCGCTGGGCTGGCTGAACCGGGCGAACTGGCCGTGGCTGACGGTGGCCGGGGCGCTGACGTACCCCTTCTACCTGGTCCACGAGCACCTGGGCTGGGTCGCCATCAAGGCCTACCACCAGAGCCTGGGCCTCCCGTCGTACGCGACGGCACTGCTGACGGTCGTGACGATGCTGACCCTAGCCTGGCTGCTGAACCGCTTCGTCGAGGACCGGTTGACCCCGCGACTGCGCTCGGCTCTGTCGAAGCCGCGCTGAGCCGGCGCCGACCCCTTGGGAGCCGGCCGAACCGACCGGTTCAGCCGGCGCCGAAGCGTGCCTCGATCCCGTCCAGCAGCAGCATGAGGCCTTCCTCGAACCCCTCGTCGTACCCCTCGAAGATCACCGAGCCCGCGGCGGCCGACAGGGGGTGGGCGGCGAGCATCTCGGCGCGCGCCTCCACGTCGTAGCCCTCGCGGCGCTCCCCCGGCAGGGGGTACACGCCCTGCTCCTCGGTGACGAAGCCCAGCGTGTACAGGTACGCGGTGGTGAAGGCGCGTACCGCCTGCCGGAGGGTGAACCCGGCGTCCACCAGGGCGCGCAGGTTCTCCTCCATCTGGGCGGCGTGCGCGGTGCCGGTGAAGCGCGAGCCGCTGAAGACCTTGGCCCCGTCGCGATAGCTCAGCAGCGCGGCACGCAGACCCCGGTTCGCGGCCAGCAGCCGCTCGCGCCAGTCCGTGCCCGGCGGGATCGGGGTATCGGCGATCATCCGCCGGTACATCTCCGTCGCCATCTCGTCCAGCAGCGCCTGCTTGTCCTCGAAGTGCCAGTAGAGGGCGGGCGCCTTGACGTCCAGCTCCTTGGCGATGACGCGGAGGCTGAGGCCGTTGAGGCCGACCTCGTTCAGCAGACGCAGCGCCGTGTCGGCCACCAGCGCTCGGTCGATCTTCCCTGCAGCCACGCTCGCACCCTATCCGGAGACCTCCCCTTGACAGCTTAACGTCGTTAAGTGCATCCTCGGCGCATGGAACTTAACAACGTTAAGGAAAGTCCTGTGGATGCCGTCGTGGACACCGCCGCCGTACCGGCCGAGACCGACGTCCTGATCGTGGGCGCCGGGCCCACCGGTCTCGCCCTCGCGCTCGACCTCGCCCGGCACGGCGTACGCGCCCTCGTCGTGGAGCGGTCCGCCACCCTCTTCCCCGGCTCGCGCGGCAAGGGGATCCAGCCGCGCACGCAGGAGGTCTTCGACGACTTCGGCGTGCTGGACGCGCTCCGGGCGGGCGGCGGCACGTACCCGGTCGGAATGATCTGGAAGGACGGGCGACGGCAGGGCGAGCACCGGATGTTCGACGAGGTCGAGGCGACGGAGGCCGACCCGTACGCGGGCTTCGCGCTGATGGTTCCGCAGTGGAGGACGCAGGAGATCCTGTACGCGCGCCTTGCGGAGCTGGGCGGCGGCGTCGCCTTCGGCCGGGAGCTGGTGGGCCTCGCCCAGGACGCCGACGGGGTGACGGCGAGCTTCGCGTCCGGCACGCCGGTGCGCGCCCGCTACGCCGTCGCCGCGGACGGCGGCCGGTCGGCCGTGCGGCGCGCGCTGGGCATCAGGATGACCGGCGAGACCGTGGACCCGGCTCCGGCGCTGGTCGCGGACATCCGCGTCACCGGCCTCGACCGCGACAACTGGCACTTCTTCCCGCCCACCGACGCCACCGACACCGTCGGCGAAGGCAAAGACGGAGGCAAAGGCAAAGGCGGCGGCGAGGGCGGCCGGGGCCTCCAGGGCGGCTTCCTGGGGATCTGCCCCCTTCCCCACACCGAGGACTTCCAGCTGGCGGCCGGTTTCTCGGACCCGTCCGCCGAGCCGGACCTGTCCCTCGACGGCATCCGCAAGCTGGTCGCCACGCGCACGCACCTGTCCGCGGACGACGTGACCGAGGTCCGCTGGGCCTCCGAGTTCCGGCCGCGTGCCGCGATGGCGGACCGGTTCCGGGACGGACGGATCTTCCTGGCGGGCGACGCGGCCCACGTCCACTCGCCCGCGGGCGGCCAGGGCCTCAACACCAGCGTCCAGGACGCCTACAACCTCGGCTGGAAGCTCGCGGCCGTGCTGCGGGGGTCCGCCCCGGCCGCCCTCCTCGACTCGTACGAGGAGGAGCGGATGCCCATCGCCGCGCAGATGCTGGGCCTGTCCACCGGTGTCCACCGCGGCGAGGTGCGGCGCGGCGCGGCCACCCAGCAGCTCGGCCTCGGCTACCGCGGTTCGGCGCTGGCCGTGGAGTCCCGTACGGACCTGCCCGCGGAGGCCCTGCGGGCCGGCGACCGCGCACCGGACGGCACCCGGGCCGGGACCCGCCTCTTCGACGCCTTCCGGGGCCCGCACTGGACGCTGCTCGCGGTCGGCACGGACACACCGGTGCCGGACCTCCCCGGCGTCCGGACGGTCCGCTTCCCCGCCTACGAGGCCTACGGAACCGGGGTGTTCCTCGTCCGCCCCGACGGTTACGTGGGCTGGGCGGGCGGGTCCGACCCGTCCGGCGAGTCGGGCGGGTCGGCCGGGTCGGCCGGGTCGGCACGGGGCCTGGCGGAGTACGCGGCGCGCGCGGGCGCCCTCTAGGGCTGGTCTTTGAGGGGGCCCTCAGACGGAACTGGCGAGCGACAGCTTCACGGCGAAGCCCAGGAAGAGCGCGCCGGCGGCGGAGGTGGCCCCCGCGGAGAGCCGCCTGCGCCGCTCGAAGGCCGCCGCCAGCTTCGTCCCGCCGAATATCAGCGCGCTGAGATAGAGGAAGCTCGCAACCTGGGCGAAGGCACCGAGCACGACGAAGGAGAGGGCCGGATACGCGTAGCCCGGATCCACGAACTGCACGAAGAAGGCGACGAAGAAGAGGATCGCCTTCGGGTTGAACAGGCTGATGACGAGCGCCCGTCGGAAGGGCCGCTCCTCGACGGCCGGCGGGGCGGCCTCCTCGGCCTCGTCCCGCTCTCCTCTGGTCCGCCACATCTGCCACGCGGCCCGCAGCATCCCGAAGGCCAGCCAGGTGAGATACCCGGCGCCCGCGTACTTCACGATTCCGAACAGCAGGGCGTTGGCCTGCAGCAGGGACGCGACACCGGCCGCGGACAGCGTCATCAGCACGGCGTCACCGCACCAGACACCGGCGGAGGCCCGATACCCGGTCCTGACACCCCGCCGCGCGGCGACGGACAGCACATAGAGGGAGTTCGGCCCCGGCAACAGCACAATCAGGACGAGGCCCACGAGGTAGGTGGGGAGATCCGTTACGCCAAGCATGAGAGGCAGTGTCGCATCCGGGTATGACAACGCAGGACGGAGTTCTGCGGGATGAGACAGCCGCTCGGATGTCACCACGGCACATCGATGACCGGATCGATGAGCGGCGGGGGGTTCAGATGCGTACATCAGGTGTGTGGAGATCAGTCGCAGCGGCGACGGCGCTGGCAGCGCTCGCCGTGGTGAGCGGGTGCACCATCCAGCCGGCGGGCCCGCCGGGCACGTCACCGGGCGGTTCGCCGCCCGCCGGTTCGCCGCCCGCGGGTGCGTCGTCGTCCGCGGGTGAGTCGTCACCGGCCGGCCGTTCTCCCGGTGACGCCAAGCCGCCGGGTTCCGCCGGGCAGCCCGCGCCCGAGGTCCTGTGGTCGCCGGGCGACCGGGGCGGGGACGTACGGGAGTTGCAGGCCCGGCTGCGACAGGTGCTGTGGCTCTACGAGGGGCCCACGGGGACGTACGACGCCTCGACGGTCTACGCGGTCAAGGGTTTCCAGGGCAAGCGCGGCCTGCCGAAGACCGGCACCACCGACTCGGTGACCTGGCAGCGGCTGCTGGGGATGACCCGCGAACCGGGCAAGTGGGACCTGTACGCGTCGGGCGGCCAGCCTGCCGCGAAGCCGGACCCGCGCTGTCTGACGGGCCGGGTGCTGTGCATCAGCAAGACCAGCCGCACCCTGCGCTGGATGATCGACGGCCGTACGGTCTCGACGATGGAAGTGCGTTTCGGCTCGCAGTACACCCCCACCCGCGAAGGTGTCTTCAACGTCTACTTCAAGTCGCGCCATCATGTGTCGACGCTCTACGACTCACCCATGCCGTACGCGATGTTCTTCAGCGGCGGCCAGGCGGTCCACTACTCCGCGGACTTCGCGGGGACGGGTTACTACGGCGGTTCGCACGGCTGTGTGAACGTACGGGACGAGGGGAAGATCGCGGCGCTGTTCTCGCAGGTGAGGGACGGCGACAAGGTCGTCATCTACTGGTGAGCGCCGTGCGGCGGAGAAGGTGTGCGGGCGCGGGCGGAACCGGGGGAACGTGTCCCGCCCGCGCCTTTTGTGCACTGAGCCGTGAGTACGGGGGGAACCCCGGCTCGTGCGACAGCCGATGACCAGTCGGCTCGCTTACTACTGCGTCGGGACGGCTGAAAACGTCACACCGGCACGGCACACGCGTGTAGACCGAACGGAATCGCAGGTCAGAAGCGGCTGGTCAGCTCCGCGAGGGCACTGATCCGTGGGGTCGGGGCCGCGTCGCCCTCGTCGCCCCGGAACGTGCCCGTACCTATGTGGCCGCGGTCGTCACCGCCGCGGCCGCCACCGCCACCGCCACCGGTGCCATCGCCGCCGTCGTCGCCGCCGCGGTCATCACCGTCGCCGCCCTTGCCGTTGTCGCCCTTGCCGGAACCGGCGGGCCCGGAACCGTCACTCCGGTCGTCGTCAAAGTCGCGTTGGTTCCCGGTCTTCAGGATGTCCCTGCAGTACTTCTGCACCTGCTCGGCGCCCCGGGCCGCGTCCTCCAGGGTGCGTCTGCGCCCGGCGTCGAGGTCCCTGCCGTCGCGGATGTCACGGCAGGCCGAGGCGATCCTGGCCCACAGCTGCCCCTGCCGGTTCTCGCGCCCGGTGTCGTCGGAGTCGGGCTGTGCGCCCGTACCCGTGCCCTCGGGGGCTTCGCCGCTCGGGGCGGAGCTCTCGCCGGTCGGTGCGCCGGCGCTGCCCTCGGGCCGCGGGTCGTCGCCGCGGCGGGTCGTCTTCGGGGACGGCGTGCGCAGCGGGCGGTTCTCGGTGACGTCGGCCGTCGCGGAGGCGCCCGGTTCCGGTCCGTCCCCGCCGAAGGCCAGGACACCGGCGGTGGCGGCCACGGCGACCCCGCCGATCATCCCGGCGGCCAGCGTGGCGGCGAGGCCGTAGCGCACCGGGCGGCCCCACGGGGAGCGAGCACGGCGCTCCGGGGTGAAACGGCCCAGCCGGACAAGTCCCGCGTCCAGGGAAGCCCCCAGGGACGAGGAGGGCGACGGGGACGGGAAGGGCGCCCGGGAACGCGTACGGGAGGGCCCGGCGAGGGCCGTCTCCTCGCTCCGGCCGGCGCGCGCCGAGCGGAAGGCGGCCAACGCGGCTTCCTCGCCCGGGAGTTCGGTACCGCGTTCACCGGTGGTACCGGCCGGCGCGTGCTCGGCGCCGTGCGCGCGCGGGGCGTCCGTGGCACCCATCGCACCCGTCGCACCCGTGGCGGCTACCGCACGCGTGCCGCCCAGCGCGCCCAGTTCGTCGAGTGCCTCGGCGAGTCGGTCGGCCTGGGCGCGGATGTCGGCGTCGACGGCTTCGAGCGGTTCTCCGCGCAGCAGTCGTTCCGCCGCGTCACGGTCCAGCCACCGGCCGGGGGGCGTGGGATCGTCCCCCGGGAAGACAGAGCGCTCGTCGGCCATCACATGTCCTTCTGCGTACGCGAAGGCGTATGCGTCACACCGGCCGACGTCACCGCACGGGTACGCGGCTCTGTGCGCGGGGGTCTCTGCTGGGGTACCGAGCCGAGGGAGCCCACGGATTCCGCAGCCGCCGCCTCCGGGTCCGCGCCGAGCAGTTCCGCGAGGCGTTTCAGTCCGCGGTGCGCCGCCGTGCGGACGGCGCCGGGCCGTTTGCCGAGGGTGTCCGCGGCGGTCTTGGCGTCGAGGCCGACGACGACGCGCAGCACGACGGCCTCCGCCTGGTCCTGCGGAAGCTGGGCGATGAGGGAGAGGGTGCGGCCCGTGGCGAGCGCCTCGATGGCCTCACCCGCGGTGTCGGACTCGGCCGCCCTGCCGGTCAGTTCGCTCTCGTCGCCGCCTGTCGCGGGGCGCCGCCCGCGCATACGGATGTGATCGAGCGCGCGGTTGCGGGCTATTCGGGCCGCCCAGCCGCGGAACCGGTCGGCGTCTCCGCTGAACCGTTCCAGGTCGCGGGTGATCTGCAGCCAGGCCTCGGACGTCACGTCCTCGGCGTCCGGGTCACCGACCAGCGTCCGCACATACCCCAGGAGCCGTGGATGCACGGCTCGGTACACAGTCCGGAACGCGGTCTCGTCCCCGTACTGTGCGGCAAGCACCGCGGCGGTCAGCTCCGCGTCGTCCCCCAGCACCGCGCCCCTTATCGCGCCCAGCCGGCGCCGCTCTCGCGGACCGGGTCATCTCCGTCGTGGTCTCTCGGTCGATGGTTGCGGTCCTGCCCCGCATCCGGCGCGAAATGCACGTTACGGCTTTAAACCGGGGCGCGTCCATGTCCGTAGAACATGCAACCAACTCGTTGCGACGCGGGGTGTGACACAAAACGCACTGTCGGCGCTGAGGAGAGTACGGGCCGCCGCGCGGCCCGTGCCGCGCGACGGCCGGGGCCTCTCCTGTGGGGGGTGGCGGCCCCGGCCGTTGCCATCGGCGGAGTCGGCGCCCCCCGCCCTCAACCGCTCCCGCTCTTCGCGCCCTTCGCTGTTTTGGCGCTCTTCTTGGTTTTTGGGCTCTTTACGCTCTTCGGGGTTTTCGTGACGCCCTTGCCCGGCGCCTTCGACTGCTTGGCCGGTTTACTCCCCCCGGCCTTCGCCGCCTTCTCGGCCGCCTTGGTGCCCTTGCTGTTCTCGGTGTGCTTCTTTTCCTTCGCGCCGGCCAACTGCGACGCGCAGTACGCCACCACCTCGTCCTCGCCGCCCGCGGCCCGGACCAGCCGCTGCCAGGCGGCCGGGTCGAGGGCCTTCCCGCGCTTCCCGACGGAGTCGTACGCACGGCAGTGGGCCTCGGTGTCCTGAGCGGTGGAGGGCAGGCCGGCCCGGCCGGGCCCGGACACACCGGGGGTGCCGCCACCGACAACGGAACCGCTCGACGGGCGCCGGGCCCTGTCCGGCTCACCCCCGTGGTCCCGCCCGCCCACGCCCGAGCCGATGGCCGCGACGGCCACCCCGCCGAGCGTCACGCTCGCCGCCAGCGCGACCAGCGTCGCCCGCAGCGACCAGCCGCGCCGCTCGCCCGCGGGCCGCCAGTCGTCCCGCCGCCGGGTACGGACCGCTCCGTGCGCCCCCGCGTCCCGGGCGTCCCGGAACGCGGCGAGGGCCCGCTTCTCGGCGTCGGGGTCCGCGTCCTCGCCCCGGACGGCGCCGGCGAGAAGGGCACCGAGGTCCGGGTGGGTGCTGTCGCCCCCTCGTTCACCCATGTCCGCATCCACTCTCGCCGCCGGAGGACTGTCTGCCGTTCATCCCGACTCCCCCAGCGTCCGGGGCCCGTCTTCCGTCACACCCTCGGCGTCGAGGCGGCGGGCCAGCCGCTTCAGACCCCGGTACGCGGCCGTGCGTACCGCGCCGGGCCGTTTGCCGAGGACCCGCCCGGCCGCCGGACCGTCGAGACCGACGACGACCCGCAGCAGTACGGCCTCGGCCTGGTCGCGCGGAAGGGTGGCGAGGAGTTCGAGGGCGTACTGCGTGCCGAGGGACTCCAGGGCCTGCTCCTCCGTGCTCCGGGCGGCGGGCAGGTCGAGCACGTCCTGTTCGAGTTCGGACGCCCGCGGCCGTACCTTCTGCCGCCTCAGATGATCGAGCGCCCGGTGCCTGGCGATGGTCGCGGTCCAGCCGCGGAACCCGGCCCCGTCCCCGCGGAACCGCCCCAGATCCCGGGCGATCTCCAGCCACGCGTCCGAGGCCACGTCCTCCGCCTCGGCGCCGACCAGGCCCCGCAGATACCCGAGCAGTCCGGGCTGCACGATCCGGTACGCGACCGCGAAGGCGTCCTCGTCCCCCTGCTGTGCCCGCGCGACGGCCAGGCCCAGCTCCCCGTCGGACGACCGCACGCGGCGGGACTCCCCTCCCTGGCCCAACACTGCCTCGTTCGCACCGGGTTCGGACTGCTTCCGTACCGCACCCGTCACCGGCATCGGCACCGGTACTCGCACCGCCGCCGGCACCGGCACCCAGCCGCGCGGAACCGCTGCGATCGCACATACCTTCAAGGTCATCTGCGCCGGGCGGCGCGGAAACGTCACAGTTCGTCAGCCGCGCCGCGCGCCTCCACGCACCCGGACCGCCCCGGCGACCCGGGCAGTCCGGCCCGCGCCCGCCCGTGCAACTGCAGATAGAACGTGCGCAGGGACTCCCGCTCCCCCACCTCGAACCGCTTCACGACCTTGCCCAGCGGATTCCACACCCGCCCGTCCGGCATCCGTACGCCCACCGGCTGGCCGAAGAGCTCCCGCTGCCCCTGGTCGAACTCGACCCACGCGGCCCCGGCCCGCCGCACCAGCACCTCCCCCGCGTACACCCCGAGCCCGAACAGCACCCGGCCCACGGCCGCGTGGTCCCGGCCGCTGCTGCGCAGCCCGTCGACGATGAAGTCGACGACACGCAGGCTCGCGACGGAGTAGTCCAGCGGCAGTTGGTTGCGGGCCGTGACGTCCCGTACGAACCGTGCCGCGTGCTGTCGCATCCTCAGGTCGGCCGAGAGCCTGCGGGCCACGCGTGGGGGCTCTCCCGACTCCGCGCTCGTCCCCACCACGCCTGCGCCCCCTCACTCGGTCGCGTCCGGGCCGCGAGAGCCACGGCCGGTCCGCAACACCAAGCGGGCCGGGTGACCCGAACATCACACGTCCCCATGGTGACAAAGGTCACGCGGCAATTCACCGGAATCCGTACAACCATCCACTCCCCGCAAGCGTCTCACCCTCTTCGGAGTGACGTACCGCACAGCCCTGTTGGGTGATGTTCGGTCCGGAGCCGGCGCTGAACTGAGGGGCCACCCTTGTGACGGGTGCGCTTTTTTGTGCTGCTTCTCTAGGGGTGGGGTATTTGAGTCGCCGGACGACCCATGCGTACAAACCGCTGAGCCTGAGGCGGAGAGCGTGGCTGACGACGGGCGCCGTCGTACTGGCCGGAGCGGGCGCCGTAACGTACGCGGTCGCGAACCCCGGCGACGACCCGTCGGTGGACGCCGCACGCGGCAAGCGGCCCGTGCAGGTCCACGAACTCGCGATGAGCAGCGACGGCACGGGCCGCCGCGAGGTGGAGCGGACGAGCACCGCCCGGTTCTCGCTGCTCGGCATCTCCTGGACCGGCGCGAAGGCCGAACTCGACGGCACCGCCCAGGTTCGGACCCGCGCGCTCGGCTCGGACGAGTGGACCGGCTGGCAGAACCTGGACCTGGAACTCCATCCGGTGGACAAGGCGGAGCCGGGCGCCAAGGAGGCGCGCGGCGCGTCCGATCCGCTCTGGGTCGGCCCGAGCGACGGCGTCGAGGCGCGGGTGGTCGCGGCCGACAGTTCGGCGAGTTCGGGTCTGCCCAAGGGACTTGAGCTGAGCCTCGTGGACCCGGGCGTGACCTCGGCCGAGGCGAAGAACGAGGCACTGAGCACGACCGCGGATCTCTCGATGGACGGCGCCGCCTTCGCCGCCGAGGATCCGACCGGCTCCCCGGCCACCCCGGCCGACGCCACCTCGGGTGCCGCGTCCCCGGCGGAATCGGCGGGCACCAAGCCCACGGGCACGGCCGATACGACCGGCGCCCCCGCGTCGCCCGCCGAGAGCACCTCGCAGAGCGCGTCCGAGAGCCCGTCCGAGAGCGCTCCGGCCTCCCCGACGCCCGACCCGGTCCCCTCCCCGCCGCCGTCCACCGTGACGCAGCCGCCGATCGTCCCCCGCGCCCAGTGGGGTGCCGCCGAGTCGACGGTCAAGGACGCGCCGGAGTACATCGACAAGGTCAGCGCGGTCTTCGTCCACCACACGGTCGGTACGAACGACTACAGCTGCGCCGAGTCCCCGGCGCTGGTGCGCGGCATCATGGCGTACCACGTGCAGACCGAACTGTGGAACGACATCGGCTACAACTTCCTGGTCGACAAGTGCGGCCGGATCTTCGAGGGCCGCGCGGGCGGCATCGACCTGCCGGTGCGCGGCGCGCACACGTACGGCTTCAACGGCGACTCGGCGGGCATCGCCGTCCTCGGTGACTTCGAGGGCGCCGCCGCCACCTCCACCACCGCGGCGAAGGCCGCGGGCAGGCCGACCCGGGCCGCCCTGGAGTCCGTGGCGCGCGTCGCCGCGTGGAAGCTCGGCCAGTACGGCGGCAACCCGAGCGGCCAGGTCACCCTGACCGCCGCCGACGACACGGGCGTGTGGAAGGCGGGCCGGCAGGCCACGCTGAACACGGTCTCCGGCCACCGCGACGGCTTCGCCACCGAGTGCCCCGGCAAGAACCTCTACTCGAAACTGAGCGAGATCCGCCGGTACGCCTCCAGCCCGGCCAGGAACTCCGCGGTCCCGACCGCCGACTTCAACGGTGACGGCATCAGCGACCTCGTCGCCGCCACGCCCAAGCAGGGCAGCGGCTGGCTCACCCTCGTGCCCGGCGGTCCGAACGGCCCCGTATCGGCCTCGAAGGTGAAGCTCAACCAGGGCACCGCCGATGTTCCGGGCGCCGCCGAGTCGGGCGACCAGTGGGGCGCGGCCACGGCCCTCGGCGACATCAACGCCGACGGCTACGCGGACATCGCGATCGGCGCGCCCGGCGAGGACGACACGACCGGCCACGCGGACCGTGGCGCGGTGACGATCCTGTACGGCCCGAAGTTCGACCTCGGCGCCGACACCATGGCGCTGGGCGACGACTACGAACCGGCCGGGGCGCGGTTCGGGGCGACGGTCGCGGTCGGCGACTTCAACGCCGACGGCAGGGCGGACGTCTTCACGGCGGCCACCGGCACGGGCGGCAACTGGGCGGCCCGCTTCGACGACGGCCACGAGGTCGCCGGCGACCTCACCACCGCCTCCGGCGCCCTCGCGTACGCGGACGCCGCGACCGGTGACTTCAACCGGGACGGCTACGCGGACGTGGCGCTCAACTACCGCGACGCGTCCGGCGCCGGCAAGGTCACCTGGTTCAAGGGGTCCAAGTCGCTCGGCCTGTCGAAGGTGTCCACGCTCTCCGTGAAGGGCGGCCGCTCGCTCGCCGCGGGCGACGTGAACGGCAACGGCTACGACGACATCGTCATCGGCCAGCCGTACGCCTCCGAGTCCGGCGCGGTCTCCGGCGGCCAGGTCACGATGGTCCCGGGCACGTCCACGGGCTTCACCACCACCGGGCTGACGAAGATCACCCAGAGCACGGCGGGCGTCGAGGGCGCCAACGAGTCCGGTGACGCGATGGGCACCTCCGTCTCCGTGGGCGACTTCAACGCCGACGGCTTCGCGGACGTCCTCACCGGCGCCCCGAACGAGGACATCACGCGCAGCGGCGCCAACAAGGCCAACGCGGGCGCGGTCTGGCTCCTCAAGGGCGCCTCGGCCGGCCTCACCGGCACCGGCTCGCTCTCCTTCTCCCAGGACACGACGGGCGTCGCCGGGTCCACGGAGAAGGACGACAAGCTGGGTTCGTCCGTCTCGCTGACGGACTTCTCCGGCCACGGCCGCGCGCACCTGCTCATCGGCGCGGAGGGCGAGGACGCGTACAACGGCACGCTGCTGTACCTGCCGAGCACGGCCTCGGGCGTCTCCGTCGCCAAGTCGGCGTACTACGGCGTCACCCAGCTGGGCACGGCGAAGGCCACGCGACTGGGCCAGGTCCTGACCCCGTAGACACGCGTACCGCGCCCATCACGCGGCGTACGCGGAAGGCCGGGACCCCGTACGCGACAGGGTCCCGGCCTTCCGCGTACGGGTCCGCGCGGGTGCTCAGGCGCGTCCGCGGGCCCGTCGGGAGACCACCGCGCGCAGGACGCGCCGGCCCTCGGTGGTCAGCTCCCGCGCCTGGCGCAGACCCGCCGGGCCGTGCGCGGACACCAGTTCCAGAACGCTGACCTGGCGGCGCAGTTCGGCGGCGAGGAGCGGCGACATGTCCCGCGTACGGCCCTCGCGCCACTCCCGCGCCGAGGCCGCGCCGTCGGACTCGGCACGGGCCGTGGCGTCGAGAAGGCCGTGGACCTGGAGTGCGGCGACCGAGCAGGCGTCGGCCCACTCCCGCAGGTTTACGGTGGTCCGCTCCGCCGGGGCCGTGCCGAGCATGCGGTGCGCCAGAGCGACGGCCTCGCCCTCGGCCGACGCGCTGCTCTTCGGGCCGTCCGCCACATAGAGCTTGGCGCGCACCTGCTCGACACACTCGCCCCAGTCCCGGAACCCCTCCTCGGACTCGGCGAGGCTCGCCCACAGGGGGCGCAGGATCTCGTCGTCGCCGCCCAACAGGGGCACGCACCTGTCCAGGCACGCCAGACCGCCGGCCGCGAGACCCAGCTCGTCGGCCCGAGCGATCAGTTCCACCAGGCTCATCACGCCTCCCTCGGTGGGCCGCCGCTGGTTGCGGAGCCCGCACTTCCCCTTACTGCGTGCACAGTGGCCGGAACGTCACAGTGCGAAGTGGCCGAAATCTACATGGGGATGACGCCCAGTCGGTCCAGGAACCGGAAGAACAGCATCTCGGCCGAGGGGTTCGCGTCGGAACTGAGCACATCGAGAAGACGTTCCTCCGACGCGTCATGGCCCGATTCGGCGGCCCAGGCGAGGGCCCGCAGGACGGCGTCACGCGGTTCCAGGAAGAAGTCGTCGACGGCCAGTCCGTCCTCGTTCCCGCCCAGGTATCCGGCCATCGCGTCCCTGGCCAGGCAGGTCGTCCAGGCCCCGCTGTCGGGCGCGGCCGCCTCGACGACCACGCAGTCGCTGTCCATGACGTATCCGAAGAGCGCGGGCGCGCCCGTCTCCTGAGCCAGGTCGTTCATGTTCCCCACGTCCGAGGCGCCCCCGCCGGGAGCGTTCGGGTACTCCCAGACCTGCCAGCCGCCGTCCGCCGTCTCGTGCAGCGTCATGCCCGCCGCACCCGATAACGCCCCCAGCTCCGCGAGCGGGCGCTCGCTTCTGCCCACGACGAAATAACCCCAGTAGCCCATGCCGCTCCCCCCGGTGTGTCGGTCCGGCCAGCGCCGAATACACCACACGCGCACAGTAGTTCGCCACCGGAACACGCGAGGCGTCGGAAACCGCACAGCCACGAGGCCGCCGGCGGCGGCCACCCCCCGCCCGTCCACCCGGAAGGCGGTGTACGCCCCTCAGCCCAGCTTCCCCGCCAGCGACTTGAAGTCGGCCCACGACGACCCGGGCTTGCGCGGATCCCACAGCTTCTGCGTCAGCGCCCGCAGCGGCATCCGGATCCCCGCCGCCACCTGGGCCTGGGTCTGGGAGCCCGAGAGGTCGCACCAGACGGCGAAGGACGCGCCGAGGATCTGGTCGTCGTACTCCTCGGACACCGGGGTCGTGCCGCGTACCACGAGGGGGGTCCACCGCTCGTAGATGCGCTGCCCGGTCGGGTAGACGAAGGTGTTGGGCTGCCCGAGGACGTAGTACAGGTACTCGTCGTTGTAGTTCAGCATCTCGCGCCCGGACCGCAGGTACTCCGTCGGCTGCCGCGCGCCGATCTCCTTGCCGGTCCAGTACGCGACCTGGAGGTCCTCGTCCGCCTGGACGGTGCCCCCGGCGAAGATCCCGTCGTTCCAGGCGCGCATGGTCCGGTCGTGCCCGCGCACGGTGTCGGCCCGGTCGTTGAGCCACCCGGTCGCCAGGTCGGCGATCCCGGCGCCGGATCCGTACGCCTTCGTCGCGGCGGCGGCCAGCTGCGGGTACGAGGCCGCCGGGTTCGCCACCGTCAGCGCCTGGTACTCGTCGGCGCCGAGGTGCCAGTACGGCCCCGGGAACAGGTCGGCGTACTCGTTCAGCAGTTCGTCGACGATCTTCCCGGCGGCGGGCTTGGAGATGTCCATCGCGCCCTTCGAGGCGACACCCGCGGTGTTGCGGAGCTGGAGGTCCGGGTGCGCGGCGATCACCGCGCCGAGGTGTCCGGGCGAGTCGATCTCGGGCACGACGGCGATGTGCCGGCTCTTCGCGAGCGCGAGGATGCGCCGCACCTCGGCTTTCGTCAGGTGTTCCTTCGAGACGACCTCGGGGTGCGAGTCGGAGGCTATCCGGAAGCCCTGGTCGTCGGAGAAGTGCAGGCCGAGCTGGTTGTACTTCAGATCGCCCAGCTCACGGATCCGGTCCTCGATCCAGGCGGCGGTGAAATGCTTGCGCGCGATGTCCAGCATGAACCCGCGCTGCGGCTTGGCCGGCGAGTCGCGTACGACCCCCTCGGGCGCCGTGGCGTTCCCGTGGACCTCCTGCTTGAGCGTGCGGGTGCCGTAGAAGACGCCCGCCTCCTCCGTACCGCTGATCCGCACCCGCCCGTCCGCCACCCGCAGCGTGTACGACTCGGCGTTCGCGTCCTCGTCCGTGAGGTCCAGCCCGACGTCCCCGGCACGCGCCGTCCCCTGCCCCGCGTAGGTCAGCCCCAGCTCCTTGGCGAGAAGCCGCCCCTCGTCGGCGAGCGCGTCGTCGCCCACGACCACGCGGCCGCCCTTCGCGGGCCGCCAGCCGGGTCCGCGCGCGGGGGTGTGCTCGCGGACGGCCGGAATCGTCCGGGGCGTCCGTGACATCGGATACGTCCGATCGGGTGACGGAGTCGGGGAGGCGGCCGGTGCCAGGGCGCTCCTCTCCCCGGTGGGCCGCCGGGTCGAGGGCGCGCCCGGGTCACCGCTCGGCCAGAGCCCGACGGTCAGCGCCGCGCCCGCCACGACCGCCACGACGCCCGCGCCGACCAGCAGGGGCTTCCTGTGCACCGATGCCGACTCTTTGCGCCTACGCCCGTTCACCACAGCCCACTCACTCTCCCGATCACTCGCCCGAGGCCGCCCCCGTACGCTGTACCTCCGCTGTGAACCTAAGCCCCGGCGCCCGGTGCCGCCGTCCACCATCTGTCCTGAAACTCTCCCTTACGGGTGAAGTTCGGGCATCTCTCGGACAGCTACCGCCAAGCGTCGATACCGTGAGATCACACCTCTCACTTCATCCCCCTTGATGTTCCTGATCCCCTGCCGAACCCCGCGTGGCGCACATCCCGGCGCCGCCGAACCGCCGAGGAACCCACGCTGTCCGCGCACCGCCCTACCCGTCTCCCCGGCCAGGCCGTCGCCACACCGGAGTCGCCCGGGCACCGCCCCACCGGCCTGGCCCGGTTCAACGCCATGCCCGCGGACGAGGCCGAGCGCACGCTCCTGGCCTGCTGCGGCAGCCACCACTGGGCCCGCCGTATCGCCGCGCACCGCCCCTACCCCGACCTGGACGCCCTGCTGGCCGCGTCCGACGAGGCGGCGTACGACCTGACACCGGCCGCTGTCGCCGAGGCCCTGGCCTGCGAACCTCTCACGCTCCTCCCGGACGGCGCGTACTCCGCCGCGCACATGGCGCTGAGCGCCGCCCACGCGGCGTACGAGAGCCGTTTCGGCCATGTCTTCGTCATCTGCCTGGACGACACGCCCCCGGAGGAGTCCCCCGACCTGGTCCTGACCGAAATCAGCTCCCGCCTGGCCAACGACCCGGACAAAGAGCTGACGCTCACAGCAGAAGAACTACGCCGCCTGACCAGAGGCCGCCTGACCAGATCGATAAGGGGCGCGGGGAACGGCGCAGTCCTTCGCCCTTAGGGGCGCGGGGAACGGCGCAGTCTTTTGCTCTTAGGGGCGCGGGGAACGGCGCAATCCCTGAGGCCGGCCACAACGCACCCGCACCGGACCCACCCCGCAATAGCCCATACGTACCCCTTTGCCTGCCAGTTCGATCACATCGGTAGGCCCGCCGTAAACGTTCCGACAACACGTCGCTACGATGGCCAGGGCCGGTGGACCGTACCCGGCCGGGCCAGGTCGACATCGAAGCCGGCAGGCCCCAATCCCCGCTCCCGGAGGGTTCTTCCGTGCCGGCTGGAACGCTGTACCGCGGCCGGGAAGGAATGTGGTCCTGGGTGGCTCATCGAGTCACCGGCGTCCTCATCTTCTTCTTCCTGTTCGTACACGTGCTGGACACCGCTCTTGTCCGTGTCTCTCCCCAGGACTACGACAAGGTCGTAGCCACCTACAAGACGCCGATCGTCGCGCTGCTGGAGTACGGCCTCGTCGCCGCCATCCTCTTCCACGCGCTCAACGGCCTGCGGGTGATCGCCGTCGACTTCTGGTCGAAGGGCCCGCGCTACCAGAAGCAGATGCTCTGGACCGTTGTCGGCATCTGGGTCGTGCTGATGATCGGGGCCCTGTACCCCGTCCTCGGCCACGCCGCTCGTGAAGTCTTCGGGAGCTGACGCGCAAGATGTCGAACAACACAGGCACCACCGAGAAGACCGCGCCCGGTATCGGCCCCGTCGAGGGCGCGTCCCTCTACGACGTCGACAACCCGGCGCCCCTCATCGAAGCCCCGCGCAAGCGGACCAGGAAGACCCCGAAGTCCACCCGCGGCAACTTCGAGATGTACGGCTGGCTGTTCATGCGGCTGTCCGGCGTCGTCCTGGTCGTCCTGGTCCTCGGCCACCTGCTCATCCAGCTCGTCCTCGACGGCGGCGTCTCCAAGATCGGTTTCGCCTTCGTGGCGGGCCGCTGGGCCTCCCCGTTCTGGCAGGTCTGGGATCTGTTGATGCTGTGGCTGGCGATGCTGCACGGCGCCAACGGCCTGCGCACGGTCATCAACGACTACGCGGAGCGCGCGGACACCCGGCTGTGGCTCAAGGGCCTGCTCTACACCGCCACGGTGTTCACCATCCTGCTGGGCACGCTGGTGATCTTCACCTTCGACCCGAACATCCGCTAGGCACGGGGCTGCGAGAAACATGAAGATCCACAAGTACGACACCGTCATCGTCGGCGCCGGCGGCGCCGGAATGCGCGCGGCCATCGAGTCGACGAAGCGCAGCCGGACCGCCGTGCTGACGAAGCTCTACCCCACCCGCTCCCACACGGGCGCCGCGCAGGGCGGTATGGCCGCCGCGCTGGCGAACGTGGAGGAGGACAACTGGGAGTGGCACACCTTCGACACGATCAAGGGCGGCGACTACCTGGTCGACCAGGACGCCGCCGAGATCCTGGCGAAGGAGGCCATCGACGCGGTCCTCGACCTGGAGAAGATGGGCCTGCCGTTCAACCGGACCCCGGACGGCACCATCGACCAGCGCCGGTTCGGCGGTCACTCCCGCAACCACGGCGAGGCCCCGGTCCGCCGGTCCTGCTACGCGGCGGACCGCACCGGCCACATGATCCTCCAGACGCTCTACCAGAACTGCGTCAAGGAGGGTGTGGAGTTCTTCAACGAGTTCTACGTCCTCGACCAGCTGCTCGTAGAGGTCGACGGCGTCAAGAAGTCGGCGGGCGTCGTCGCCTACGAACTGGCGACCGGTGAGATCCACGTCTTCCAGGCGAAGGCCGTGATCTACGCGTCCGGCGGCACCGGCAAGTTCTTCAAGGTGACGTCGAACGCGCACACCCTGACCGGTGACGGCCAGGCCGCGGTGTACCGGCGCGGGCTGCCGCTGGAGGACATGGAGTTCTTCCAGTTCCACCCGACCGGCATCTGGCGCATGGGCATCCTGCTGACGGAGGGCGCCCGCGGTGAGGGCGGCATCCTCCGCAACAAGGACGGCGAGCGCTTCATGGAGAAGTACGCGCCGGTCATGAAGGACCTCGCGTCCCGTGACGTCGTGTCCCGCTCCATCTACACGGAGATCCGTGAGGGCCGCGGCTGCGGTCCCGAGGGCGACCACGTCTACCTCGACCTCACGCACCTCCCGCCGGAGCAGCTGGACGCCAAGCTCCCGGACATCACGGAGTTCGCGCGTACGTACCTCGGCATCGAGCCGTACACGGACCCGATCCCGATCCAGCCCACCGCGCACTACGCCATGGGCGGCATCCCGACGAACGTCGAGGGTGAGGTCCTGTCGGACAACACCACCGTCGTCCCGGGCCTGTACGCGGCCGGTGAGGTCGCGTGCGTCTCCGTGCACGGCGCGAACCGGCTGGGCACGAACTCGCTGCTCGACATCAACGTGTTCGGGAAGCGCGCGGGCATCGCGGCGGCGGAGTACTCGGCCACGGCACCGCACGTCGAGCTGCCCGAGGACCCGGCCTCGCTGGTCGTCACTCAGATCGAGCGGCTGCGGGCGTCCACGGGCAACGAGCGCGTGGCGGACATCCGCCGCGAGCTGCAGGAGTGCATGGACGCCAACGTCATGGTGTTCCGCACCGAGCAGACGATCAAGACGGCCGTCGAGAAGATCGCCGAGCTGCGCGAGCGCTACCTGAACGTGTCCGTCCAGGACAAGGGCAAGCGGTTCAACACCGACCTCCTTGAGGCCGTCGAGCTGGGCAACCTGCTCGACCTCGCCGAGGTCATGGCCGTGTCCGCGCTCGCCCGCAAGGAGTCCCGCGGCGGTCACTACCGCGAGGACTACCCCAACCGCGACGACGTCAACTTCATGCGCCACACCATGGCGTACCGCGAGGTCGGCGACGACGGCACCGAGTCGATCCGTCTCGACTACAAGCCGGTCGTGCAGACCCGCTACCAGCCGATGGAGCGTAAGTACTGATGGCAACCCCTACCTTGGACGGCACAGACAAGGCCGACGCGGCCGGCACGGCCGAGCCCGGCTTCGCCGACTCCCCGTACATCACGGCCACGTTCCGCATCCGCCGCTTCAACCCCGAGAACTCGGCGGAAGCGGTCTGGGAAGACTTCCAGCTGGAGATCGACCCCAAGGAGCGTGTCCTCGACGCGCTGCACAAGATCAAGTGGGACCTGGACGGCACCCTGACGTTCCGCCGGTCCTGCGCGCACGGCATCTGCGGCTCGGACGCCATGCGGATCAACGGCAAGAACCGTCTCGCCTGCAAGACCCTGATCAAGGACATCAACCCGGCCAAGCCCATCACGGTCGAGCCCATCAAGGGCCTCACCGTGCTGAAGGACCTGGTCGTGGACATGGAGCCGTTCTTCCAGGCGTACCGCGACGTGATGCCGTTCCTCATCACGAAGGAGACGAACGAGCCGACGCGTGAGCGGCTGCAGACGGCGGAGGACCGGGAGCGCTTCGACGACACGACGAAGTGCATCCTCTGCGCCGCCTGCACGTCCTCGTGCCCGGTGTTCTGGAACGACGGCCAGTACTTCGGCCCGGCCGCCATCGTGAACGCCCACCGCTTCATCTTCGACTCGCGTGACGACGCCGGAGAGCAGCGCCTGGAGATCCTCAACGACAAGGACGGCGTGTGGCGTTGCCGCACGACGTTCAACTGCACGGACGCCTGCCCGCGCGGTATCGAGGTCACGAAGGCGATCCAGGAAGTGAAGCGGGCGCTGATCACGCGCCGCTTCTGAGATCTTGGAACTGCTGGCGAGACCGCCGGCAGGACCGATAGCAAGAGGGCCCCACTCCCGCCGGAGTGGGGCCCTTCATGCCTCTGCCGACTCAGCCGCGCAGCGGGCGGCCTTCCTTGTCGGTGCGGTCGTTGCTGGTGAGGAACAGGATGCCGTCGATCAGCGCCCAGAAGCCCAGGCCACCGCAGGTGAGCAGCTGCGCGACACCCACGCCGACGGAGCCGACGTAGAAACGGCCGATGCCGAGCGTGCCGAGGAAGATCTGCAGGATGCCCGCGACGATCTTCGACTTCTCCGAGTAGGGGCGGCCCTGCGGGTCGACGCCGTACGGGGCCGAGGGGGTGGGGACGGTCATGAGACGTGCTCCTGGGTGACTGGATGGCGCTGAGTGAGACCGGAGCGAGAGCGGACCCGCTCCGGAGATGTACCAGGAAGGACCCATGACGGAGACCGCCAAAAAATCGCGCAACGGCATAGCCGCGTACACGTCATCCCCCCTGTGCCGTGTGAGCGTACGGAGAACACAGGGGCGACTGGGAGGGTAAACGTTCTATTGTTCCCATCCCGTGATCAAGTTATGCCTGAATCAGTTCCGAATATTGCGAACCACGGTCCACGCGACGGCCAGTGACAGCACCAACACCTGGACGCGGGGACTGAGTTCAGGCCGCCAGCGACGCCCGCGCAGCCCCTCCACGATCCAGCGCGCAAGCAACGCGAGGGCGAACGGCGAGGCGAGCAGCAGCGCCCTGTTGTCCAGCCAGGCCGCGCCGAACTGACCGTGCATCAGGTCGTACGTCATCCGGGTGCCGCCGCAGGCCGGGCAGAGCAGCCCGGTGACGAACCGGAAGGGGCACGCGGGCAGGACGTGACCGGGCTCGTGCGGGTCGGTGCCGTACAGATAGCCCGCGCCGACGGCCCCGGCGACGAGCACCGCGAGGGGTGCCGCCGCCGGGTGCCGCAGTGGTTCCGCGCGCACGGGGCTGCTCGGCTCAGCCACGCAGGGGGCGGCCCTGGGCGTCCGTCGCGTTGTGCCCCGTCAGCAGCATGATCCCGTCGATGAGGGCCCAGATCCCGAGCCCGCCGCAGGTGAAGAGCTGGGCGAGCCCGATCCCCACGCTGCCGATGTAGAAGCGCCCGACGCCGAGGCTCCCCAGGCAGAGCTGGAGGACACCCGCGATGATCTTCGACTTGTCGGAGTACGGGCGCCCGTAGGGGTCGTAGCCGTACGGCGCGTTGGGGTCACCGGTGAAGGTACCGGGAGGGTACGCGCCGGGCGGGGCGTAACCGCCGGGGGGCGGGTACCCCGGCCCTTGCTGATACCCGGACTGCGGAGGCCCGTACGGCTGCCCCGGCCCGGGCTGTCCGGGCTGCCCCGGCTGCTGGTACTGCCCGGAACCCGGCTGCCCGGCCGCGTACGGGTTCGCGTCGCCGGGCGGCACGGCACCCGGGTTCGGGTACCCGTAACCGGGCGGGGTGTCCCCGGAGTTCGGATAGCCGTAGCCGGGCGGCTGGTTCGGGGGCTGCTGCGGCTCAGACGGCTGCTCGGTCACGGTGACTGCTCCTGGGGACGGGATGACGTATGAAAAGAATCAGTTCAGGTCATCTTGCCGGAGAGAACGGTCGATAGAGAAGCCGGTTCGGCCGTGGGACTGCACGGACGCCTGTCGTGCGACCTCGGAGTCGCGACTGCGGTCCGGGGCGCAGAGAGGGAACTGCCCCCTCGTCTCCGCCAGACAGGCTGTGCGCGCTGGGGAGTTGACGGCATACTCGTCCCACCTACGTGGGTCGGGGGGTGCTCATGGCGCGGGGACGACTTGGTCTCTCTGGGCTAGGTCTGCGGCTACTTGTTCTGTGGTGGGTTTCGGTGGCCGACCAAAGCCCCTACTACCAACCACCATCTCCGAAGCCCGGCTGGTACGTCTACGTGTGCCCCGACGGGCAGTGCACGCAGCCTTCACTACTCAAGCACGATGTGGCAGACCCCATTCCTGAGTGCGTCGCCTGCAAGATGGCCATGGAGACACAGCAGATTTTGCCTGATATGGAATTGGCGGACCTCTCTCTCGACCAGGTCATTTGGGTTTGCGTCAGGTGCCACGACCAGCCTCCTGTCCGCACTGGTCGAAGCGCACCAAACTGTCCCGGTGGGCAGCACCGCATGAAATGCTTCTCCACCTAGAGGGGTCGTAGATGCTGCGAGGTCTGATCGAAGCGGGCGGCAAGGTCCTGGGCGGGGCGCGGTTCAGCCTCTTGAGCATCCTGCCCAGTGTGCTAGTGGTCGGCATCATCGCCATTCTGGTGCGCACGCACCTTTACACCCCCGACTCCAACGTGGACTTCGACGCCGTACTTCCGGTCAGGGGGGACGCGGCGGCTCTGGCCCTGGGTACGTTCATGATCTTCGTGGGCGGCGTGATTCTCCGGCCCTTCGAAGCCGCGCTGGTCCAACTCCTCGAAGGCTATTGGACGCGCCCGTCTCCCCTCGCGCCCTTGCGTGCAGCGGCGACCGAACGACATCGACGCCGCAGAAACCGTGCGATCGCCACCATCGAATGGGCCAGACGGAACGTCAACAACGCCGCTCCGCAGTCGACAGGGTCCCGCCCCCTGCACACACTGGCCCTCGAAGCCAAAGTAGCCGCCAGAGGGCAGCGTCGGGTAAGGCAGGCAGAGCGCCTCCGGAGCCGATACCCGACCGAGGTCCGTCCACGCCTGCAGCCGGACAAGTCGATGCTCGACAAGCACGGCGAACTGATGGCCACGGAACTCGGCAACGCTCTGTTGCGCGGCGAACGCCTCTCCGGTGACCGCTACGGGCTGGACATCATGAGCACCTACTGGCGGATCTATCCTTTCGTGTCCGAGCGGCTTCACAGTGCCGTAACACAGCAACTGGACCTCATCGCCGCGACTGCCTCGCTCTGCGTCTCGCTGGGGCTGTGCACCGCAGCCACCCTGCCGCTGATCCTCCGCCTCGACGCATGGGCGCTGCTGCCCTTGCTGCCCGCCGTCATGGCTGTGCTCGCTTACCGTGGCGCGGTGGCTGCGGCGCTCTCCCTGGCCGATCTGCTGTGCAGTGTGTTCGACCTGCACCGGTTCGATCTGGCCAAAGCCTTCCGCTACAAACTACCCGTTCAGAACGCCGAGTTCGTCCGGATGAATCAGCGGATCTCACTCTTCCTCGCCCAAGACGAGAGGCGCCTGGACGTCCATCCCAGCCTCGCGAGTCAGCGCATGGATCACTCGGTGGACACAACAGGAAGCACCGGCAACACCGTCCCGTAAGGATCACAAAGACCGAATGGCGACGGATCCTCCTAACCCCAGCACGTTGAGCAGCACACGGCGCGGCATGATCCCGCCCGCCGACGCGCGGTACACGTCCGTGTCCGCGTATACGGCGACCCGGTCGGCGAAGTGCACCGCAAGGGTGTTCTCAACGTTGCCGCGTACGACCGCACAGCGAGGCGGAAGGACGAGTTCGACCCTGCCGAAGCAGACTATGACGTCGACCTCCAGCACTTTGTAGCCTCCGTCGGGCGCAGGATCACTAATGAACTGCGCTCCAGAGAGATCTATCCGCGCGTCCCCGAACCAGGAACTCACCGCCACGTTCTGCAGCGGCACCGCGTCCGTAGCGACCTGCCTGCGGATGGGGAGCAGCACACTGCGGTAGCTCCTGAACGGCACTTCGTCCTCTATGACGGCGGCCCGGGGCCTCGCGCCCAGCGCGAGCGCCGCGCCCAGGGCTATCACCACGGCAGGCCACACCTTGCCCGCGGTCGCTTCCCTCAGGTGCCCCGCGTTGTACGCCGCCCACAATCCACCGCCGGCGACGAGGACAAGCGGGGCAGCGAGCAAACCCTTCGGCACGGCAGCCCGAAGCACGAGCAGAAGCCCGAGCGCGACAAACACATACGGCAGTGCCGACAGCGCCCACCGGCCCCCCGACCGCACGGCCGACCCTCCACCCAGCAACCAGACCGTGCCGGCGACAACCACCAGCAGCCCGAAGGCAATTCGCAAACGGCCCACCGGCTTCCCCTCCCCCAATCAGCCTGAAGAGTACTGAAGCCTTCGGGACAGGTCCCATCGAGGGCAAGAGCGGTCGGGGGCGCACCTTCACGGCACGGATACCTATAGGGCTGCGTCCAGGCGCGGGGCTCGCCACTCCGCCCAGACCTCCTTGCCACCGGTCTCGCGCCGTCCGTTGATCACGAGGTAATGCCCCCAGTCGTCGGCACACGCCCGTGTGAGCCAGAGCCCGCGCCCGCTCTCGTCGTCGGGCCCCGCCCCGACTTCCGGCGAACGCGGTGGAGGATACGGACTGCTGTCCCACACGCTGAGCCGCAACCGCCCGTCGGTGCGCAGGAGCCGCACGGCGACGGAATCCCGCGTACAGGAGAGGGAGTTGGTGACCAGCTCCGAAGCGACGAGTTGGGCGTTGTCGAGGACGGCGGGGCTCACCCGGTAGCGAGTGAGCACAGCCCGCACGTGGGCACGGACGATGCCCGGTCCCAGGAGCGAGTGGGGGATGCGGAGCGCGTATTCCCAGTCGCCGTCGAGCGGCGAGTGGGCAGGGTGGTGCAGGGCGAGTTCGGTCACGTCCGTAACTCCTCGGTGCGGTGCGGGGGTTGCACTGATTGCCTCGACACCGAAGATAGAGGATCGGAGTAGGGTTACTACCAATTCCGTCAAACCATTACCCCTACGAGTGAGAGGGCGACTGCATGCCGCCAAGGGCAGCAGCGACCGTACGACAGCAGCGCATCGGTGCTGAGCTGCGCAAACTGCGAGGGCGAGCGGGGATGACCGCACGCGAGGCGGGTGAGTTGCTGAGCGTCAACGCGGCGCGCATCAGCTCCATCGAAGCCGGGCGTTTCGGTGTCAGCGCCGACCGGATCCGCATGTTCGCGCACAGCTACGGCAGTGCAGACGAGCCATACATCGAAGCACTCGTGGAAATGGCCGCGGGGCGGGGGCGAAGCTGGTGGGACGAGTACCGCGAGGCGCTGCCCTCCGGGCTGCTGGACCTCTCCGAACTGGAACACCACGCGACCACGATCAGTACGGCCCAGATCGCCCACATCCCGGGCCTGTTCCAGACAGTCGACTACGCCCGCCTCGTCTTCAGACAGTCCATCCCCAAGCTGTCCCCACCCGAGATCGAGTACCGCGTCACCCATCGCATCAAGCGTCAGGGCATCCTCTTCGCGGACAAGCCGATCCCCTACACGGCGATCATCCACGAGGCGGCACTGCGCATGCGGTTCGGCAGCCGCGACGTGACGCGTGAACAACTGGAGCACATCGTCGAGATGGGCGAACGGGAGCATGTCACCGTCCTGGTGATCCCTTACGAGGCCGGCGTCTTCCCCGGCGCCGGGCAGACCGTCCTGTACGCCGAGGGTCCCGTTCCCCAGCTGGACACCGTCCAACTCGACGCCGAACATGGGTCCGTATTCCTCCACGCCGACCTACAACTGGAGAAATACCGCACCTTCATGACCCACTTCAGAGCGGTCGCCCTCAAGGAAGCCGAGTCGCGAACCCTGATCCAGGCGATCATCGACAACCTGTGAAAGGCCTCCGATGCCCACCCTCCACTGGCAGAAGTCGTCCTACAGCAGCGAGGGAAACAACTGCCTGGAACTCGCCACCACCCCCGACGGCGGACTCCGCCTCCGCGAATCCGACGACCCGGCGACCACGCTCGCCCTCCACCCGCCGGGCCTCCGCTCACTGCTGGCCGCGGTCCGTCAGGAGATATCCAGTCGCTCTTGAGCGCGCGGCTAGCGCGTCAGTGTCTCGAAGCCGGCGTCGTCGCAGTACCGAATCAGGCGCCCCTCCGCGTCGGAGTCACCGTTGTCCATCGCTGCCACCGTCGCCTCCGCATGAGTGCGGCCCTGCCCGATGGTCTCGTCCCGGAGCGGCTCCAACGCGAGGAGGGCGTCCCGCGCGACGGTGGCGGTCGTCGTTCCCCGACGAGCCCGACGCGTCCGTGCGCGCCGCGTCACGCGCCTTCTGCCATGCCCCCAACTGCGTGCAGTAGTTCTCCCGCTGCGCGGTGAGCCGCTGCTCATCCTTGTCCGCGGACGAGGAGCATCACGCCACCGCCACCGCCATCAAGGCGAGGACCGGGACCACCGCTTTCCAGACGCGCACCACATTGCCCCCGTCTCCCTCAACTCCCGCAGCGGAGTACCCGCGGGGAAGCCACAGAGTTGGGGGACAGTCGCGGAAGATGCCGGTGAGTCCGTACGACCACGGAACACGGCAGGTCTCACCCGACGCCGCAGCGTCCCGCGATTTCATCCAGGGACTCAACGCAGATTTGCGAAAGGACCCGCCATGACCGAACTCTTCTGGCAAAAATCCTCGTTCAGCAGCGAGGCCAGCAATTGCCTGGAACTCGCCACCGCCCCCGACAGAACACTCCGCCTCCGCGAATCCGACGACCCGACAACCGCGCTGGACCTCCGCCCGCCGAGCCTTCACTCCCTGCTGGCCGCGTTCCGCCGGGAGACGACCAGTCACTCTTGAGCGCAGCCAGTCGGGGCGTGCGCAATGATCAGCTCTGCAAGCAGAAGCGGAGCGGCCTCTGGGGAGGGGTCGGGGAGCGGGAGACGTCACGTGAGCACCAGCGTCGGGACCACCGGGCAGGCCGGAGAGACAACGCAGCCGTGCCCGCAGTGCGGGGCCGAGATCCGGGTGGACGGGCGGTTCACCACCTGGTGTGCCGGTTGTGACTGGAACGTGGATCCGGAGCAGCCCGGCGAGGACCCGGGCCGCCTGGAGAGACGCCGGCGAAGACTCGCCCGCCGTCACGGCGAGCGGCTGGCCGCCGAGGTGGCCGCCGGAGAGACGCTGCGCCCGCGCCGCGACTTCGCGGGCCTGGCGGCCTACCTGATCGCACTCGCGGTGCACGGCGTCACCGGCGCGCTGGCCGTCGGCGCGGTGTGGTTCGTCGTGGCCGGGTGGGGCGGCGCCGGGATGTTCCTCGGCGCGGTCCTCGGCCTGCTGGCCTGGACCCTGCGGCCGCGCTTCTCCGAACTCCCCGACGACCGGCCCCTGCTGATCCGCACCGACGCGCCCGCGCTCTTCGCGCTGATCGACGAGGTCGCCGTCGTCGCGGACACCCGAGGCGTGGACACGGTCGCCGTCAGCGCCGAGCTGAACGCAAGTGTGACGACGTACGGGATACGCGGTCGCAGGCTGCTGACGATCGGTATGCCGCTCTGGGAGATCCTCACCCCGCAGGAGCGGATCGCCCTGCTCGGCCATGAACTCGGCCACTACAGCAACGGGGACACCCGGCACGGGCTGATCATCGGAAACGCGCTCCGCTCCCTCTCCACCTGGCGCTACTACGTCGACCCGACTCCCAACCCGACGGTCGTGGAGGCCTTCGTCAACCTGGTCTTCATTCTGCCCCGCGCCCTGATCCAAGGGCTGTTGATGCTGCTGGACCGGCTGACCCTGCGGGCGACACAGCGCGCCGAATACCTCGCCGATTCGATGGCCGCCCGCGCCGGGTCCACCGACGCGGCAGCGTCGATCATGAACCGTTTCCTCGTCCTCGACTCGGCCGAGACCATGCTGCGGCGCGAGGCCAACGCCCAGCAGGTCGGGCGGCGCGGCACGGCGGACCGGGAACCCTGGCTGGGCCTGTGGGAACGCCTGGGCGCACACATGGACTCCGTTCCGGAGGGCGAGTACGAACGCCAGCGCCGCGCGGCGGCCCTCCGGGGGCAGAGCGTCGACACGACCCACCCTCCGACCCACCTGCGCCGCCAGTGCCTCCTCGCCGTCCCGCCCCTCCCGGCGACCGTCACGACGGACGGCGGCGCGGAGTCCCGGATCGCCGCCGAACTGGCCGGCCCGTCCAAAACAGTGGCCAAGCACGTCGTCAAGCACGGGCTCGGCCACTAGACCCCGTCGAGGGGGCAGCTCCTTTGGTCAGCCGCGCACCGCGTCCCCCGAGCGCCCGGGCGTCAGTCCACCGCCGTCAGGTCGATCTCGATGTCGAAGGGTGCCGTGGTCTTCAGTCGGTCGTGGAAGATGCCGGTGAGCCCGTACGACTTCGTGGCGGGGTCGAGTTCGTAGACGTAGACGACCGGGAGGCCCTTCTCCTCGTCCTTCTCGACCCGCCAGAAGTGCGGCACCCCGGCTTCCGCGAACTTACGGGGCTTGACCTCACGGTCCCGTTCGCGGGAGTCCGGTGATACGACCTCCGCTGCCAGGAGGACGTGCTCGGCTCCGAGCCAGGTCTGGTCGAGACCTGTGTACGCCTCCGCCGAAGCCACCAGAACGTCCGGTTCCGGTCTGTTCCGTCGGTCCAGCACGACGGTGAACTCCCGATAGACATCCAGATGGTCCGGCGCCCGGCTCAGCAAGCCATGCTCCAGCAGACGTATGCAGCGCAAGTGGAAGCGCGTCTGCGGACTCCTGTAGACGAGGCTTCCGTCGATCAGTTGCGTGTGTGGCGGCAGATCCGGGATCCGGTCGAGGTCGTCCGCGGTCCAGCCCTCGGGCGGCGGAACCGGCCGACAGTACGCACCCTCGGTGTCGGGCCCGTCCTCGGATGCGGCGTCCGCCGTTGCTCCCATGCGACGGAGTCTCGCCCGCGGGATCAGCGCTCCCACCAGCAATGACCGCCGGTTCAGCCGAAAGAGTGGCCTGGCGCCGCGGCGCCACACGGGTGACTCCCCTCAGTGGCTGCCCGCCGCCTCCCCCCTCACCCCCACCCCACCACCTAATCTGACGACATGTCAGACGAAGAGTCGTACGAACTGCTCGGTTTCGACAACGTCCTCCTCCCCGTCGGCAACCTCGACGAGGCCGTGGACTTCTACCGGCGGGCCGGGTTCACGGTCGGGTTCCGGCTCGACGAGGCCGGGATCGCCGTGCTCAAGGTCGGCAAGGAGACGCCCGGCGTGCTGTTGCGGCTGGAGGACGAACTGGGGCACCGGCCGCCGGCCTGGGCGTGCCCCCGGGTGTGGCTGGAGGTGCGGGACGCCAGGGGCATGGCCGACACCCTCGCCGCCGCCGGCGTCCAGCCCCTCGACGCACCCCTCTCCGTGGCCACCGGCTGGACCGTCGAGGTCGCCGACCCCTGGGGCAACGTCATCGGCTTCACCGACTACACCAAGCGGCCGGAGCTGGCCCGCACCGGCTGAGCCGCACGTCACACCCGCGCCCCCCACAGACGACTTGAACGTGTTCAAAAACAGGTCTACATTCTCTCTCGACAGCCTTTTGAACACGTTCAAGAAGGCAGTCGAGAAGACAGTGGTGCAGTCGAGAAGGGGCGGGGACCATGGACCTCACGGTCGTTGCGTATGTCATATATCTGCTGATCAGCGTCGCGCTGACGGTCTGGGTGGCACGGACGCTCAGCCACAACGGGCGGATCTTCCTGGCCGATGTGCTGCAGGGGAACGAGAAGCTCGCGGACGCCGTCAACCACCTCCTGGTGGTGGGCTTCTACCTGGTGAACCTCGGCTTCGTGGCGCTCTATCTGAACCAGGACGACGAGATCGCCGATGCCCGCGGGGTCTTCGAGGCCCTGTCGACCAAGCTCGGTGTGGTGCTCCTGGTGCTCGGCGCCATGCACCTGGGGAACGTCTACGTGCTCAACAGGATCCGCCGCCGGGGCGTCATGGAGCGCGAGCAGATCCCGCCCGTGCCGCCGCAGGGCTGGGTCGCGCCGACGGCCGGAGCGTGACCCCGGTGGTCACCGCCGCAGGCCCGGACCGGGACGCCGTACGCGTCCCGGTCCGCGGGCTCACCGTCCTGTACGACGCCGAGTGCTCGCTCTGCGCCTTCCTGCGCGACTGGCTCGTATGGCAGCGGCAGTTGGTGCCCCTGGAGCTGGTGGCCGCCGGGTCGTCGGAGGCCAGGCGCCGCTACCCCGGGCTCGACCACGCCGCGACGCTCGACGAGATCACCGTGGTCGGGGACGCGGGCCAGGTCTACCGGGGAACCGCCGCCTGGGTCGTCACCCTGTGGGCGCTCGCCGACCACCGCCCGATGGCCCACCGGCTCAGCACCCCGGCCGGGGCCCGGCTGGCGCGGGGCGCGGTGCTCGCCGCGGCCAGGTGGCGCGAGGGGCAGCGGGCCCGCCGGGAGGGGCACTGGGGCGGGCGTACGTACACCGCGGCCGACGGATGGTCGTACGACCCGACCGTGGGGTGGACCTACGACCCGCCCGCCTGCGACAGCGGCACCTGTCCACCTCGTTAGGCTCTGTCCCGTGCCAGCAGCGAACGACAGTGCCCCCAGCCCGGACGGTCCCGCCGTGCCCGAGAGCTCCGGCGGGGCCGAAGGCCCCGGCGCCCCGCGCACGCCCGCCAAGAGCGAGCAGACCCGGGCCCTGATCCTGGAGACGGCCATGCGCCTGTTCCAGGAGCGGGGTTACGAGAAGACGACGATGCGGGCCATCGCCAAGGAGGCCGGGGTCTCCGTAGGCAACGCCTACTACTACTTCGCGGGCAAGGAGCACCTGATCCAGGGCTTCTACGACCGCATGGCCGTGGAGCACCGGGCGGCGGTCCGTGAGGTCCTGGACCACGAGAGGGATCTGGAGAAACGGATCGCCGGTGTCCTGAAGGCGTGGCTGGACGTGGCGACGCCGTACCACGAGTTCGCCGTGCAGTTCTTCAAGAACGCCGCCGATCCGGACAGCCCGCTCAGCCCCTTCTCGCCCGAGTCGGAGCACGCGCGCGTGGAGGCCATCGGCGTCTGCGGCGAGGTGCTGAGCGGTTCGAAGGCGAAGATCCCGGAGGAACTGCGGGAGGTGCTTCCCGAACTGCTGTGGCTCTCCCAGATGGGCCTGGTCCTGTACTGGATCTTCGACCGCACGGAGGGCCGCGAGCGCAGCTACCGCCTCGCCGAACGCGGCGCCCGCCTCACCTCGCTCGGCGTCTCGCTGGCCCGCTTCCGCGTACTGCGGCCCCTGGTCCGCGAGGTGCACGAACTGTTCACGGACTTCCTGCCGGGGATGACGAACGCGCTGCCCGATCCCGCCAAACCCACCAGGAAGTCCGCGAAATAGCGCCGCTTCAGCGCTTCACGCGGTCAGTTCACCGCGTCCACCTCGTCCTCCGCCAGCTCCACGTCGTACACCAGCGGTTCCGCGCCGACCATCACATGGCGGGCCCGGGAGGAGTGCTCCTGGGCCGTCACGGCCAGCAGGTACGAGCCCGCGGACGGGACCGAGACGATGTACGAGCCGTCGGCCAGCGAGGTCACCCGGTCGAGCTGACGGCCGCCCTTGGAGAGCAGGGTCAGCGCGGCGCCCTCGACGGGCGCGCCGTCCGGGGTGCGGACGAAGCCGTGGATCACGGTGGAACCGCCGTCGGTGCCGGTACCGGAGCCAGCGCCGGAGTCAGTGCCGGTGCCAGTCCCGGAGTCAGTGCCGGTCTCGGCGTCGGGCACGCGCGCGTGGGGCCCGTCGGCCGTCTCCTCACGGGGCTCCACCGCCAGGTGCGGCAGCCGCTTCTCCAGGCCCGCGGGGAGCCACCAGTTGGAGTTGCCCAGGAAGTGCATCGCGGCCGGGACCAGGGCCGTACGCAGGATGAACGCGTCGAGGGCGACCGCCGCCGCGAGCCCGATGCCCGCCATCGCGCCCTCCATGTCACCGCTGAGCACGAACGCGGAGAACACACAGATCATGATCAGGGCCGCGCAGTTGATGACCCGGCTGGTCTCGGCGAGGCCGACCCGGACCGCGCGCGCGTTGTCCTTGGTGTGCACCCACTCCTCGTGCATGCGGCTCACCAGGAACACTTGGTAGTCCATCGAGAGCCCGAAGAGCAGCGACAACATGATGACCGGCAGGAAGGCGGTGATCGGTCCCTCCTTGCCGATGCCCAGCAGTTCCGTGCCCCAGCCCCACTGGAAGATCGCGACGAGCACTCCGAAAGAGGCGGCTGCCGCGATGAGGTTCATCAGGGCCGCCGTCAGCGGCACCACCAGGGAGCGGAAGGCCACCATCAGCAGCAGGAAGCCGAGCGAGATGATCGCCGCGACGAAGTAGGGCAGCCGCTCCCCCGTGACGGCCGCGAAGTCCTTGAAGACGGCGGTCACTCCGCCCACGTGGGCGTCGACGCCGGATTCCGGGATCACGTCGTCGCGCAGCCGGTCGATCAGCTGGTCCGTCTTCTCGGACTGCGGTGACGTGGTGGGCACGACCTGGATGACCGTGATGCCCCGGGCCGGCGGCGCGGCGGCCACCTGGGCGACACCGTCGGTCGAGCGGATGGTCGAGACGAGCGCGTCGGCGTCACCGCCGTCCACGACCACCTGGAGCGGGCCGTTGAAGCCGGGCCCGAAGCCCTCGGCCAACAGGTCGTACGCCTGCCGGGTGGTCGTGGAGTCCTGGTGGTTGCCCTGGTCGGTGGCGCCGAGCCGGATCGACAGGACGGGCAGCGCCAGGACCATCATCACGAGCAGGGCCCCGGCGGCGATCGACCGCGGCCGCTTCTGCACGTACGCGGACCAGCGGGCGGCGAGTCCGCTCGCCTCCTCCGACTCCGGTCCCTCGGCGGCGAGCCGGCGGCGCTGCCTGCGGCTGAGCACACGCATGCCGAGCAGTCCGAGGAGCGCGGGCAGCAGGGTGGTCGCGGCGAGCACGCTCAGCACGACCGTCAGCGAGGTCGCGACGACCACACCGTCCAGGAAGCGCATGTTCATCACCAGCATCCCGGCGAGCGCGATGCACACGGTGCCGCCGGCGAACAGGACCGCGCGGCCCGAGGTGTTGAGGGCCGTGACGGCGGACGCCTCGGGCTCCATGCCGCGCAGGATGCCCCGGCGGTGCCGCGTCACGATGAACAGGGCGTAGTCGATGCCGACGCCCAGGCCGATCAGCGAGCCGAGCAGCGGCGCCACTTCGGGCACGTCGGTGACATGGCTGAGCAGCGAGGTCGCCATCAGGCCGGTGCCGAGGGCCGCGATCGCGACGACGAGCGGCAGCAGCATCGCGAAGAGCGAACCGAAGGCGAGGAAGAGGACGACCGCCGCGGCCATGATGCCGACCGTCTCGGCGATGCCGCTGGGCGGTTCCTGGGTCCGGGTGATCGCCTGGCCGCCCAGCTCCACCTGGAGCCCGGCGCGCTCGACGTCCCGCGCCGTGTCGACGACGTCCTCCACGAGCGCCTTCGGCACACCGTTGGCCTGCTCGGTGAAGGTGATCTGGGCGTACGCGATCCGCCCGTTCCCGCTGATCTGCGAGGCGCCCTGGTCGGCGTACGGGCTGCTGACCTCGCCGACGCCCTTCATGCGCCCGATCTCTTCGAGGGCGGGCTCGATCCGGGAGCGTACGGACGCGTCCCGCGCCGTCCCCTCGTCGACCTTCCACACCACCGTGTCGGTGTCGCCGGACCGCTCCGGGAAGGCCTTCGCCATCAGGTCGTACGCGCGCGTGGAGTCCGTGTTCGGAAGGGTGAAGGTGTCCGCGTAGTTCGTGCCCGCGGCGGAGCCCGCGAAGCCCAGCCCCAACAACGCCCCCACCCACAGAATCAGGACCACCAGCCGGTGCCGATAGCACCACCGTGCCAATGTCGTCACGCCTCAACGCCCCTTAGTCGCTTGGTTGTTCATTCGGTCGATCGGTTGGTCCCCCAGGTCCTGCGGCACAGCATCGGGCGCGGTGCGGGCCGCTGGACATGACCTGGCCATGACTCACAAGGAACTCCCAAGGGAGAGCCGGTCCCGTTGTCGGTGGTCGCGCCGATACTGGGGGCATGACCGCTCACGAGGGGGCGACCGTGCTGGTCGTCGAGGACGAGCCGAGCATCGCGGACGTGCTGACCATCGCCCTGCGCTACCACCGCTTCGCGGTGATGACGGCCGGGACCGTCCGCGAGGCGCTGACGCTGGCCGAGCGCACACGACCGGACGCGGCGCTCCTCGACGTGATGCTCCCGGACGGGGACGGCCGGGCGCTCGGCCGCGAACTGCGCGTGAAGCAGCCCGATCTGGCCCTGGTGTTCCTCACCGCGCGGGACGCGCCCACGGAGATCGTCGGCGCGCTCTCCTTCGGCGACGACTACATCACCAAGCCGTTCAACATCGACGAGGTGATCGCCCGGATCACCGCCGTGCTGCGCCGCACCCGCCCCGCCGACGTCCTGCCCGAGCGCCCGCCGCTGCGCTACGGCGACCTGGAACTGGACGAGACGACGTACTCGGTGCACCGCGCGGGCCGCACGGTCGAGCTGACCCCCACCGAGTACGCGCTGCTGCGTTTCCTCGTGCGCAACGGCGGCCGGATCGTGCCCAAGGAGCAGCTGTTGCGGCACGTCTGGCAGTACGAGCACCCGGCGGAGTCGACCGTCGTGGAGACGTACATCAGCTATCTGCGGCGCAAGCTCGACGCCCTCGGCGCCCCGGTGATCACGACTCGGCGTGGCGTCGGATACGGGCTCGCGTGATCCGCCGGCGCTGCCGCGGGCACGGCATCCACTCCCTGCGCGGCAAGCTGACGGTGGCCAATGTGGCGCTGCTGGCACTCGGCATCGTCCTGGCGACGGCGGTGAGCCTGATGGGCATGCGGTACTACCTGCTGGATCAGGTCGACTCGGAGCTCCTGCGGATGCGGGACTCCCTGGAGAGTACGCAGCTGACCGCGCGGCAGATCGACTCGCTGAGCGCACTGGCCGCCATCCGGGAGGGGAGGGCGCCGGAGGCGCAGGGCCCGCCGGACGCGGACTCGCTGTTCGCGGTGGTCGACTCCAGGGGCCGGGCCCTCACGCTCGGCACCTTCGAACCGACCTCGAACCAGCGCGCGCTCGCCGCGGCGGTGGACGATCCCCGCGCGCTCACCGGTGACGCGGACCCGCGTGACGTGACGGTGGACGGTTCCCCGTTCCGGGTGATCGGCGCCTCGCTGCCCGACGGGTCCGTGATCCTGGTCGCCGGCTCCACCGACGCGCTGCACAAGGGCATGTCCAAGGCGCTCAAGCTCGACCTGTTCTTCGGGGTGCTGCTGCTGGCGCTGCTCGCCGTACTGACGATGCTGAGCGTGAGCCGGCGGCTGCGGCCCCTGGAGGACATGGTGGAGACGTCGTCGGCGATCGCCGAGGGGGATCTGGCCCGCCGGGTGCCGTCCAGCCACCACCCCACCCAGGAGGTCGAGCAGCTGCGGCTCGCCCTCAACTCGATGCTCCAGCAGGTCGAGGTGGCGTACCGGACGCGGGAGCGGAGCGCGGCCCAGCTGCGGCGGTTCGTCGCGGACGCCTCGCACGAGCTGCGTACACCGCTGTCGGCGATCCGCGGCTATCTCCAGCTGTACGACAAGGGCATGCTGCGGGAGCCGGCCGAGCGCAAGCGGGCGTGGGACCGGATGACCGGGGAGGCCGACCGGATGGGGCGCCTGGTCGACGAGCTGCTCACCCTGGCCCGGCTCGACCAGCAGCCCGAACTGCGGTTCCGGAACGTCGACCTGAGCCGTCTGGTGCGGGACGCGGCGGAGGATCTGCGGGCCCAGCAGCCGGGGCGCCCGGTCTCGGTGCGCGCCGAGGGGGCCCTTCTCGTACGGGCGGACGAGTCGGGCCTGCGGCAGGTGCTGGGCAATCTCGTGGCGAACGTACGCACGCACACGCCCGCGGATGTCGCGGTGGCCCTCGATCTGGAGCGGGCGGACGGGGTGGTGCGGGTGCGGGTCGTCGACGAGGGGCCCGGGTTGGCGGAGGAGGATGCCGCCCGCATCTTCGACCGGTTCTTCCGGGCGGGCGGGGGTGCGGGGAGTGGGCTGGGGATGGCGATCGTGCAGGGGGTTGCGGTGGCGCACGGGGGTGAGGTGACGGTTCGGACGTCACCGGGGGCGGGCCTGACGGTGACGATCACGCTGCCCTCGGGGCTGTGCGCGTGAGTCTCCCTCCGGGGGGGGGCGATAGGTGAGTCGCGGGGGTGCGGCCCCGGTGGGGGCGGGCCGCGCAGTTCCCCGCGCCCCTAAAGGCGCCCTTCAGGGGCGCGGGGAACTGCGCGGCCGACCCCCACCGGCCCGCAGGCCAAAAACAGCGGGGCCAGCCCCACAAGGGGCGCGGGGAACTGCGCGACAAGCCCCCACCGGCCCGCAGGCCAGAAAACAGCGGGGCCGGCCCCGTAAGGGGCGCGGGGAACTGCGCGGTCGGTCGCAGACCGCCGCGCCCGGAGGGCTACCGCGGTGCCGGGACCAGCGCCCAGACCGTCTTGCCGTGGCGGCCCCGGCTCCAGACCCCCCACGCGGTCGCGAGGCCGTCGACCAGCCGTAACCCCCGCCCCGACTCCTCGTCGTACTCCCCGATCGACCGCAGCCGCGGCTGCGCGGCACTCTCGTCGGAGACCTCTATGAGACACGACCCGTCAGCGAGCGTGGTCACCGCGACCTCGAACTCCCGTTCAAGCAACGGCGCATGCCGCACCGCGTTGGTCGCCAGTTCGGACACGAGCAGCACCACGTCCTCGAACGCCTGCTCCCCCGCGCTGTGCCCCCAGTTCGACAGATGGTCACGCACCCGCCGCCGCGCGAGCCCGACGGAAGCCGGGTGCCGGGGCAGCCGGAAGGAGTTGCGTCTCAACACGTTTGCTCCTCACCCTCCGCACGCCTCCGTCACATCATGCTGCGTGACGCGGACCCGATGCGTCACGCACGCAATTGCAACCCTGCGTGAACGCGACAGGCGCCCGGCGGGCCGATCCCCTCGGGGCTCCACAACCGGAGGACCCCGCCCCGTCCGAGGGGTGCCCCGATCCCCCGCGTCCGCACTGCTCAACCGGCGATCCGCCCCCTGACGCCACACGCCGGCCGGCGCCCGCACGTCACGGTTCACCGGATCATGTGAAGGTTCCGGGCCGTACCGGCCACGGCCGACGCCCCGCCGACTGGCCGGAATCAGCTGGTCGGCGGCCGGCGGAGGACGGCCCGCGTCGGACGGCCCGCCTCAGGCCTGCCTGGAGGCCAGCTCCACCACCGTGATGTCGGACGGCGCCCCCACCCTGGTGGGCGGCCCCCACGCACCGGCGCCCCGCGACACGTACAACTGAGTGTCGCCGTAGCGCTCCAGACCGGCGAGGGTCGGATTGGCGAGGTCCGCGACCAGGTTGCCGGGCCACAGCTGACCGCCGTGGGTGTGCCCGGAGAGCTGGAGGTCCACCCCGTGGTCCACCGCGTCATGGATCTGTACGGGCTGGTGGGCGAGCAGGACACACGTCCGGGCGCGGTCCCGGTCGCCGAGGGCCCTCGTGAAGTCGGGTCCCTGGCCCTCGTCCTCCCCGGCGATGTCGTTGACCCCGGCGAGATCGAAGTGGGCCAGCTCGGTGCGGGCGTTCTCCAGCGGGTTCAGCCCCAGTTCACGTACGCGCGCGACCCACTCCTCGGCGCCGGAGAAGTACTCGTGGTTGCCGGTGACGAAGAACGAGCCGTGCCGTGCCCGCAGTTGCGCGAGCGGCGCGGCGGCGGGTCCGAGGTCCTTCACACTGCCGTCGACGAGGTCGCCCACGACCGCGATCAGGTCGGGCTGCGTCGAGTTGATCGTGTCGACGACCTGCTGGGCGAACCCGCGCCCCAGTACGGGCCCGAGGTGGATGTCGCTGACGACGGCGATCCGGTACCCGTGGGCGGCCCTCGGGAGCTTGGCCAGCGGCACGGTGACCCGCTTCACCTTGGGCCCGCTCAGGACGCCGTACGTGCCGTACCCCACGGTGCCCACGGCGGCGGCAGCCGCGGCCCCGCCCACGACCCGCGAGATGAGGAGCCGGCGCGAGGGGCCGGCGGGCGCGGGCGCCGGTGCCTCCGAGGGCCGCCCGGCCTCCCGGGCCGGTGCTTCCCCGGCCGCCGACGCCCCCGCCGGGACGTGCGCGGCCTCGCGCACCTCCGCCGGTTCGACCGCGGGCTCGGTCACCGGCTCGGCCGCGGGCGCCGTACGCCGGTCCAGAGCCCTCCGCAGCAACGGCCGCACGGCCTCGCCGACCAGCAGCGCCACCAGCAGGTACATCGACAGCGCCATCCACAGGAAGCCCGGCCAGGCCAGCACCTGCTGCAGCCAGAACGGCGCGCCCGTCCGCTCGGACGTGATCGCCGCGAACATCAGCAGCGGCCCGCCGACGACCACGACCGTGCCCACGCGCCGGGACACCCCGGGCCGCGCTGTCGTGTCGCGCACCAGCCGGCGCCACAGGTACCAGTGCAGCCCCCCGAACACGGCCAGGACCAGAACCACCACCACGACGAACACGATGACCACGCGACGACTCTCCCGTTATGACGTTATGACGTTGTGCGTTACGGCGACGCGTCGTTGTGCCGGTGCGGCGCCACGACTGCGCGGAGTCACGACCGTGCGGCGTTACGACGACGTGTGACGCAAGGCCCGGACACCGCGCAACCCGATGCCCCCGACAACCGTCCCCAAGACAAAGGAGACAACGGCGAGCGTCAGATGCACCCAGAAGTACCCGGTCGGATCGCCCGCGTCGTCGAAGGCGAGTCCGCTGCCGTCCTTCCACAGGTTTTTGATGAAAGTGACCCAAATGACCCAGCTCCACACTCCGAAGGCGAGCAGGAACCAGGAGAGGGGACGGCTGAGCTTCATGGGTTCAGTATCGCCGTCCTCGAACGGAACCGGCGCCCGGGGTGGGTCCGGCCACGACACCCGGCACGGTGGCGGAAAAGCCCCTGCCCGGAAGGGCCCCAGCGAGGAGGCCCCTGCGACTTCCCTCCCCGCGCCCTGTACGTTCTCGACCGTGCCCGCCATGAAAAAGACCGCCAAGTCCTCCTTGCTGGTCACTTCCGCCACCCTGTTGTCGTTCTCGCTCGCGCTCACGGCGACCGCCACCGCGCCCGCCGTCGCGGCCTCGGCCGCCTCGGCGGCGGACAAGCCGAAGCCGACCCCGTCGGCCAGCCCCTCGGCCACACCCCCGGCGGACATGTCGTCCGTGGGCGGCGCCCTGCTCGCGCGGCCCGGGACCCAGGCGAACCTCGGCATCGGCGCGCCGGTCCTCCCGAAGGACCTGAGCGCCCGCTCCTGGATCGTCGCGGACGCCGAGTCCGGCGATGTCCTGGCCTCCCACAACGCGCACTGGCGGCTGCCGCCGGCGAGCACCTTGAAGATGCTGTTCGCCGACACCCTGCTGCCCAAGTTCCCCAAGAAGCAGAAGCACAAGGTCGTCCCCTCCGACCTCGCGGGCATCGGCACGGGCTCCAGCATGGTGGGCATCAAGGAGGACGAGACGTACTCGGTCCACGATCTGTGGCTCGGTGTCTTCCTTCGCTCCGGCAACGACGCCGTGCACGTCCTGTCCGCGATGAACGGGGGCGTCGACCAGACCGTCGAGGACATGAACGCGCGCGCCGAGGAGCTCCAGGCGCTCGACACGAACGTGGTCAGCCCGGACGGCTACGACGAGAAGCGCCAGGTGTCGTCGGCGTACGACCTGACCCTCTTCGCCAGGTCAGGTATGACGGACCCGGACTTCCGCGAGTACTGCTCGACGGTCCGCGCGAAGTTCCCCGGCGAGACCAAGAAGAACAAGAAGGGCAGGACGACCCGCGGGACCTTCGAGATCCAGAACACCAACCGGCTGCTGACCGGCGACTACGGCCTCGACGCCTACCAGGGCATCGCGGGTGTGAAGAACGGCAACACCACCAACGCGGGCGCGACCTTCACCGGGGTCGCCGAGCGCGACGGCCGGGTCCTGCTCGTCACGGTCATGAACCCGGAGAAGCAGGAGCACGACGAGGTCTACAAGGAGACCGCCAAGCTCCTCGACTGGGGGTTCAAGGCCTCGGGCAAGGTCTCCCCGGTGGGCGAGCTGGTGCCGCCGAAGAGCGCGGACACGGGCGCCCAGCCGGGCGCGAACGCCTCCGGTGAGGCGGGCGGTTCCGGTGACGGCGGGGCCGAGCCGAAGACGGCGGCCGCCGCGTCGAAGACGGACGGTTCGGGCGGTGTCGGCATCGCGCTCGCGATCACCGGTGGCGTCCTCGCCCTGCTCGCCGCCGGTGTGTTCCTGATCAACCGCCGCTGGCCGCTGCCGGAGCTGATGCGTCGCCGCCGCTGAGGTCCGCGGAGTCGTCCGTCCCGGCCGGCCCGGCCGCCTCCTTGTGCCCCGTGGCCGTCCAGGACGCGCAGAAGAGCAGCAGCTTGGACGTGAAGTTGATCCACAGCAGCAGGGCGACGGGCACCCCGAAGGCCCCGTACATGCTCTTCGCCGCGACTCCCTGGATATAGCCGCTGAGCAGCAGTTTCAGCAGCTCGAACCCGGCGGCGCCGATCAGCGCGGCGACGACGAGGCGGCGCCGCTCCGGCTGGACGCCGGGGAGCAGCGTCAGGAGGTACAGGAGCAGCAGGAAGGCGGCGAGGACGGCCACGGCGAACGCGGCCACCCTCAGCAGCACCCCGCCCCAGCCGCCCTCGTCGACGCCGAGCTGCCGGGCGGTCCAGCCCACGGCGGTCGACGCGAGGGTGGACGCGGCGAGCGTGACGAGCGCGGCGCCGCCGAGGCCGACGAGTACGCCGCCGTCCACGAGCTTGCGCAGGATCGGGTTCTCCTCCTCGTCCGGCAGTTCCCAGACCGCGCGCAGGCACTCGCGCATCGAGCCGACCCAGCCGATGCCGGTGAAGAGCAGCAGGGCGCCCGCGATGAGTCCGACCGTGCCAGCGTTGTCGACGAGAGCGCCGATGTCGAGCTGTTCGGCGATGCCGGGGATCTGCTCGGCGATCTTGTCCTCAAGCGTCCGCACCCCCTTCTCGTCGAGGGCCGCGGCGGCGATCGCGGCGGCCACGGTGATCAGCGGGAAGAGCGCGAGGAAGCTGATGAAGGTCATCGCCGCGGCGAGCCGCGTCCACTTCACCCGGTCCAGCCGTTCGTACGAGCGCCAGGCGTGCGTGAGCATCAGCCGTGCGACCAACGGGCCCACGACGGGGAGCTTTTTCAGCCAGTCCATGATCCGACTCTGCCCTCGCCTCGGAAAACCAATGTCCTCGTACCCCAAAAGCGCAGGACCGTGGCGAGCGCCATGCCGATCCCCGCGCCCGACACGGTGTCCGCGCGGGGGGAGGTGAACCCGAGTCCGTAGTGGCTGACGAGGATGCACAGCAACTGCACCAGGGCTCCGGCGATGTTCACCCCGAAGAAGATCCCGTACCGGAGCAGGCTCGTGGTCGTGTGCCGGTACGTGCCCAGCGCGTTGCCCGCGTACGCGACCGAGCAGCCCGCCACGAACGACAGGGCCTTGGCGGTCAGCGGGTCGAGCCCGGCCGGGCCGCGCAGCCAGAGGAAGAGGGCGAGGTCGGCGGCGTACGCGAGGAGGCCTGCGGCGGCGAAGCCGAGCAGTTCCCCGCGCCGCGGTCGGGCCGCGTGCGGCGGGGGCGCCGGGCGCGCGCCTCCTGTTCCCGCGCTGTGCGCCCCGCTCACCAGTTGGCCACCGCCAGGCCGTACATGCCGAGCCACGCCACGCCGATCAGGGCGAGCGCGCGGTCGCGCAGGACCACGTCCTCGGGCTCGCCCGCGGTGCCCCGGTCGGCGAAGACCGCGTACCGCAGGACGGCGAGGATGAAGGCGACCATCGACAGCTGCCGCCAGGGCAGCACGCCGGTGTGCGGCAGGCCGCCCTCCTCCAGGGCCCACAGGCAGTAGCCGAGGACGGCGACGGAGGCCGCGAGCTGCCAGACGAAGCGCAGGTAGCCGACGGTGTACTCGGTGAGCAGCGCGCGCGTGGCGCCCGCTTTCCCGGCCATCTGGACGGCCTCGGAGTAGCGCTTGGCGGACACCATGAACAGCGCGCCGAAGCCGGTCGTGATCAGGAACCAGCGCGACAGCGGGATGCCGAGCGCGAGCCCGCCGATCATGGCCCGCATCAGGAACCCGGTGGTCACCACGGCGAGATCGACGACCAGGACGTGCTTGAGGCTGACGCAGTACGCGAACTGCATCCCCAGGTAGGCGGTGAGCAGCGCCGAGGTGAGCGGCGAGCACACGAAGGCGGCCACGGTCGGGGCGACGACGGCGAGAACGAGCCCTACGGAGTAGGCGACCGGGACGGGAACCACGCCCGCGGCGACCGGCCGGTGCCGCTTGACCGGGTGGGCGCGGTCGGCGTCGGCGTCGCGGGCGTCGTTGACCAGGTAGACACTCGCCGCGCAGGCCGTGAACAGCACGAAGACCAGGGCGACCTGGATGAGGGCGTGGCGTGAGAAGAGCTCGCCGGCGGCGGCCGGGGCGGCGACGACGAGGACGTTCTTGACCCACTGTTTCGGACGGGCGGTCCTGATGAGCCCCTTCAGGAGGCCCCTTTTCGGCGGGGCGGGCTGTTTTCCCGGTGCCTCTCCCGGACTCCCCGGGCTCCCCGGGCTCCCCGGGCTCCCCGGGCTCCCGGCGTTCCCCGGATTCTTCGAACCTCCCAGAAGGGCCGTCTCAGCCATGGTCACGGCCTCCTGTCATCCAGCGGGCGCCCAGCCGGGCCGTCACCGCGCCGAGGGCGGCGCCCGCGGCGACGTCCGAGGGGTAGTGGACGCCGACGACCACCCGCGACACGCACATCGCGGCGGCCAGCGCGGGCACCACACGTGCGCCGAGCGCTCCGAAGGCCACGGCGGCGGCCACCGCGGACGTGGCGTGCGAGCTGGGGAAGGAGTGCCGGCCCGCGGTGCGGACCAGCGGCTCGACATGGCCGGGGCGCGGACGGCGTACGAGCCGTTTCACGCCCATGCTGGCGAGGTGCGCGCCCGCGGTCAGGGCCGTGCCGCGCAGCCAGGCGCGGCGCCGCTCCCGGTCGGCGGCGGCTCCCGCGAGGCCCGCCGCGAGCCACAGCGCGCCGTGCTCACCGGCCAGGGACAGGGCCCGTGCGGCGGCGGCGACTCCGGGGCCGGTGCCGCGTGCGTGGAGGGCCGTGAGGATCCGGTGGTCCAGGTCAGGGCGCTCGTCGTGGTGGTCCATGGGAACTCACTGTTCACGTCGACCCCGCTACAGCTCCGGCAATATTGAGCGACATCCCATTAATCACCCATTTCGGGGAGGAAAGGGATGAAGAGGGATGTTAGGTAACTAAAGGCAAGCTCCGCTCGATACGGTCACCGGTATGTCTACCGACACGGTTTCCGTCACGGGGTGGGGCCGCACCGCTCCCACCGCAGCCCGCCTGGTACGCCCCCGTTCGTACGAGGAGGCCGTGGCGGCCGTCCGGGAGTGCGGGGCCCGCGGAGGCATCGCGCGGGGCCTGGGACGGGCGTACGGGGACGCGGCGCAGAACGCGGGCGGGGCCGTGTTCGACATGACGGGGCTCGACCGCGTCCACGCGATCGACGCGGACGGCGGAACCGTGCTGTGCGGCGCCGGTGTCTCCCTGCACCGCCTCATGGAAGTACTGCTGCCGCTGGGCTGGTTCGTGCCGGTGACTCCCGGGACCCGCTATGTGACGGTCGGCGGGGCGATCGGCGCGGACATCCACGGCAAGAACCACCATGTGTCCGGCTCGTTCGCCCGCCACGTCCTGTCCTTCGAACTGCTGACCGCCGACGGCCGGATCCGCATGGTGGACCGGGGGACGCCCCTGTTCGACGCCACGGCGGGCGGGATGGGCCTGACCGGCGTCATCCTGACGGCCACCGTCCGGCTGCAGCCCGTCGCGACGTCGCTGATGTCCGTCGACACGGAACGCGCCACGGACCTGGACGACCTGATGGCCCGCCTCACGGCCACCGACCACCGCTACCGCTACTCGGTCGCCTGGATCGACCTGCTGGCCCGGGGGGCGTCCATGGGCCGCTCGGTGCTGACCCGGGGCGATCACGCCCCCCTGGAGGCGCTGGCCGACCGCACGCGCGCGCGTAGAGCCCCCTTGGAGTTCCGTCCGGGACGTCTCCCCGCCGCGCCCTCCTTCGTCCCCGAGGGTCTGCTGGGCCGTACGACGGTGGGCCTCTTCAACGAGCTCTGGTACCGGAAGGCGCCTCGCGAGCGGGTGGGCGAACTCCAGCGGATGTCCACCTTCTTCCACCCGCTCGACGGCGTGCCGCACTGGAACCGCGTCTACGGGCGCGGTGGTTTCGTGCAGTACCAGTTCGCCGTCGGATACGGGCAGGAGGAGACCCTGCGCCGGATCGTGCACCGCATCTCGCAGCGCCGCTGCCCCTCCTTCCTCGCCGTCCTGAAGCGGTTCGGCGAGGGCGACCCGGGCTGGCTGTCCTTCCCGATGCCCGGCTGGACCCTCGCCCTCGACATCCCCGCGAACCTGCCGGGGCTCGGCGGCTTCCTCGACGAACTGGACGAGGAGGTCGCCGCGGCCGACGGGCGGGTCTACCTCGCCAAGGACTCCCGGCTGCGGCCCGAGCTGCTCGCGTCGATGTATCCGCGGCTCGGCGAGTTCCGGGAGCTGCGCGAGGAGCTGGACCCGCGGTCCGTCTTCACCTCCGACCTGTCCCGGCGCCTCGGGCTCTGACGCCCGCGGGCGCCACGTGAGCCGGTCCGTCAACGCTCCCTCCTCCCCCTAGGAGTTCGCTTCCATGAAGGACGCCTTCGGCATCCCCCAGTCCCTGCTCGTCCTCGGCGGCACGTCCGAGATCGGGCTCGCCACCGCACGACGGCTGATCACCCGCCGCACCCGCACGGTGTGGCTCGCGGGCCGTCCCTCACCCGGCCTGGAGTCGGCCGCCTCGGGGCTGCGGGAACTCGGCGCGGACGTCCGTACCGTCGACTTCGACGCGCTCGATCCCGACGCCCACGAGGCGGTCCTCGGCAAGGTCTTCGCCGAGGGCGACATCGACATGGTGCTGCTCGCGTTCGGCGTCCTCGGCGACCAGTCGCACGACGAGAACGAGCCCGGTGCCGCGGTGCGGGTCGCGCAGACCAACTACACGGGCGCCGTGTCGTCGGGGCTGGTGTGCGCGCGAGCGCTCCAGACGCAGGGCCACGGCTCCCTGGTGGTGCTCTCCTCGGTGGCGGGCGAGCGGGCCCGCCGCGCCAACTTCATCTACGGCTCCAGCAAGGCGGGCCTCGACGCGTTCACGCAGGGCCTGGGGGACGCGCTGTACGGCACGGGCGTCCACGTGATGGTCGTACGCCCCGGCTTCGTCCGCTCCAAGATGACACAGGGCCTGGAGGAGGCCCCGCTGGCGACCACTCCCGAAGCGGTCGCCACAGCCATCGAGACGGGCCTGCGCCGCCGCTCCGAGACGGTGTGGGTGCCGGGGGCGCTACGGGTGGTCATGTCGGCGCTGCGGCACGTACCGCGGGGCCTGTTCCGCCGCCTGCCGCTGTAACCGTGCCCCCGGGGTGCCCCTTCAGGGGCACGGGGAACTGCGCGACAAGCCCCCACCGGCCCGCAGCCCGGCCCCGAACCGAACCCCAGACTCCGCGAACCCGGCCCCGGAGCCGCGCGCTACCTCGTGAGCGACACGATGACGGTCTTGTCCATCGGGTCACCGCTCTGGTTGACCTGGACATGGCCCACGCCGAGAACCTGGTCGGTGCCGGGCACCGGCTCCACGGCGGACAGCCACAGCGACTGCCGCGAGTCGGCCCTGACCCCGCCCTCGTCGGGCAGCCGGGGCCGCCCGATCTTCGTACAGGCCCCGTCACCGTCGGCGTACCGGTTGCCGTCGAGGAAAAGCCCGCGGGCGCCGTCGCGAGCCACGGGAACGCGTCCGGCGCAGTCCCCCCGCGCGTCGGCCGCCCTGCTCCAGCGGGACCCGTCCCAGCGCAGCCGAACGGCCTCTTCCTCGGGCTCGTCCTCCCCTTCGCCATGGTTGAAGCTGTGCGTGCCGTACGCGCGGACGTCGTCGGCGGCGAAGGCGAGGACCCGGGCGACCGAGGCGCCGGGCTCGGCGGGCACCGGGTCGGGGTAGCGGTACTCGGGCATGTCGGTCCGCCGCCACGCCTCGCCGTCCCAGTGCACGGCGGCGGGCTGCTGCATCTCGTAGCCGTCGGTGCCGTCACCGGTATCGCGGTAGCCGGCCGCCCACAGGTCGTCGGAAGCGACGCCGTCGAGCGAGGTGGCGGTGACGCCCTCGGGCAGCGTCACGGCGCTCCACCGCGCGCCGTCCCAGTGCTGGAACCGGGACGCGGTGGCCAGCACCCAGATGTCGTCGGCCGCGAACGCCTTCACCTCGGTGACCCGGCCGCCGCCGGGAAGCTCCGGAAGAACGGTCCACTCCGTGCCGTCCCAGTGCGCCGTGCGCGACGTGGTCGTGTCCTGCGCGGAGGCCGTCAGCAGGAACTCTCCGGAGCCCAGGCCGTCGAGGCGGGCCTGGTGAACGCTGTCGCCGAGCACCGCGGGCATCGGCTGCCGCTGCCATCGGGTGCCGTCGCGGTGGAGCAGGAACCCGTCGCTGGAGGACTCGCCGGACGACTCGCCGGACGACGGATCGGTGCTGCTCAGGACCGCGCCGACGGCCCAGACGTCGTCGGCGCCGTTCGCCAGCACGTCCGACAGGCTGCCCTCGTCGAGGATCTCGTCGTACGCCCAGCTCATCCCGGCCGAGTTCGCCTTGCCGTCACCGCGCTCGTCGCTACCAGCGCGATCGCTGCCGTCGTCCGTACCGCATCCGGCCAGCGCGAGGCCGAGAAGAGCGAGCCCCGCCACCACCTTGCGCATGTTCCCCCCTGACCCCGGACCTCGCGATCCCCGCACTTCCGAACGAATCCGAATCCGAACCGAATCCGATCCGGTCAGCACGCCGGGAGCGGGCCCCGTTCCACGTGGGACGCCTGCGGCGGGACGACCGCGCCCCCGAAGACGTAGTCGCGCAGCCTGCGCCACACCCCGTCGGGCCCCTGCTCGTAGAGCGCGAAGCCGGTGCACGGCCAGTGCGCCTCGTACTCCGCCAGTTCCTCGAAGGCACGGTCCATCGCCTCGTCGTCGATGCCGTGCGCCACCGTCACATGGGGGTGGTACGGGAACTGCAGCTCGCGCGCCACGGGCCCGGAGGCGTCCCGGACCTGCTTCTGCAGCCAGGTGCAGGCCTCGGCGCCCTCTACCACCTGCACGAACACGACCGGGGACAGCGGACGGAACGTTCCCGTGCCCTGCAGCCGCATCGAGAAGGGGCGGCCCGCCGCCGCGACCTCGACTAGATGCGTCTCGATCGCGGGCAGCGCCGACCGGTCGACCTCGGTCGGCGGCAGCAGTGTGACGTGGGTGGGAATACCGCAAGCCGCGGGGTCGCCGAAGCCCTCGCGCCGCTCCTGGAGCAGGCTGCCGTGTGGCTCCGGGACCGCGATCGACACACCGATCGTTACGGTCCCCACGTCGTCTCCTGTCGTTGTGCCGATGTTCTGTTCCGCCGTGTCGGCGTTCCGGTCAGGCATGGGTTGCCGCCGGTTCGGCTATCGACTGTACGGCGGTGCGGGCCCGTTCCGGATGTCGTGCCGGTGTTGTCCTGGTCTCGTCCGGACCGCCTACGGACTCCCCTACGGGTTCCCGTACCGGCGGCCGGTGCTCGGCGATCAGTGCTTGGCGGGCAGGAAACCCACCTTGTCGTACGCCTGGGAGAGCGTCTCCGCCGCGACCGCGCGAGCCTTCTCGGCTCCCTTGGCCAGGATCGAGTCGAGCGTCTCCGGGTCGTCCAGATACTGCTGGGTGCGCTCCCGGAAGGGCGTCACGAAGTCGACCATGACCTCCGCCAGGTCCGTCTTCAGCGCACCGTAGCCCTTGCCGACGTACTTCTGCTCCAGTTCCGCGACACCGGTGCCGGTGAGGGTGGAGTAGATGCCCAGCAGATTGCTGATGCCCGGCTTCTCCACGGGGTCGAACCTGATCACCGTGTCCGTGTCGGTGACCGCGCTCCTGACCTTCTTCGCGGTGGCCTTCGGCTCGTCGAGGAGGTTGATGAGGCCCTTCGGCGTCGACGCCGACTTGCTCATCTTGACCGCCGGGTCCTGAAGATCGAAGATCTTCGCCGTCTCCTTGAGGATGTACGGCTTCGGAACCGTGAACGTCTGCCCCAGGCGGCTGTTGAAGCGCTCGGCGAGGTCGCGCGTCAGCTCGATGTGCTGGCGCTGGTCCTCACCCACGGGGACCTCGTTGGCCTGGTACAGCAGGATGTCCGCGACCTGCAGGATCGGGTACGTGAAGAGGCCGACGGAGGCACGGTCGGCACCCTGTCTGGCGGACTTGTCCTTGAACTGGGTCATGCGGGAGGCCTCGCCGAAGCCGGTGAGGCAGTTCATGATCCAGGCGAGCTGGGCGTGCTCGGGGACATGGCTCTGGACGAAGAGTGTGCAGCGGTCGGGGTCGAGCCCGGCGGCCAGCAGTTGGGCGGCGGCGAGCCGGGTGTTCGCGCGCAGGTCCGCGGGGTCCTGCGGAAGGGTGATCGCATGCAGGTCCACGACCATGTAGAAGGCGTCGTGGGACTCCTGCAGGGCCACCCACTGGCGGACGGCGCCGAGGTAGTTGCCGAGGTGGAACGAGCCTGCGGTGGGCTGGATTCCGGAGAGCACACGGGGACGGTCAGAAGCCATGCTCACCATTCTCTCAGGTGCCGGGGCCCGCTCCGGAACCGGTCGGGGACAGGTGCTGCCCCGATCGCCGGTACGTGTCCGGCCGCGGGCCCGGTGGGGGTCGCCCCTCAGAGGCGCGGGGAACTGCGCGACAAGCCCCTACCGGCCCGCAGGACGGAACACTGCGGGCGGTCGGGGCGGCGGGGCCGGGCGCGGTGGGGCCGGGGGCTCGTGGCCGGCGCCGCGCCCGGGACATCAGCCGAGGTCGATCTCCGGGTACAGCGGGAAGCCGGTCAGGAGGTCGGTCGCGCGGTGGGAGATCTCGTCCGCGATCTTCGGGTCGAGGATGTGCTGGGCCTTGGAAGGGGTGCCCTTCTTGGTGGTGCCCGGCTCCGTGGTGGTGAGGACGCGGTCGATGAGGCCCGCGATCTCGTCCATCTCGGTGGCCCCGAGGCCCCGGGTGGTCAGCGCGGGCGTGCCGATCCGGATGCCCGAGGTGTACCAGGCGCCGTTCGGGTCGGCGGGGATCGCGTTGCGGTTGGTGACGATGCCCGAGTCGAGCAGGGCCGACTCGGCCTGGCGGCCGGTGAGGCCGTAGGAGGAGGCGACGTCGATGAGGTTGAGGTGGTTGTCCGTGCCGCCGGTGACCAGCGTGGCACCGCGCCGCATCAGGCCCTCGGCGAGGGCGCGGGCGTTGTCGACCACGGCCCGGGCGTAGTCACGGAACTCGGGGCGGCGTGCCTCGGCGAGGGCGACCGCCTTGGCGGCCATGACGTGCGGAAGGGGGCCGCCGAGGACCATCGGGCAGCCGCGGTCGACCTGGTCGGCGAGCGACGAGTCGCACAGGACCATGCCGCCGCGCGGGCCGCGCAGCGACTTGTGCGTGGTCGTGGTGACGATCTGGGCGTGCGGCACCGGGTCGAAGTCCCCGGTGAGGACCTTGCCGGCGACGAGGCCCGCGAAGTGGGCCATGTCCACCATGAGCGTGGCACCGACCTCGTCGGCGATCTCGCGCATGATCCGGAAGTTCACGAGACGGGGGTAGGCGGAGTAGCCGGCGACGATGATCATCGGCTTGAACTCGCGGGCGGTGGCGCGCAGGGCCTCGTAGTCGATGAGGCCGGTGGTGGGGTCGGTGCCGTAGGAACGCTGGTCGAACATCTTGCCGGAGATGTTCGGGCGGAAGCCGTGGGTGAGGTGGCCGCCGGCGTCCAGGGACATGCCGAGCATGCGCTGGTTGCCGAAGGCCTGGCGCAGTTCGGCCCAGTCGGCCTCGGAGAGGTCGTTGACGTTGCGGACGCCGGCCTTCTCCAGGGCCGGGGCCTCGACGCGCTGGGCGAGGACGGCCCAGAAGGCGACGAGGTTGGCGTCGATGCCGGAGTGCGGCTGGGCGTAGGCGTGCTCGGCGCCGAAGAGCTCGCGGGCGTGCTCGGCGGCGAGGGCCTCCACGGTGTCCACGTTGCGGCAGCCGGCGTAGAAGCGGCGGCCGACGGTGCCTTCCGCGTACTTGTCGCTGAACCAGTTGCCCATCGCGAGGAGGGTGGCCGGGGAGGCGTAGTTCTCGGAGGCGATCAGCTTGAGCATCTCGCGCTGGTCGGCGACCTCCTGCCCGATGGCGTCGGCGATCCGGGGTTCGACGGCACGGATCACTTCGAGGGCACTGCGGAAGGCGGTGGATTCGGTGGAGAGGGGTGCGCGGGATTCTGACATGACGGCCTCCGGACGTGGCGTTCGGCGTTCACGGTTCGGCCCAGGCGCACGGCACACGGTTCCCGGGCCGCTCCCCGATGGTCGATCCCATCCCAGCGCGCCAGTCACGGCCCGTGGATCAGCGTACCGGGAGCGCCCGCGGGAGAGGTTGTGCCGTCCACCATGCGAGCGACGACGGGGCGCGGTCGGAACCGGGCCCCGCCGTGAGTCCGCCGTGGGTCACAGGATCACGTGCGGCAGGAAGCGTGCGTATTCGTCCGTCACCAGGCCGGCCGACTCACGGATGCCGAGGCCGGCCGATTCGTGTCCGACGACCCAGGCGCCGAGGACGACCCGGTTGCCGTCGAAGGACGGCAGAGGCGCCAGCTCCTGATAGCAGCAGGCCTCCTCGCGGAGGACCACGGGTCCGGGGCCCGGTTCGTGGACGGTGACGCCGGCGCCCTCGCGGCCGAGGAGGGGCTTGGCCACGTATCCGGCGGTGGTGGCCAGTTCGCGAGGGCCGTCGAGGTAGGCGGGGAGGAGGTTCGGGTGGTCCGGGTACAGCTCCCAGAGGATCGCGAGGAGGGCCTTGTTGCTGAGCAGCATCTTCCAGGCGGGTTCGATCCACATCGTCGTGCCCGTGCCACCGCCGTTGTCGAGGGTGGCCAGGACATGCGGGGCGAAGCGGTCGGTGGTGAGCCATTCCCAGGGATAGAGCTTGAAGCAGCTGCGGATGAAGCGGAGCTGCTTGTCGACGAAGCGTCCGGAGAGACGGTCCCAGCCGATCTCCTCCATCGCGATCCAGGCGGTGTCGAGGCCGGCCTGTTCCGCGGTCTCCTTCAGATATCCGACCGTCATGAGGTCCTCGCCGAGTTCGTCGGCGGCGGAGTGCGCGAAGTAGAGAGGGCTGCCGGGCGGAAGGAGGGGGGCCTGCTTCCGCCAGGCTTCGACGAGCCGTTCGTGGAGGGAGTTCCACTGGTCGGCGCCGGGGAAGCGTTCCTCCATCCAGAACCACTGGGGGCTCGCGGCCTCGACGAGCGAGGTCGGGGTGTCGGCGTTGTACTCCAGGAGCTTCGCCGGGCCCGTGCCGTCGTAGCGGAGATCGAAACGCCCGTACAGGGAGGGGAGTTCGGCGCGGCGGCGCCAGGCCTCGGCGACCGGCTCCGCCACGCGCGGGTCGGTGATCCCGAGGTCGGCGAGGCGGTTCTCGGTGACGAGGTACTCGGCCGCGGCCAGGCACATCGTGTGGAGTTCCTCGACGACCTGCTCCAGGGCCTCGATCTCGGGCAGGGAGAAGACGTAGTGGGCGGACTCGTCCCAGTACGGGCGCAGGGAGTCGTCCGGGTGGCGGGTGAGGGGGTAGATGAGGCCCTGGTCCTCGACTGTTCGCTGCCAGCCGGGGCGGGGTTCCATGGTTCGGCGTTCCACCGTCGCGTGTCCGTAGATCCGTCGGTGCGTTCCGCGTCCTGGTCAGCCGCCGCCGCTGCCCGAGTCCGAGCAGCCGAAGCCGTCCCGGTCGACGGCCTCGCTGCGGCTGAAGGTGCCGTCCTCGGCGCGGCCTGCGGCGACGTCGGCGTCGTAGTACCAGGCGGCGTCGACCGTGCCGCTCCCGCTCGTCCCGCGTTTCCTGCCCGCCGAGGTGGAGCCGGAGGCGCAGTTCTTGTCGGCGACGACCTTGTAGCCGCCCGCGTAGTCGTAGCTGTCGCGATCCACACAGCGGCGGTCGGGATCGGAACCGCACGAGGTGAGGGCCGTTGCGAGAATGCCCATGCCACCGAGTACGACCGTGCTGGACCGAAGTCTTCTGCGCTGCTCCGCCATGTCTCTCCCCCGTCCGGCCCGTCCGCCGGGCTCGTCAGTCCGACAGCGTAAAGATCACGCGGCCCGGTTGTACAAGCGGCTCCCCCAACTCTCCCTGTTCCACGGTCATTTTGCGCTTTTTGGAATGCTGTGTGCCCTCGGTGCGGCGGTGTGTTCCGGGACGACGACGGTGCTGGGGGCGATCGCCGCACGGGCAGGCCCTAGGGCAGCGCCCCGCACAGTGTTTCGAGTGCTCCCGGCCAGCCGCTGTCCGACGGGGTTCCGTAGCCGACGACCAGGGCGTCCGCCGGAGGGGGCGTGGCGGCGGGGTGGCGGTAGCCGGTCAGGCCGTGGACGGCCAGGCCGTGCCAGGCGGCCGCGCGGACCACCGACTGCTCGGTGCCGGGCGGCAGGCGCAGCACGGCGTGGAATCCGGCCGCGATACCGGTGGCGGTGACCGACGGGGCACGGGCCGCCAGGGCCGCGACGAGCTGGTCGCGGCGGCGCCGGTAACGGAGGCGGGAGGCGCGTACATGACGGTCGTACGCGCCCGAGGTGATGAACTCCGCCAGTGTCAGCTGGTCCAGGACCCCGCACGACCAGTCCGCGCCACCCTTCGCCGCCATGACCTCGGGCGCCACGTCCGGCGGCAGGACCAGCCAGCCGAGGCGCAGGCCGGGCGCGAGAGCCTTGCTGGCGGTGCCGAAGTACACCACGCGGTCCGGGTCGAGGCCCTGGAGCGCGCCCACGGGCTGGCGGTCGTAGCGGAACTCGCCGTCGTAGTCGTCCTCCAGGATCAGCCCGCCCGTGCGCCGCGCCCAGTCGACGGCGGCGGCACGGCGGTCGGGGCGCAGCGGCACCCCCATGGGGAACTGGTGGGCGGGTGTGAGAAGCACCCCGCCCAGGCCGCCGCCCCCGCCGCCCTTGCCGCTCCCGCGCTCCGCCAGGTCGTCCGTCCGCGTGCCCAGTTCGTCGAACGGCAGCGGCACCGACCCCAGCCCCGCCCGTTCGATCAGGTCCCAGTGCACATCGAGGCCGTACGACTCCACCGCGAGCGTCCGTGCGCCCCGCCGTCGCAGCACCTCCCCGAGCAGCATCAGCCCGTGGACGAAACCCGAGCAGATGACGATGTGGTCGGGGTCGGCGCGTACGCCACGGGCGCGGGCGAGGTAGCCGGCGAGGGCGGTGCGCAGTTCGACCCGGCCGCGCGGATCCCCGTAACCGAGGGCGTCGTTCGGTGCCGCCGCGAGAGCCCGTCGGTATGCCTTGAGCCACTCGGCGCGCGGGAAGGAGGCGAGGTCCGGGGTGCCGGGGACCAGGTCGTACGCGGGTCCCCGGCGTGCCCGGGCCCTGCGCGCGGGAGAGGCCGGGACCGGCACGTCCCGCTGCGCCACGCGCGTGCCCGAGCCCTGGCGTGCGGTGAGCCAGCCCTCGGCGACGAGGTCGGCGTACGCGTCGGCGACCGTGTTGCGGGCGATGCCGAGGTCGGCGGCGAGGGAGCGTGAGGACGGCAACCGGACGCCCGGGGCGAGCCGTCCGCCCCGCACCGCCTCCCGCAGCGCGTCCGTGAGGCCTCTGCGCAGGCCGGAGCCGGTACGCGCCACGTCGACATGCAGATCCACCCCGAAAGTGGCCCAAGGTCCAGCCATGGAAATGGACCATACTCCTGGGCTGTTTCGTTCGTAGGGTCGACAGCATGACGACGACGGAGAACAGCACCGCGAAGGACACCTCGTACGCCCCCGAGGACACCCCCCGACTCCAGTGGGTGAAGTTCGCCCACGAGGTCTACAAGGCCATGGTCCGGCTGGACGCGGCGGCCCGGCAGGGCGTCGACCCCGTGCTGCTGGAGCTGGTGAAGATCCGCGCCTCGCAGCTCAACCACTGCGCGTTCTGCCTCGACATGCACACGAAGGACGCGTTCGCGGCGGGCGAGAGCGTCGAGCGGATCGTCCAGCTCAGCGCCTGGGAGGAGTCCCGGCACTTCTACACGGAGAAGGAGCTCGCGGCGCTCGCGCTGACCGAGGCCGTGACGGTCCTGACGGACGGCTTCGTGCCGGACGAGGTGTTCGAGACCGCCGCCCGGCACTTCGACGAGACCGAGCTGTCCCAGCTGCTCGCCTCGATCACGGTGATCAACGCGTGGAACCGCTTCGGCGTGACCTGCCGCCTCGCGCCGGGGCATTACACGGCCGGGCAGCACGGGTGACTTCTCGGACCCGTTTTTCCGGACGGGTCCACGTGTCTGCTTCGGCTGCGGGCCGGTGGGGGCCGGTCGCGCAGTTCCCCGCGCCCCTGAAGGGCAAGGGGCGCGGGGAACTGCGCAATCTTTTAGGGGCGCGGGGAACTGCGCGGCACGCCCCCACCGGCCCGCAGCCAGGGACACACCGGACGCCACTACTTGTTCAGCCACGCCCTCCACGTGCGCTCATGGCCCCGTACCCACTTCCTCGCCGCCTCCTCCGGAGACAGTTTCCGGTCGGCGATCAGGAGGGAGACCTCGTTCTGGTCCTCGGTCGTCCACTTGAACTTCTTCAGGAACGCGGCGGCCCCGCCGCCCGACTTCGCGAAGTCCGCGTTGAGGTACTTGCGGAGCGGCGTGTGCGGGTACGCGCAGGCGACCGCCTCCGGATCCGCGTCGCAGCCCTCCTTGTACGCGGGCAGCTTCACCTCTGTCATCGGCACCTTCTCGAAGAGCCACTGCGGTGAGTACCAGTACGTGAGGAACGGCTTCTTCTCCTTGGCGAACTGCCGCATCTGGGTGATCTGGGCCGCCTCGGAACCGGCGAACACCACCTGGAAGTCGAGGTCCAGGTTCTTCACCAGCGCCTTGTCGTTCGTGACGTACGAGGGTGAGCCGTCGAGCAGTTGGCCCTTGCCGCCGCTCTCGGCGGTGCGCAACCGGTCGGCGTACTTGTCCAGGTTCTTCCAATGGGTCACGTCGGGGTGCTGCTTCGCGAAGTACGTCGGTACGAACCAACCGATGTGCCCGGTGACGCCGAGACCGCCGCCGTCCACGATCGTCCTCTTGTCCTCGACGTACCGCTGTTCCTGCTCGGGGTGGCCCCAGTCCTCCAGGATCGCGTCGACGCGGCCCTGGCTGAGCGCGTCCCACGCGGGCACCTCGTCGACCTGGACGGTGTCGACGCGATAGCCGAGTTCGTGCTCCAGCAGGTACTGCGCGACGGCCACGTTGGCCTGCGCGCCGACCCAGGACTGCGTGGAGAGGGTCACGGTCCTCGCGCCCCGCGCGTTGGCGAAGGGCGAGGCCTGCTTGGTCATGTCGGCGGCTCCGCAGCCGGTCGTCAGCACCAGCAGGGAGCAGCCGACGGCCAGCGTGCCGGTCGTACGCGTACGCATCTCAGGCTCCCTTCTTCGTACGGCCCCGCGTCGGTTGCGTGACCCGGTCGAGCATCAGGCCGAGGCAGACGATCGCCGCGCCGGCCACCAGACCCGTGGCCAGGTCGCCCTGGGCGAGCCCGAACACGACGTCGTAGCCGAGCGCGCCACCGCCGACCAGGCCGCCGATGATGACGACGGCGAGGACGAGGACGACGCCCTGGTTCACGGCGAGCAGCAGGGCCGGGCGGGCCAGCGGCAGCTGCACCTGGCGGAGTTGCTGCCAGCCGGTCGCGCCCATGGAGCGCGAGGACTCCATGGCCGCCGGGTCCACGTTGCGCAGGCCCTGCGTGGTGATGCGGACGACGGCGGGCAGCGCGTAGACGACCGCGGCGGCGACCGCGGGGGCACGGCCGACGCCGAAGAGCGCCACGACGGGTATGAGGTAGACGAACTGCGGCATCGTCTGGAAGACGTCAAGGACGGGGCGCAGGAGGCGTTCGCAGCGCTCGCTCCGGGCCGCCGCGACGGCGGTGCCGAAGCCCAGGACCAGCGTGACCGCCACGGCCGCGAGGACCTGCGACAGCGTGTCGAGGGAGGGCTGCCACACGCCGAGCACACCGATCGCGGCCATCGCGAGGACGGCGGTCAGGGCGGTGCGCCAGGTGCCGATCAGCCAGGCGAGCGCGGCGACGGTCAGCAGGACCGCCCACCAGGGCAGCCACTGCAGGCCGTCGCGCACCGGGTTCAGGACGCCGGTGGTGAAGTGGGCCGCCCAGTCGGCGGTGCCGCCCACGTAGGGGACCCCGGAGTAGAGGTGGTCGGTCATCCAGTCGACGGCGCGGTTCACCGGCTCGGCGATGTTCACGATCCAGGTCCCGGGCCAGTCGAGCCGGCCGGCCAGGCGCCCGGCGACCGCGACGGCCGGTGCGGCGGCGACGGCGCACAGCAGGCCGGTCCGGCCGGTCCGGCGGGAGCCGGCCTCTTCGAACCCCTCCGCCTCGGCTCCCGCCGCCGCCGTCACCCGGTCCAGGACGACCGCGAGCAGCACGATCGGGATGCCGGCGGCGAGCGCGGCGCCCACGTCGACCGAGGCCAGCGCCTGGTAGACGCGGTCACCGAGGCCGCCCGCGCCGATGACGGACGCGATGACGGCCATCGACAGGGCCATCATGATGGTCTGGTTGAGGCCGAGCAGAAGTTCCTTGCGGGCGAGTGGCAGCCGGGCCGTGAAGAGCCGCTGCCGCGCGGTGGTGCCCAGGGACTCGACGGCCTCCATCACCCCGGCGTCCGCGCCGCGCAGACCGAGCGCGGTGAGGCGCGCCATGGGCGGGGCCGCGTACACGACGGTGGCGAGCACCGCGGCCGGGACGCCGATGCCGAAGACGAGGACGACCGGCAGGAGGTACGCGAAGGCCGGGAGCACCTGCATGGTGTCGAGGACGGGTCGCAGCGCGCGGTACGTACGGTCGGAGAGCCCGGCGGCGAGGCCCAGCAGCGCACCCAGGGCGACGGACGCGAGGACCGCGACGACCATGAGCGCGAGGGTCTGCATGGTGGGCACCCACATACCGAGCAGCCCGCAGGTCAGGACCGCGGCGGCCGTGCCGAGCGCGAGGCGCACCCCGGCGACCCGCCAGGCGACCAGTGCCGCCGCGGCCGTGACGCCCGCCCAGCCCGCGGCGAGCAGGACGAGGTAGACGGCGCGTACGGCAAGGACGACCGCGTTCGAGACGTGCCCGAAGAAGTAGAGGAACAGCGGGTGGCTGTCGCGGTTGTCGATGATCCAGGTGCTGGCCCTGCCGAGAGGTTCGGTGAGGTCGACGGTGAGGGCGCCCGGCCAACTGCCGCTCGACCAACGGGAGTCGGCCAGCGGAACGAGGACGGCCGCGACGACGGCGAGCAGGACGAGCTTGCCGACGGCCGGACGTCCGAGGAAGCCGAGGAAGCCGGGCAGGGCCGTACGGGGAGCGGACGCGGTGAAGGTGGCCATCAGGACACCCCCTCGCGCGCCGGCCCGGCGGACCGGGTGGCCGTCCCCGCCACCACCTCCAGCAGCGCGTCCGAGTCCACGACTCCGAGGCAGCGTCCCTGATCCACCACGCGGGCCGTCTGGCCCGAGCGCGCGACCGCCTCGATGGCCTGCGAGACCGTGGCCTCGGGCGACAGGGCCGGACCCTCGCCGGCCTCCTGCGCCGACGCCGCCCGCATGGCTCCGCGGACCGTCATGACCTGCTCGCGCGGCACGTCCCGGACGAACTCTCGTACGTAGTCGTCGGCGGGCGAGCCCACGATCTCCTCGGGCGTGCCCAGCTGGACGATCCGGCCGTCGCGCATGAGGGCGATCCGGTCGCCCAGGCGCAGCGCCTCGTTCAGGTCGTGCGTGATGAACACCATCGTGCGGCCCTCCTCGCCGTGCAACCGGATCACCTCCTCCTGCATGTCTCGTCGAATCATCGGATCGAGAGCACTGAACGGTTCATCGAAGAGCAGGACTTCTGGATCCACCGCCAGCGCCCGCGCGAGTCCCACACGCTGCTGCTGGCCACCGGAGAGCTGACCGGGCCGGCGCTGCTCCATGCCTTCGAGGCCGACCTTCGCGACGACCTCCTGCGCCTTCGCCCGCCGCTCGCGCTTCGGCACCCCCTGGACCTCAAGGCCGTACGCGACGTTGTCGAGCACGGAACGGTGCGGGAGCAGGCCGAAGTGCTGGAAGACCATGGCGGCACGGTGGCGGCGCAGTTCGCGCAGCCGCGCCCGGTCCATCGCGCGCACGTCCTCGCCGTCGATGGCGATCGTGCCGGCGGTCGGCTCGATGAGGCGGGTCAGACAGCGCACGAGGGTGGACTTGCCCGAGCCGGACAGGCCCATGACGACGAAGACCTCACCCTTGCGCACCTCGAAGCTCACGTCCCGGACGGCGGCCGTACAGCCGGTACGGGTCCGGAGTTCGGCGGCGGAGAGGGCGGCGAGTTCTGGGTCGGCGGGGACCCGGTCGGACTTTGGGCCGAAGACCTTCCACAGGCCGTCGACGGAGAAGACGGGTTCGGCGGCCGTGCCTTCGCCGGCGCCGGTCCCGGCGGTCACAGCGGCGGTCGTTCCAGCAGTCGTCGTACTCATCACGCACCGCCTCCCAGCAGGTCCGCACACTTCTCGCCGACCATGAGGACCCCGATCATCGGGTTCACGGCGGGCATGGTCGGAAAGACGGACGCGTCGGCGATCCTGATGCCGTCGAGGCCGCGGACGCGCAACTCGGGGTCCACGACGGCGAGCCGGTCGTCCGTCGCGCCCATCCGGCAGGTGCCCGCCGGGTGGTACACGGTGTGGGCGACCTTGCGCGCGTACTCGCCCAGTTCCTCGTCGCCGGTGACCTCGGGGCCGGGGCAGACCTCGCGCCTGAGCCAGTGCGCGAGCGGCTCTGCCTTCGCGATCTCGCGGGCGATCCTGATGCCGTCGACGAGGGTGCGGCCGTCGTAGTCGTCCTCGTCCGTGAAGTAGCGGAAGTCGAGGGCGGGCTTCTCGGCAGGGTCCGCGCTGGTCAGGTAGAGACGGCCGCGGCTGCGCGGCTTGGGGATGTTCGGGGTCATCGAGACGCCGTGCTCGGGGCGTTCGTAGCCGAGGCGCTCCGGATTGTCCGTGAACGGGATCTGGTAGAAGTGGAACATCAGGTCGGGGCCCGCCCGTTCGGGGTCCCGCCGTACGAACAGACCCGCGTCGGAGTCCATCGCGGAGTTCTCGGGGATCGGCCCGTCCGTCTCCCAGACGATGACCGACTCGGGGTGGTCGAGCAGGTTCTCGCCGACACCCGGCAGGTCGTGGGCCACGGGTATGCCGAGCTGTTCGAGGTCCTCGCGCGGCCCGATGCCGGAGTGCAGCAGCAGCCGGGGCGAGTCGACGGCGCCGGCGCACAGCAGGACCTCGCGCCGGGCCCGTACGAGGAGTTCGTCGCCGTCCTTCGTCGTCACACGGACCCCGCGGGCCCGCGTGCCGTCCAGCTCCAGCTTGTTCGCCCAGGTCTCCAGGTACAGGTGGAGGTTGGGCCGCTCGTCCATGACGGGGTGCAGATACGCGACGGACGCGCTGGAGCGCTTGTTGGTCTCCGGGTGGTACGCGAGGTCGAAGAAGCCGACGCCCTCGGTGAACGGCTTCTTGTTGAACCCCTCCACACGCGGCACACCGAGCGTCGACTGCGCCGCGTCCACGAAGTCGCGGGCGATGGCGTTCCGGTCCTTCTCGTCGACCGGGACGATGTTGTTGCGCAGGCGCGGGAAGTACGGCTCCATCGGGACCGCACCCCAGCCCTCGGCGCCCGCCGCCTCCCACTCGTCCCAGTCGGACGGCAGCGGCTTGAACGCGATGAGGGTGTTGTGCGAGGAGCAGCCGCCGAGGACCCGGGCGCGGCTGTGCCGGATGTGCGAGTTGCCGCGCGGCTGCTCGGTCGTCGGGTAGTCGTAGTCGAGTTCCCCGCCGAGCAGGCCCATCCAGCGGCGCAGGGTCAGGACGTCGTCGCGGCCGACGTCACTGGGGCCGCCCTCGATGACGGCGACGGTGACATCGGGGTTCTCGGTGAGGCGGGAGGCGATGACGGATCCCGCGGTGCCGCCGCCGATGACGACGTAGTCGTACGTGTGCTCGGGCTCGTACATGCTTTCGGGCTCGCGCTTGTCTTCGGGCATGCGGTGGCGCTCCAGGGGGCCTTGTGAGGTGAAGGGGGTGGCGTGACGGCCGCCGATGGGGCCGTCGAGGGTGCCGTTGAGGGGCCGTTCAGGGGGCGGCCGTTGAGGGGGGCCGGGCGTCAGCCCGCGAACCAGCGGACCGGCTTCGGCGCGAGGTTCTGGTACACGTGCTTCGTCTCGCGGTACTCGGCGAGGCCCGCGGGGCCCAGCTCGCGGCCGACGCCGCTCTTGCCGAAACCGCCCCACTCCGCCTGCGGAAGGTAGGGGTGGAAGTCGTTGATCCAGACGGTGCCGTGCCGCAGCCGTCCGGCCACCCGCCGGGCGCGCCCCGCGTCGGCGGTCCAGACGCCGCCCGCGAGTCCGTACTCCGTGTCGTTGGCGAGCGCCACGGCCTCGTCCTCCGTACGGAAGGTCTCCACCGTCAGGACGGGCCCGAAGACCTCTTCCCGTACGACGCGCATCTCGCGGTGGCACTGGTCGAGGACGGTCGGCTCGTAGAAGTAGCCGGTGGCGGGCAGCCGGTCGGACGGGTCGGGGCGGGCGCCGCCGGTCCGCAGCACCGCGCCCTCCGCCAGGGCGGCGGCCACGTACCCCTCGGTCTTCTCGCGCTGTTCGGCGGAGACCAGCGGGCCGCACTCGACGCCCTCCTCGGTGCCGCGGCCGAGCCGGATCAGCCCGGCCCGGCGCACCAGTTCGGCGACGAACCGGTCGCGTACCGACTCCTCGATGATCAGCCGGGAGCCCGCCGAGCAGACCTGCCCGCTGTGGATGAACGCGGCGTTCAGGGCCTGGTCGACGGCGGTGTCGAAACCCTCCTCGGTGGCGCAGGAGTCGGCGAAGACGACGTTGGGGTTCTTGCCGCCGAGTTCGAGGGCGACCTTCTTGACGGTGACGGCGGCGGCCTGCGCGACCTTCGTACCGCTGGCCAGACCGCCCGTGAAGGAGACGAGGTCGACGCCGGGGTGCTCGGCGAGCCGGGCACCGACGCTGTGCCCGGGGCCGGTGACGAGGTTGGCCACTCCGGCGGGCAGTCCGGCCTCGACGAGCAGCTCGATGAGGGCGACGGTGGTCAGCGGGGTGATCTCGCTGGGCTTGAGGACGAAGGTGTTCCCCGCGGCGAGGGCCGGGGCGACCTTCCAACTGGCTTGCAGCAGCGGGTAGTTCCAGGGCGTGATCATCGCGCAGACGCCGACGGGCTCGTGCACGACGACGCTGTGGATGTCGTCCGAGCCGGCGTCGACGACCCGCCCGCCGCCCTCTCCGACGACGAGATCGGCGAAGTACCGGAAGGCGTCGGCGACGCAGTCGATGTCGACCCGCCCCTCCTCCAGCGTCTTGCCCGCGTCCCGGCTCTCCAGGAGCCCGAGCTTCTCGCGGTCGCGGACGAGGAGGTCGGCGACGCGGCGCAGGAGGGCGGCCCGCTCGGTGACGGGCGTGCGGGGCCACGCTCCGTGGTCGAAGGCGCGCCGGGCGGCCTCGACGGCGGCGTCCGTGTCCGGCACCCCGCCCTCGGCGACCTCGGCGAACGGCTTCGCGTCCGCCGGGTCGAGGATGTCCCGGGTGGCACCCGAGGCGGCCGCGCGCCACTCGCCGTCCACATGAATCGTCTGCTGCGCCTGGTGTCCCGACATGTTCCGGTGCTGCCTTCCGTTCCTGTTCCGTGCCCCTGTGTCATCAGCCCTCGCGTCACACGCACGTCACTCTCGGGGCCGGGAGCACCTGCCCCTCGGCCCGGATGTCATGCGCGCTCCGCCGCCGAAGTGCGCGGGGTCACTGACAAGCCGCCCGAAACATGGACACCCTCATCGCTCTTTGACTAAAGTCAAAGATTATGGAGCCGGTGTCAGTCCCCGCGGCGCACGTGACGACCCTGCGCCGCTTCAACCGCTACTTCACACGCCGGATCGGCGTGCTCGACGACCACTACCTCGGGCAGGACCGGCCCCTCGGCGAGGCCCGGCTGCTGTACGAGATCGGAGTCGGCGCGTCCCTGCGGGAACTGCGGACCCGGCTCGGTCTCGACGCCGGATACCTGAGCCGGATGGTGCGCGCGCTGGAGAAGCAGGGGCTCGTGCGGGTCACCGTGCACCCGAGGGACAGCAGACTGCGTCTCGCGGAGCCCACACCGGCCGGGCGCGCCGAACTGGCGGAGCAGAACCGCCGCGCGGACGACCTCGCCGAAGGACTGCTGCGCGGGCTGAGCGAGGCCCAGCGGGGGCGGCTGACCGAGGCGGTCGCGGTCACCGAGCGGCTGCTGCGGCTGGCCGCGATCACGGTACGGCCCGCCGACGCGGCTTCGCCCGACGCACGTGCCTGCCTCGCCGGTTACGCCGCCGAGCTCGACGGACGCTTCCCCGAGGGATACGCCACGTCCGACCTCGTACCGCCGGAACGGATCGCCGCGCTCCTCGTCGCGTACGAGGAGGAGCGTGCCGTCGGCTGCGGGGCGCTGTGCGCGCTCGACGCGGAGACGGCCGAGATCCGGCACCTGTGGGTGCGCCCGGACGCCCGGGGCCTGGGCCTGGGACGCCGACTGCTCACCGAGTTGGAGCGGACGGCCGCCGGACGCGGCCACCGGACCGTACGCCTGGACACGCACAAGGTCCTCAAGGAGGCGGCGGCCATGTACCGGACCGGCGGATACACCGAGATCCCGGCGTACGACGACAACCCGCACGCCGGGTACTGGTTCGAGAAACCGCTCGCCCCCGCCGGGAAGGGGCGCGGAACGCACTGATCCCCGGGCGCCCGGGGATCGGTGGAAGGACGAGCAGTGCCTGGACGGCAGTGCCTGGACGGCGGTGCCTAGATGAGGCCGAGGGCGCGGACCGCCTCGCGCTCCTCCGTCAGTTCCTGCACCGACGCGTCGATACGCGCGCGGGAGAACTCGTTGATGTCGAGACCCTGGACGATCTCGTACGAGCCGTCCTTCGTGGTGACGGGGAAGGAGGAGATGAGGCCCTCCGCGACACCGTACGAGCCGTCGGACGGGATGCCCATGGAGGTCCAGTCGCCGTCCGCCGTGCCGTTGACCCAGGTGTACACGTGGTCGATGGCGGCGTTCGCGGCCGAGGCGGCGGAGGAGGCGCCACGGGCCTCGATGATGGCCGCCCCGCGCTTGGCGACGGTCGGGATGAACTCCTCGGCCAGCCACTTCTCGTCGTTCACGGTCTCGGCGGCGTTCTTGCCGGCGATCGTGGCGTGGAAGATGTCGGGGTACTGGGTGGCGGAGTGGTTGCCCCAGATGGTGAGGCGCTGGATGTCCGCGACCGTGGAGCCGGTCTTCTTGGCGAGCTGCGTCAGCGCTCGGTTGTGGTCCAGGCGGGTCATCGCCGTGAAGCGCTCCGCCGGTACGTCCGGGGCGGCGGCCTGGGCGATGAGGGCGTTGGTGTTGGCCGGGTTGCCGACGACGAGGATCTTGACGTCGTCCGCGGCATTGTCGTTGATGGCCTTGCCCTGGGGCTTGAAGATGCCGCCGTTGGCCTCCAGGAGGTCACCGCGCTCCATGCCCTTGGTGCGGGGGCGGGCGCCGACGAGCAGACCGACGTTCGTGCCGTCGAAGGCCACGTTCGGGTCGTCGGTGATGTCGATGCCCTGAAGGAGCGGGAAGGCGCAGTCGTCGAGCTCCATGGCGGTGCCCTCGGCGGCCTTCAGCGCCGGCGTGATCTCCAGCAGACGCAGCTTGACCGGCACGTCCGCGCCGAGCAGCTGGCCGGAGGCGATGCGGAAGAGGAGGGCGTAACCGATCTGGCCGGCCGCGCCGGTGACGGTGACGTTCACGGGAGTGCGGGTCATGGCGTTCTCCGTAGGGCAGCTGACGGTGGGGCGTCCCTGCCCCGGGGTACGGGATCCCGGCCCTGTCGCCGCGATGATCGATCACCGGTGCCGATGATCGATCTCTCGGCGTCAAGAGAGATCCAGCGGTCAGGCTATCGCGCATCCGGGATCCCGGACGTCCGGGTCCGATGTGGCCCGCCCCACAAGGCCGTGCCCGGCGGGTGGTGGGGCGGTTTGGGTTGGGGGCGTTGTGGGGGGGCGGGGGCGGTGGGGGCCACCGGGGGGGCTGGTCGCGCAGTTCCCCGCGCCCCTGAATGCGACGAGATTGCGCCGTTCCCCGCGCCCCTTAAAGACAAAAGATTGCGCCGTTCCCCGCGCCCCTGAAGGGCGAAAGACTGCGCCGTTGCCCGTGCCCCTGAGGGGCGAGGGACTGCGCCGTTGCCCGTGCTCCTGAGGGGCGGGAGACCGCGTCGTTGGTACGGGGGGGGCGGCCGTCGGGCCGGGAGAGTGGGCCGACGGCCGCCGGGTGGGGGTGCCGGTCGGCAGCGCGGAAGCTGCTCGTCCTGCCGAAACAACGCCGGACTCCCGTGGGGGTACGGTCCGCCTGCCCCGAAGTACGCCTGCCATTCCTCCCCCGCGAGGTTCGACGTGCGCACGCGCCGTGACGTCAACGGGCGCCCGACTCAGAGGAGTCGGGCGCCCGTGCGGGTCGCACCCGGTGACGCGGTCGCCTACTTCGTGCAGCCCTCCACGCCCGACGCGAGCGTCGCGCAGGCCTTCGCCCCGGTGGCGCTCTTCACCGCGACCATCGGGGTGTAGGCGTCGGTGTCCGTCTCGACCTCGGCGGTCTGCGCGGCGGCCGAGCCGGCCGATATCCGGACCGTGTCCCCCGCTCCGGCCGCGGTGATACGGGCCCAGGCGGCACCGCACGTCTCGCTGTACCGGACCTCGACCTGCGCGGTGCCGACAACGGCCTTCTCCACGGTCTGCGCCAGCGTCCCGCCGCAGCCCATGTTCTCCGGGTCCTTGCCCGCGCAGTCCGCCCCGCTGCACTCGACACCGGCCGGCAGTTCCTTGCTCACCGTCGGACTCGGGGACGGCTTGGCCTCGTTCCCGCCGTCGCCGTCACCACCGGCGCTCATGAGGTACACGGCCCCGGCTATCACCACGAGCGCACCCACGACTCCGACAAGGAGCATGGTGAGCCGCCGCTTGGGCCGCTGCCCGTCGGGCGAACCGCCGGCTCTCGGCCGTGCGTCCTGGGGCGTACCGGCCGGACCGGACGGCCCGTAGGCTCCCGGCGGACCGAAGCCGGAGGCACCGGACGTGCCGGGACCACCAGGCCCGCCGGGACCACCGGGCCCACCGGCGCCCCTGGGTCCGGAGACTCCGGACGCTCCCGGGGGCGAGGCGACGACTCCCCAACCGCCACCCCGCGCATCCGCGCCGGTCCTCGCGCCGGCACCCTCGCCGCCACTGCGGGCATCCGCGCCGGCCCCGTACGGCTGCCTGCGCTCGTCCCCCTGGGCCGGGTTCTGCGCCGGGTTCTGCGCCGGGCTCTGCGGGGGCACGGTGGGTGCCACCCCGGCAGGGCCCGCGATACCCGGCTTGGGCGCGGTCGCGCTTCCCCCGGCGCGCGCCTGCTTCCCGCTCTTTCCCCCCTTGGCAGGAGTCGGCCCGAACTCTCCCAGCGCCGCGCGCGCCTGGGAGATCCGGATCGCCTCCATGGTCATGTCGTGGCGCATCTCCGAACGGCTCCAGGCGCGCTCGGCGAGCTCCCACATGGTCGTCAGATGGACGGGATTGGTCCCGGTCACCTCGGCCAACGCCACGATCGCGCCCTTGGGCGCGAGCAGGCGGCCGTTCAGATACCGCTCCCAGGACGTCTTGCTGTATCCCGTGCGGTCGGCCACGGCGGCGATGCTCAGCCCGCCGCGGTCGACCAGTCGGCGCAACTGGCTGGCGAACTCCCTTACCTGCGGATCGAGTTCATCCGGCAAGGGCCTCCAACGAGGCATTGGTACCCCCCTCTTCCCCCCGGTACGTGCTGGTCTTTTCCCGCGTGTGAAGCCCTTGCCGAGTCCCCGTGCCGGCTACCCACAGGGATGCGTTCGGTCAGGAACTCAGTTCCCGGGATGGGGGCGCACGGGAGCATTCGGGCCTGTGGGCATGCACCGTCGCATGCCCCCTGGTCTGCGGTCCAGTGTCCCACCGACTTGCCTCTCGGCTGACGAGGCGGCCGGGCCGACGGGCGGGCCCGTGCGCGGGAACGTGGGCGGGTCCGTGCACGGAGCTGTGCACGCGGGTGTGCACGGGGCTGTGCGCGTCGACGTCCCGGAGCGTCTCGGTTGCCCACGGTGTCCACGTTATCCACGGCCTGGGGGGTGATCGCGGCCCATCCTCGAACTTGTCAACATATCGACATGCGGGGAACACATGCACGACCTCGTGCGTCACTCGCGGCTTCAGGGGGATCACACGTACACCAGGGGCAGATCGGATCGTCGACCGTTCGCCGCCGTCACGATGGGGCGACGGCCGCGGTCGGTCCGCCAGGCTATCGACGGAAACGGTGGCGCGTACGGCGTCCGGGGCGACCGGTACCGGCGCGGACACGTTTTGCGCGCCCCGAGCGCGGGAGGTGCCGGAACCGTCACCTCCCTGCCACAGGCGGCTGACAGGTATTGAACGGCCGTCGGCACGTCCATGACCCTTGTTCCAGGCGGCGCCCCTCCGCGCTTCGGGGGAGTGGACGGGCGCCGCCGCTCACGTCCTGTTACGTCCTGTTACGTCCTGATCGTGAAGTGCAGCGTGTCGTCCAGGAACGGAAGCTCCAGCCAGGGGTTCGGCTGCGCCATCATCGCGAGCAGCGCGATGGTCGCCCCCAGGACGCCGTACGTGACGAGGTCCGTGAACCGGGAGCGGACGGCGAGCATGCCCACGTCGGGCAGCACCCAGCGCATGGCGGCGCCCGCGAGCAGTGCCACGCCGATCAGCAGGGTTCCCGCCTTGAACGCGTCGAGCGCGGTCAGCAACAGGCCGAGTCCGACCAGGCCGGTGACCGCGAGGATCGGCCACTGCCGTGCGGGCGCGGGCGCGCCGCGGGGGGCCGCCCTGCCGCCGTCCTCGGGCCGCGCGGTGTCCCGGGTGAACAGCGGGAACCGCCGCGTGACACGCCGGGGCTCCCCGTCGGGCCCGGGCGCACTGACGGCGTCACGAACGGTCAGCTCCTCACCCTGACCGGATCCGGCCCCCACTTCCGCTCCACCCTCCGAAGCCGAGCCGACTCCCGCATCCGCCTCAGCCGCCGATTCCGGGATCGGGCCCGGGTCCGAGGCCGACTCCGAACCCGGGTCGGAGCCCGGGTCGGAGCCCGGGTCCGAAACCGAGGCCAGGTCCGGAGCCGAGGCCGAGCCCGAAGCCGGGTCCAGAGCCGGAGCCTGGCCGGACGCCGAGTCCGAAGTTGGACCGGCGGCCGATTCCGGGCCCGAAGCCGATTCCGGGCCCGAAGCCGATGCCGGGTCCGACGCCGCTGCCGGGCCGGACCCCGATCGGACGGCACCCTGCCCAGCCGGGGCTTCGCTCCCGGCCGAGGCCGAGGCCGAGGCCGAGGCCGTGGCCGTGGCCGAGTCCGACGTCGTGGCCGAGTCCGACGTCGTGGCCGAGTCCGACGTCGTGGCCGAGTCCGACGTCGTGGCCTGCGCAGAGACCGGGGCCTGCGCAGAAGCCGGGGTCGGTGCAGTGGCCGGGGTCGGTGCGGAAGCCCGGGGCCGTGCGTCAGTCGTGGCCCGGGCCCCGCTCTCCGGTGACGTCACGGCATCCTCCTCCGCCGGGGCCGCCGGCTCGCGGTCAGCCGGCACTGCGTTCCGCCGCCTCGACCACGTTGACGAGAAGCTGGGCGCGGGTCATCGGACCCACTCCGCCCGGGTTCGGCGAGATCCACGCGGCGACCTCGGCCACCCCGGGGTGGACGTCGCCCACGATCTTGCCCTCGGCGTTGCGGGAGACGCCGACGTCGAGGACGGCCGCCCCCGGCTTCACGTCCTCGGGGCGGATCAGGTGCGCGGAACCCGCCGCGGCCACGATGATGTCGGCCCGGCGCAGATGCGCGGCCAGATCACGCGTACCGGTGTGGCACTGCGTGACCGTCGCGTTCTCCGAGCGCCGCGTGAGCAGCAGCGGCATCGACCGGCCGATGGTCACACCACGGCCGACGACCACGACCTCGGCACCCTTGATCTCCACTCCGTACCGCCGGAGCAGCGTGAGGACGCCGTTCGGGGTGCAGGGCAGCGGGGCGGGCTCGTTCAGGACGAGACGGCCGAGGTTCATCGGATGGAGCCCGTCCGCGTCCTTGTCCGGGTCCATCAGTTCGAGGATGCGGTTCTCGTCGATGCCCTTGGGAAGCGGCAGCTGGACGATGTACCCGGTGCAGGACGGGTCCTCGTTGAGCTCGCGGACAACCGCCTCGATCTCCTCCTGCGTGGCGGTCGCGGGCAGTTCGCGCTGGATGGAGGCGATACCGACCTGCGCGCAGTCGCGGTGCTTGCCCGCGACGTACTTCTGGCTGCCGGGGTCCTCACCTACCAGGACGGTCCCGAGTCCGGGCGTGATGCCCCTCTCCTTCAGGGCCGCCACGCGGACGGTCAGATCGGACTTGATCGCGGCTGCGGTGGCCTTGCCATCGAGAATCTGGGCGGTCATGTGCCCATCCTCGCGGATGACGGGGCCCCGGTTCCAATCCGGCCCCCCGCCCACGGCCCCCGGCCTCCCCCGACGCCCCGCCCCGCCCCGCACCTGTCCCGCTTCGCCCCATGATCGGCGAGGTTGCACTTGCACAACGCAGCCGGTATCCGGCTGGACAAATAAGTGACGCGTTAACGACGATGAATGACACAGTGCCGCGGACAGTACCGGGGGGACGAACCGCATCTGTAGAACTTTCCTCCGAAATGTGCCGCGTCGTCCCCGCACTTGACGCAACGACGGAGGAAAGACGCCATGAGTTTCGGCGATCCGAACAACCCCTACGGCCCGCCTCCCCAGGGCCAGCAGCCCGGATATCCGCCGCAGCAGCCGCAGGGCCAGCCCGGTTACCCGCCCCAGCCTCCCCAGGGCCAGCCCGGTTACGGCTACCCGCAGGGCGCTCCGCCGCAGCAGCCCGGCTACGGCTACGGCTACCCGCAGCAGCCGGCGTATCCCGGTTACCCGGGCGGGAACCACCTGCCCATGGAGATGCCGGGTCTGATGAAGACCGCGCGCGTCCTGCTGTTCATCCTGGCGGGCCTGCAGATCCTGGTCGGGATCATCGCCGGCATAGTGGTCGGCGCCGCGCAGGACGCGTCGAACGGCTTCGGCAGCGGTGACGACACCGACACCTTCGCGGGCCTCGGTTTCCTGTTCGCGGCACTCCTGGTCGGCCTCGGCGCCCTGTCGATCTTCCTGGGCGTCAAGTTCAAGAACGGCGGCACCGGCATCCGCGTCACGACGATCGTGTACGCGTCACTGATGATCCTCGGCGGTCTCAACAACACCCTGCAAGGAGGCGGCGGTTCCGTCACCTTCGGCGGGATCATCTCCCTCGCCATGGCCGGCATCATCCTCGCCTCGATGGTGAACGGCGCCGCCTCCGCCTGGTTCAAGCGCCCGCGGTACTGACCTCGGGACGACACCTCCACGCCGAGGGCCGTGTTCCGTCCCGCCCGCCCGGGAGACACGGCCCTGGTGCGTCGACGGCTCCACTGTGAACCCGTATCGCGAGCGCGGCAGCGGATCGCCCCCGGGCCCGTTCACCCGCTGACAGGGTTTGCCTTTACTGCCGTAGATCATGCGATTTCTTCGCGACGCTCCACATTTGCGTGCCCTTGAGGCATCCGCACCCTCCCTCCCTACCCTGGCCGCAGTTTCTGTCGGGGGAGGAAGCAGCCATGCACAGCATCATTGTCGTGCCCATGCACAGCGCGCACCCGGACGATCACATCCATCTCGAACCCGGCGAGTGCCTGGCCTTCGGCCGCACCGAACGCCCGCACGGCCCGCCCGGCCAGCACGGTCAGCACGGCCCGTACCTGGCCATCCCGCACGAGGGCGTCTCCAGGGAGGCCGGGGAGATCGCGGCCGTGGGCAGCTACTGGAGGCTCAGCAATCTGAGCGGCGCGCAGACGTACGTCGTCGAGAACCCCGAAGGCGCGGGCGAGCACATCAAGGTCCCGCCGGGCCGGCTCGACGCCCCGATACCCTTCGAGTTCTCGCGTGTGGTCCTGCCCGCCCGGAGCGAGCTGTTGAGCTTCGACGTCTGGGCCCCACGCCACGACCATCTGGACCGCACCGGCCCGAGCCACGGGGCGCCCACCGCGTCCGCCTTCCCCCTCGACCGCGACAAGCGGTACTTCCAGGTCCTGGTCGCGCTGTGCGCCGCACGCCTGCGCGGCGAGCCGCACGCCCCCCTGCCCACGGCCGAGGAGCTGGTCGAGCGGCTCCGCCCGCTGTGGCCGTCCGTCTCCCGTGCGTCGGTGGCGTGGAACATCGACTACCTGGCGGTCAAGCTGCGTCTCAAACCGGCTCCGGACACGGCACCGTGCGGCGGCCCCCGCCTCAACGGCAAGAAGGAGCGCCTGGCCTCACTGGCCCTGCGCTTCGACCTCGTACGGGAGGCCGACCTGGCGCTGCTGAGCGGGAAGGCGGAGGCCACCCGATGAGCGTCGAGCCGTCGCACACCGTGCAGGTCCCGCGCGGTTACCGCGTCGGCGCCTGGGAGGTACGCGACCCCATCGCGTCCGGGGCCTTCGGCAGCGTGTACGACGCCCGGTGCGCCGAGCCCGCCGAGGGCCTGCCGGCCGAGGCCGCGCTGAAGTTCCTGCCCACGGGCACCCAGACGCCACGCCAACTGCGCCACCTTCGGGAACTCGCCGAGCGGGAGACCGATCTGCTGCGCAGACTGCAGCGCCCACGTCTCGTCCGCATGTACGAGACCCTGACCGTGGACGACCCCGCTCGCCCCGGCCTCGACGGCGCCACCGTCCTCGTCCTGGAACGCGCCGAGGGCTCCCTCGACCAACTGCTCGACCGGCTGCCGACCCGGTCACGGGGTCGAGGGGACGCTCCGGCCGGCCGCGCTGTCGCCGTCCCCGGAGGGCCCTCACTGGTTGCCCAGATCTGCGAGGGGGTGGCCCACCTGCACCACGCGGGCTGGGTGCACGGCGACCTCAAACCCGCCAACGTGCTGCTGATGGCGGACGGTTCGGTCCGGCTCGCGGACTTCAACCTGGCCGCCGAACTGGACGGCACCCACGCGTACTCCCCCGCGTTCACGACCACCGACTACACCCCGCCCGAACTCCTGTGGGCCGAGGTCGGCGACCGCGGCCACCAGACCCGTCCCACCGCCGACATCTGGGCCTTCGGCATCGTCGCCCACCTGGTACTCACCGGCGGCCTGCCCTTCCCCGGGACGAACCCGGTCGCCCGCCGGGAAGCGGTCCAGCGCTATGCCAAGGGCCGTGACGAGCTCCGCCTCTCGCCCGAACTCCCGGACGCCTGGCGGCAGATCGTCACCGACTGCCTCGCCCCCACCCACGCCGACCGGGCCCCGCACTCCGCACAGACCCTGCTCCGCCGGGTCGAGGCCGCGGCGGGGGCGGCCCGTTCCCCGCGGCTGCCCCGGCTGAGGCCGAGGCGCGGCCCGCATCCGGCCGTCCTCGGCTCGCTCGCGGCGATCACGACGGTGTCGCTGGCCACCGCCGGCCTCCTCGCCCTGCGCGAACCGGCGCCCCAGGGGTACGCGCGCTGCGACCAGGGCGACGTCTGCTTCTTCACGGAGCCGGACGGACAGGGCGAGATGTGCGCCTGGTACGAGTACGACGACGACTGGATCGGCGGCATCGTCACCTGCGACTGGGCGAAGACCACCAAACCGAGGTCGGCCTTCAACAACGGCTACACCGGGGACCCGCACGACGACGTCCAGCTCTTCCGCGAGCCCGGAAGGAAGAAGCCGTTCGGCTGTGTCCAGTCCCTCCAGAAGGTCGACTTCCCCGACCCCGGCGGCCTGGTGATCCGCTCCCACGCATGGGTGCGGAGCTGCTGAACCGGCGGCTGCCGTACCGGTCGCCCTACAACTTTCGAGGTTCCGCGTCGACGGCTGTCACCAGATGCTTCACGTGTCCGCAAAGGAGAACAGCGGGACGACGACGGAAGCACGACAGCGGGGAGATGCAGATGAAGACAGCAGTCACAGTCCGGGGCCGCAGGACGGCCGTGGCACTCGCGGCGGGCGCGCTCGCGCTCTCGTTCGGCCTTGAGTCCGCCGGTACGGCCACGGCGGCACCGGCACCGGCCAAGGCGTCCGACCTGGTCGCGGCGGCCAAGCCCAAGTTCCAGATGCCGTTCGCCTGCAACACGCACTGGCGGCTCGACACCTACGGCAGCGGCCACAACCCGGCCCTGGACATCGTGGTGAAGAACAACTCGGGATCGTCGGGCAAGGCGGTGTACCCCGGCTTCAAGGGCAAGGTGGCCCGCACGTTCTGGGACCGGGGCGCCGGCAACGTCATCATCGTCCACCACGGCAGCGGCTGGTACACGGCGTACTACCACCTCAAGGACAAGCACAGCAGGTACGTCCAGAAGGGCGACCGCGTCAACGCGAAGACCAGGATCGGCCGCGTCGGCGCGACCGGCAGCAACAGCGGCAACTGGGCGCACCTGCACTACGAGCAGCGCTACAAGACCGGCGGCATCCCCACGGAGGCCAACCGCAAGGCCGTGCACTTCAACGGCAAGAGCTACACGGGGAAGAACAAGACGTGGAAGGACGTCGTCAGCAAGAACTGCTGAGGACACCTCGGCGACGGTCGAAGGCCTCCGGCGGCGAGGGGCCGGACTTCGACGACAACGGCCCGCCGGTGTACCGGAAGGTACTGCCGGCGGGCCGCCCCACGCGTGACTCACGTGACTCAGTGGAAGAAGTGCCGCGTCCCCGTGAAGTACATGGTGACGCCGGCCTTCCTGGCCGCCTCGACGACCAGTTCGTCACGGACCGAACCGCCGGGCTGGACCACTGCCCTGACGCCGGCCGCGGTCAGGATCTCCAGGCCGTCGGGGAAGGGGAAGAAGGCGTCCGAGGCGGCGAAGGAGCCCCGGGCACGCTCGGCGCCCGCGCGCTCGACCGCGAGCTTGGCGGAGTCGACACGGTTGACCTGGCCCATGCCGACGCCGACGGAGGCGCCGTCCTTGGCGAGGAGGATCGCGTTGGACTTGACGGCCCGGCAGGCGCGCCAGGCGAAGGCCAGCTCGTCCAGCTCGCCGGGCGAGAGGGCGTCGCCGGTCGCCAGGGTCCAGGAGGACGGGTCGTCGCCGTCGGCCTGGAGGCGGTCGGTGACCTGGAGGAGCCGGCCGCCGTCGATCTGCTTGACCTCGACCTGCGCGGCCGGACCCTGGTGGGCGCGGAGCACGCGGATGTTCTTCTTCTTGGCGAGGGCCTCCAGCGCGCCGTCCTCGTACTCGGGCGCGACGATGACTTCGGTGAAGATCTCGGCGACCTGCTCCGCCATCTCCTTGGAGACGGGACGGTTGACGGCGATGACGCCGCCGAACGCGGAGAGCGGGTCGCAGGCGTGCGCCTTGCGGTGCGCCTCGGCGACGTTCGCGCCGATCGCGATGCCGCACGGGTTGGCGTGCTTGATGATCGCGACGCACGGGTCGTCGTGGTCGTACGCGGCACGGCGCGCGGCATCCGTGTCCGTGTAGTTGTTGAAGGACATCTCCTTGCCGTGCAGCTGCTCGGCGTCGGCCAGACCGCCCGTCCCGTCGACGTAGAGGGCGGCACCCTGGTGCGGGTTCTCCCCGTAGCGCAGGGTGTTGCGCTTCTCGAAGGTCGAGCCGATGAACTCGGGGAAGCCCGAGTCGTCGGCGGGCGCGTACTCGCTCGCGAACCAGGAGGCGACGGTGACGTCGTACGCGGCCGTGTGCTGGAAGGCCTCGGCGGCGAGCCGCTTGCGGGCGCGCAGGTCGAAGCCGCCGTCGCGGACCGCGGACAGCACGTCGGCGTACCGCTCGGGGCTGGTCACCACGGAGACGGACGGGTGGTTCTTGGCGGCGGCACGGACCATCGAGGGGCCGCCGATGTCGATCTGCTCGACGCACTCGTCGGGGGTGGCGCCCGAGGCGACGGTCTCCCGGAACGGGTAGAGGTTCACGACGACCAGCTGGAACGGCTCGACGCCCAGCTCGCCGAGCTGCTGCCGGTGGGACTCAAGACGCAAGTCGGCGAGGATGCCCGCGTGCACGCGGGGGTGCAGCGTCTTGACCCGGCCGTCCAGGCACTCGGGGAAGCCGGTGAGCTCCTCGACCTTGGTGACGGGGACCCCGGCGGCGGCGATCTTCGCGGCGGTCGAACCGGTGGAGACCAGCTCCACGCCCGCCGCGTGCAGGCCACGGGCGAGCTCTTCGAGTCCGGTCTTGTCGTAGACGCTGACGAGCGCGCGCCGGATGACCCGCTTGCCGCTCTCGGCCGTGTCTGTGCTGCCGGCGCTGCCTGCGCTGCCTGTGCTCTCGGCGGTCACTGGATAACTACCTTTCGTCCCTCGATGCGATAGCCGTTGCGGGCGAGCCGCCCCACGACATCGACGAGCAGCCTTCGCTCGACTTCCTTGATGCGCTCATGGAGAGCGGACCCATCGTCTTCGTAGTCCTCGTTCCGGACCTCGACCACGCCCTGGGCGATGATCGGGCCGGTGTCGACGCCGTCGTCGACGAAGTGGACGGTGCACCCGGTGACCTTCGCGCCGTAGGCGAGGGCGTCACGGACGCCGTGCGCCCCCGGGAAGCTGGGCAGCAGGGCGGGGTGGGTGTTCACGCACCGGCCGCCGAAGCGGGCCAGGAACTCCTTGCCCACGATCTTCATGAACCCGGCCGAGACGACGAGATCCGGTGCGTACGACCCGGTGGCCTCGGCCAGTGCCGCGTCCCACTCGTCACGGGTCCCGTAGTCCTTCACCCGGCGGACGAAGGTCGGCAGCCCGGCACGCTCGGCGCGCTCAAGCCCCGCGATGTTCTCGCGGTCCGCGCCGACCGCGACGATCTCGGCTCCGTAGCCGGCCACTCCACGCGACGCGATCGCGTCGAGGAGGGCCTGCAGATTCGTACCTGATCCGGAGACCAGCACGACGAGGCGCTTGGCCTTGGCCACGGCGGGGCCCTTTCTCGGGGAGTGCCTTTGTATGGTCGTACGAATGCTTCGCGCCCCCGGATACGGGGAAGTCTACGAAGCGGCCGACCGCCAGCAACGATACCGGCACACCGGGCGGCCCCCACGGGACGGGGGCGCGGCCGGAAGGTAGCGTCTGGGGAGGAACCACCCCCGGAAGACGGTCCGCGCAGGGGAACGCCTTTCGCGCACGGGACGTTGACCAGGGACAGGTACAGGTACGAATGTCCGGGAAGTGAGCCCCGGAGGCGTAGCCGACTCTGTGGACAGCTGCCCGCCGGTCACCAGCGCCGAACACCACCGCCCGACACCACCAAGGGGAAGACGCACACCTGATGCCGGACCGAAGTCTCCGACGCCCTCCGCTCCTGCTGCGCGAGCGGCGCTCCTCTCCCACTCCACCGCGGGAGAGCGACGACGTGCCCGAGAACGGGCAGGGCTCCGGCACCCCGGACTCCGGGCAGCGGCCCGAGCCGCCCAGTGCGCCGGGAAGCCCCTCGGACGACAACCCCTTCGCCCCGCCGCCGGAGGGCACCCCCGACCGGCCGTGGCAGCCGCGGCGGCCCGCGGGCGGCCGTAGTCAGGACGGCAGGGGCGGCCAGGACGACGGCAGCTCCCCCTGGGGCAGCCAGTGGAGCGACCGGCAGCCGGGGCCCGCGCAGGGCGGCCGTTTCGGTGACAAACCGGGCTCCGGCAACTCGGGCGGTCCCGGTGGCGGCCAGGGCGGTCCCGAAGGGTCCGGCGGGCCGGGCGCGGGGACGCGCTGGGACCCGACCGACCCCGCGCAACGGCGCGCCCGGTACGCGCTGCTGTCCGGCATGTGGGCGTTCTTCTTCGCCCTCTTCAGCTGGCCGTACATGGCGTTGCTGCTCGGCGCGCTGGCCCTGTACTGGTCGATCAGCGCCCTGCGCGCCGAGCCGCGCTCGGCGGACCCGGACACCCCGGCGCCGGTCGGCCAGGGCTCCAAGCCCCAGAAGACCGCGGCGATCAGCGGCCTCGTCACGGCGTCCCTGGCGCTCGCCATGGTCGCGATGACGTTCACGGCACAGCTCGTGTACCGCGACTACTACACCTGTGTGAACGACTCCCTCACCAACACGGCGGAGAAGTCCTGCGACACCCTGCTGCCGGACGAGCTGCAGGGGTTCCTGGGCACCCGCGACTGACCCGGGGGCCGGGCCGGGTTCAGTCGGCCCCCGGTCGGCCGACAGTCGGCCGTCAGTCCGGGGGGTCGACCCGGTCGACGGGGGTGGACGCCTGCTTCAGCGCCGCCCAGCGGGTCTCGCGTGAGACGTCGTCGTGCCAGCCGTCTTGCCGGTCGTCTTGCCAGAGGGACCCGTAGGGGTCGGGGGGCGGCAGGAAGTCGTAGGGCTCGAAGTCGGGATCGGGGGCCGTACGGCCCGTACGGGTGCCGGTGGTCGTACCGGGCTCCCCCGCCGCCCGCCGCCCGCGCCGGAACCGCGAGAACCAGCGGGTTCGCGAGGACGACTCCGGTTCGGCGGAGCCGGAGGGATCCCTGAGCGAGGGTGGGGGCACGGGCGTGGATTTGGGCGTAGGCGTGGGCTCCACCGGAGGTACGGGCGAGGTCGGAGGGCTCTGCGGCTCTTGAACGGGCGGCGCCTGGCCGGACGGCACCTGGCCGGACGGCACCTGGGCCGCCGGGCTCGGAGACCCGTTCGCCGGAGCCGCCGGAGGCTCGTGGACCAGGAACTCGTAGATCGAGTGCTCCCCGGTCGCCCGCTCCCCGGCCGGCTGTCCCTCGACCGACTGTCCCTCGACCGACTGTCCCTCGGACGCCTGCCCCTCGGACGCCTGCCCGTCGGCGGGCTGCACATCGGTGGACTGCCCCTCCTTGGACTGCCCATGGTCTCGTGCGCGCAGAGCCCAGAGGCCCCGTACGCGGAGGCCCCGCACGCGGAGGTTCCGTACCCGAGGTCCGCGTACCCCACGTCCGCGTACGCGGAAGCCCCGTACCCGGAGCGCCCGGCCTCGCAGGCCACCCGGGTCCGCGGCGCGTACACGCGGTGCCCGGGTCCGGGGCTCGCGCAGGCGCCAGGAGCGCAGGGCCAGGCCCGTCGGCAGGCCCACCACCGCGATCCAGAACGCCGCGGCCGGCCCCGTCTGCCACCAGACAGGGCCGAAGTCGGCGAGCGCGGCCACCCCGAGGGGCCCGCCCGCCAGGGCCGCGAGCACCGCGAGGGCCAGGCCGCACAGGGCCGCCGCGAGCGCCAGTGCCCCGGCGGTACGTCCGGCCGACCAGGCCGCCGCGCGCCGGGCGGCAGCCGAAGCAGCGTCCTCTCCCCCGCCCGCACCCTTGCGGGCCGGCACCCCCGCCCCGACCGTGAACCACGCCACCACCACGCCGGCCACCAGGGGCACGGCTCCCGCCGCCCAGTTCGGCGCCGTCCCGGGGCCAGCGTCCGGAAGAGCCGCCAGCAGGGGGAAGGGCGGCAGCCGCGAGCCGGGGTCCGACAGCAACGGCCCCGCCGCATGCCCGGTCCCGAGCGCGAACCCGGGACCGAGCGCGTACGCGGCCCCCCACACCGCCGCGTTCGGGACGAGGGCCAGTGCCAGGAGCAGCACCGCGAACCGGCCCGACCAACTGTCCGTGAGCTGCAGGAACGACAGTCGCGCCGGCCCTCCGTGCCACACCAGCGAGACCCCGACGAGCACCGCCCCGCCGCCGACGAGCACCGCGGCCCCGGCGGCGGCGGCACGTACGGCGGCCAGGAGCCGCGACCCGGCTTCGAAAGACGTGACGGACGCCAGGCGAAGGGTGTCGAGAGCGTGGCGCAGAGACCGTGGCAGCGGCCCGAGCGGTCGCCCGTACGCCGTCCAGACGCCCGCGCCCGCCGCGGTCACCGCGAGCAGCGGCGGCCACAGGACGACGGACGTCCACGACGGGCCCGGTTCGCCGCCCGAGGCGTACACCGCGGCGGCGGCGCCGACCGTCAGATAGCCCGTGACGGTTCCCGCCCACGCCGCGCGAACGGCGGACGACGAACCCCCGGACCCGTCGCCGTCGGCCGGCTTGCCGTCCGCCGCGTCGCGCGCCGCGCGGTGCAGCAGCCACACGGGCAGCGCGACCAGGAGCAGGGGAGTCACACCAATGGGTGCGGGTACGCCGGACAGCGTGTCCGTGCGGACGAGTTCGGCACCGTGCGCCAGCAGCCACAGCGCGGCGGCGACGTGCAGGGCCCCGTCGGGACCGCTGTCCGGGTAGGGCGAACTGATCCACAGGACCGTCACGAGGACGGCGAGCGCCGCCAGCCCAAGGCCGGCGGCGAGCACGCCGCCGGCCAGGCCCGCGGCCAGTCCGGGCGACCGTTCGCGCAGCCGGGCGAGCGGCGGCGGCAACGACGGGCTGCGGTCCGGGCTGCGATCGGGGCTGCGGTCGGTCATCTGGGTCACGCCCGCCATGCTCCCAACGACACGCGCTTTCCCGTCGTAACAGGCGAACCTCGGATGTGTCGCCCAATATATGTTTTATGTACTTTTACGTACGAAAGGGTGCCCGGTGACGCAGACCGCTGCCCCCGCCGCCACCGACCTGACGCCCGATCAGGCCTTCGACGCCCTCTACGCGTACGCCGCCCCCGCCCTCGTACGGCAGGCGTATCTGCTCACCGGACGGCGTGAGCTGGCGCGGGAGTCCGTCGAGCGGGCCTTCCAACTGGCGTGGCAGCGTTGGCCCGAGGTGGCGGTCGACCGGGATCCGGCGGGCTGGGTGCGGGCGGCGGCGTACGAGTACGCGATGTCCCCCTGGCACCGGCTGCGACTGCGCCACCGGGCCCCGGAGCCGCCGCCGGCCGCCCTGGACGACCGCCGGCTGTTGTCGACACTGCTGAACCTGCCGCCCGTGTACCGGCGGACCCTGCTCCTCTACGACGGTGTCGGGATCGGGCTGGCGGAGACCGCGGCCGAGACGGAGGCGAGCACTCCGGCGGCGGCGAACCGGCTGCTGTACGCGCGCGCGACCGTCGCCCGGCGCCTCCCCGAACTGGCGGAGAAGGGGGAACTGCGACGGCGGCTCAAGGAGCTCGGCGGCACGGAACGGCTGCGGACCACCCCGAAGCCCGTCGTCGTGCGCTCGGGCAGCGAGCGCCGGGCCCGCCGCTGGACCCGCGCGGCCATCGCCTTCACGGTCCTGATCGTCGGTTCCACCGCGTTCACGCTGCACACGGCCCCCGACCACTACGAGGCACCGCAGGCCCCGGCCACGAAGGTGCCCGGAGTTCCGCCGCGTTCCGGCCCCGCCCCGCTGTCGGCGCGGGACCTGGAGCTGCGCGCCAAGCTGCGCGGCATGTTCGGCGAGGGCCCGGAGAGGCTGCTGCCGCAGCTCCGCTGAACTGCCGGGCCACCCGGCAACGCGGACGGGCCCGCACCCCGGGTGGGGGTGCGGGCCCGTCGGCGTACCGGCGAACAGTGAACCGGCGGGTCAGCCGGCCAGGATGGCGCGGGCCAGCTTCGCCGTCTCGGTCGGCGTCTTGCCGACCTTGACACCGGCGGCCTCAAGGGCCTCCTTCTTGGCGGCGGCCGTGCCGGAGGAGCCGGAGACGATGGCGCCGGCATGGCCCATGGTCTTGCCCTCGGGCGCGGTGAAGCCCGCGACGTAGCCGACGACCGGCTTCGTCACGTTCTTCGCGATGTAGTCCGCCGCACGCTCCTCGGCGTCGCCGCCGATCTCACCGATCATGACGATCAGGTCGGTGTCGGGGTCGGCCTCGAACGCGGCGAGCGCGTCGATGTGCGTCGTACCGATGACCGGGTCGCCACCGATGCCGACGGCCGACGAGAAGCCGATGTCACGCAGCTCGTACATCATCTGGTACGTCAGCGTGCCGGACTTCGAGACCAGGCCGATGCGGCCCGGCTTCGTGATGTCGCCCGGGATGATGCCGGCGTTGGACTGGCCCGGGGTGATGAGACCGGGGCAGTTCGGGCCGATGATGCGGGTTTTGTTGCCCTTCGACTTCGCGTACGCCCAGAAGGCGGCGGAGTCGTGGACGGCGATGCCCTCGGTGATGACGACCGCGAGGGGGATCTCGGCGTCGATGGCCTCGACGACGGCGGCCTTGGAGAAGGCCGGCGGCACGAAGAGGACGGACACGTTGGCGCCCGTCTTCTCGATGGCCTCGGCGACCGTGCCGAAGACGGGGATGTCGGTGCCGTCGAAGTCGACCGACGTGCCGGCCTTGCGCGGGTTCACACCGCCGACGATGTTCGTACCGTCGGCGAGCATCAGCTTGGTGTGCTTCATGCCCGTGGCACCGGTCATGCCCTGGACGATGACCTTGCTGTCCTTGTTGAGGAAGATAGCCATGGCTGTTCTGTCCCTCGTCCCTTACTTCGCGGCCGCGAGCTCGGCGGCCTTGTCGGCCGCGCCGTCCATGGTGTCCACGCGCTGCACCAGCGGGTGGTTGGCGTCGGAGAGGATCTTGCGACCCAGCTCGGCGTTGTTGCCGTCGAGACGCACGACCAGCGGCTTGCTGACCTCCTCGCCCTTGTCGGCGAGCAGCTGCAGCGCCTGGACGATGCCGTTGGCGACCTCGTCACAGGCGGTGATGCCACCGAAGACGTTGACGAAGACGGACTTGACGTCCGGGTCGCCGAGGATGATCTCCAGGCCGTTCGCCATGACCGCGGCGGAGGCGCCGCCGCCGATGTCGAGGAAGTTGGCCGGCTTCACGCCGCCGTGGGCCTCACCGGCGTACGCGACGACGTCGAGGGTGCTCATGACGAGACCCGCGCCGTTGCCGATGATGCCGACCTCGCCGTCGAGCTTGACGTAGTTGAGGTTCTTCGCCTTGGCGGCGGCCTCCAGCGGGTTGGCCGACTCCTTGTCCTCAAGAGCGGCGTGGTCCGCCTGGCGGAACTCGGCGTTCTCGTCCAGGGAGACCTTCCCGTCCAGCGCCAGCACGGCGCCGGAGGCGACCTTGGCGAGGGGGTTGACCTCCAGGAGGAGCGCGTCCTCCGCGACGAAGGTCTCCCACAGGGTCACGAGGATCTCGGCGACCTTCTCGGCCACCTCGGCCGGGAACTTCGCCAGGGCCACGATCTCGCGGGCCTTCTCGATCGAAACGCCCTCGACGGCGTCGACCGGGACCTTCGCGAGGGCCTCGGGGGTCTTCTCCGCGACCTCCTCGATGTCCATGCCGCCCTGTACGGACGCCATGGCGAGGAAGGTGCGGTTCGTGCGGTCGAGGAGGTACGAGACGTAGTACTCCTCAAGAATCTCCGGGGCCGTCTCGGCGATCATCACCTTGTGGACCGTGTGGCCCTTGATGTCCATGCCGAGAATGTCCGTCGCACGAGCGACGGCCTCGTCCGGGGTGCCGGCCAGCTTCACGCCGCCGGCCTTGCCGCGGCCACCGACCTTGACCTGCGCCTTGACGACGGACTTGCCGCCAAGTCGCTCGGTCGCCGCGCGCGCCCCTTCAGGCGTGTCGATGACTTCACCGGCCAGCACCGGTACACCGTGCTTGGCGAAGAGGTCCCTCGCCTGGTACTCGAACAGGTCCACGCGCGTCCGTCCCTATCAGGTAATTCGCGGTTCGTTGTCTGCGTGGGCGTGCCGCGAGGGCAACGTGACTGCGCGGTCACAAGGAGGGCGTGAGCACGGTGGCCGACACGCGGCATGTCCGTCTCGCAGGTTATCTCCGCCGACCGTGGGGTCGTAAATCGCAGATCACACCTGGGCGGTGATTACGGTCACAGATTGCCAGAGTAAAGGGCCTCACCAGGCTGGGGTTTGCCTGGTGAGGCCCCGCGAACAGCCCCTGGATCCGGTTCCAGGGGCGTGAGCCGGCGGTCCTCACCCCAATGAGGACCACCGGCCCGGACCGCGGGGTCGTGCCCGGACGGACCGAACGGATTTCGGCCGTACGGGCCTGCGCCCTGCGGAGTCGGATGCGGTGCGGAGGCCTTTCGGAGGGCTGCCGTACGGCGGGCCTTCGGGCCCGGCCGTACGACGGGGGTGGTCAGATGCCGTACGAGGAACCGCCTCGCCCGGGCGGCGGACGGCTCGGCGTGACGGACTCGGCCATGTCCTGGACGGCGGTGGGCCCGGCGGCTCCGGTCAGGTGACGGGCGACGGAACCGGTCCGGCCGGCCGCCTCGGTCGCGACCGGGGCCGCCTCTCCGGCCTCGCCGCCCACGCCGTACGCGAACGGCCGGATGTCGCCCGTCACGCCGTACGCGAGCGTCGTGGCGCTGCCGCCCACTCCGTCCACGACGGAGTGGACGTACCGCACGGCGGTCTCCACGACCGGCCGCACCGCATCACCGGCGCCCTCGGTGAACGGGCCGACCCGGCCGCCACTCCGTACGCGGTCGGCGGTACCTCGGCCAGGGTTTGCTTGCGCATGCGTACGTCAGATCCTTCGGATACCGAGAGTTCGGGAGGGCTGCGGGGCGCGGGACGTCTGCGGGACGTCTGGTCCGGGGGGCTGTACTGCCGGGAGGGTTGCCGCACCGACATCTACGCCCGGGACGGGCGCACTCTTCGGGCAGGCGGACAGACCTGTTCGGCGGAGGGAAAGGCCGGCTCTAGCCGGGGAACGCCGGAATGTCCCGGTGCCGGTCCCGCGGCCCGGCGGCGGTGACGTCCGCGGCGGCGCCGGGCACCAGCGTCGGCCGGGCCCTCTCGTCCAGAGTGACGGCCTGCGCGTCGCCGTGCCGCGGCGACCCGTTGTCGACCGCGGAATGATGTGCCAGCGCACCCGTGGGGCCACCGTCGGGCACCTGGTGCACGGGCGCCTGCACGGCACCCGTCACCTGGGTGGTGCGGGCGCTCCCGGCGTGCTTCTGGGGGCGCACGCCGTCACCGGCCGCCGCGAGGCCACCGGCGAACCGCGGCCCGTACACCGTCGCGCCGCTCTCGCCGCTTTCGCCGCTCGACTGCTTCTCGGCTGCCTGCTGCTGGTCCGAAGCCCCGCCGGGCCGGCCCGAAGCCCTGCCTGGCTGCTGCGGCTCCGCCGCCGAACCGGTCGGGAGGGTCTGGCCGGGAACCGCGGGCAACGGCAGCACCGGCGACTCCGGCAGCCCGGGAACACCGGGCAGCGTGGGCAGTTGCGGCACCGACGGCCACCACTGCGGCGGCGCCGGCCGCTCGACGACTCGCCCGCCCATCCCGTCGACTATCTCGTCAGCTACCTCGTCGGCTATTCCGTCGGTGATCTGATCCACCAGATCCCCGACGGGCTGGACGACGTGCTCGGTGACCGGCGGTATGACGAGCTCGGTGACCGGCCGTACGACGTGCTCGGTGACAAGGGCCTTCTCGGTCGCCGGCCGTGCGACGCCTTGGACTTCGTCGGTCAGGGGCCGCGAGTCCGGGTCCGGCGACTGCTCGCCGGTCCCCTTTCGCGGCGTACCCGCCGTCAACCGCTCGGCCGAACTCGTCACCGAACGGACCAGCTCAGCAGGCTTCTTGGCCGGTCCGACACCGTCCGCGGCGTGCGCCCGCTCCCCGCAGAGAAGCCCCAGCACGAACAACCCGCCCACCAGCAGCACCACTCGCAGCGCACGCCGCCCCGCCGCTCCACGCGTCACACGCAGATCGGTACCGGGCAGTACGACTGACAGGGCCAAGGCGGGCAGAGCCTCCCGTGCGGAGGGACAGGACGGAGCGGGTGCGCCGACGTCATGGTGTGAAGCGGCGTGGGGTGAAGCGGCGTGGGGCGCGGCCGCAAGGCTGCACGCCCCCAAGGCCCGCCGATCCTCGCACGGGACTCCCGAGGTAGCGCAAGTCCTCTGTTACCGATGGATACTCATGTCCGCTTTTTCCATCGCCCTCCTCCCCCGCCTTCCCTCCGCCGTCTCCTTTCTCCGCCGTCCCTACCGCGCCGGACTGCCGGTGTCCGGTATCGGCAGCGGGCGCTTCTCGATCGCCGCCGCCATCACCTCCGGAAAGAGGTCGGGCGTACAGGCGAACGCCGGCGCGCCCAGCCCCGCCAAGGCCGCCGCGTGTTCACGGTCGTACGCCGGGGCCCCCTCGTCGGACAGCGCGAGCAACGTCACGAACTGCACCCCCGACGCCTTCATCGCGGCGACCCGCTTCAGCATCTCGTTCCGGATGCCCCCTTCGTAGAGGTCGCTGATGAGCACGACCACGGTGTCGGCGGGACGCGTGATCTGCGACTGGCAGTACGCGAGGGCCCTGTTGATGTCCGTGCCGCCGCCGAGCTGCGTGCCGAAGAGGACGTCGACCGGGTCGTCGAGCTGGTCGGTGAGATCGACGACCGCCGTGTCGAAGACGACGAGCCGGGTGTCGATCGACCGCATCGAGGCGAGGACCGCGCCGAACACCGACGCGTACACGACCGACGCCGCCATCGAACCCGACTGGTCGATACAGAGGACGACCTCCTTCTTCACCGACTGCGAGGCACGTCCGTAGCCGATGAGCCGCTCGGGCACGATCGTGCGGTACTCGGGCAGATAGTGCTTGAGGTTGGCCGCGATGGTGCGGTTCCAGTCGATGTCGTGGTGGCGCGGCCGGCTGATACGCGCACTGCGGTCCAGGGCCCCCGTGAGGGTCGCCCGGATGCGGGTCGCGAGCCGCTTCTCCAGGTCCTCGACCACTTTGCGTACGACCGCCCGTGCCGTTTCCTTGGTCGTCTCGGGCATCACCTTGTTCAGGGACAGCAGGGTGCCGACCAGATGGACGTCGGCCTCCACGGCCTCCAGCATCTCCGGTTCCAGGAGCAGGGTGGACAGGCCGAGGCGGTCGATGGCGTCCCGCTGCATGACCTGGACGACGGAGGACGGGAAGTACGTCCGGATGTCGCCCAGCCACCGGGCGACGGACGGCGCGGACGCCCCGAGCCCCGCCGAACGCTCCTGTCCCGCCCGCGGCCTGCCGCCCTTCCCCCTCCCGTACAGCGCACCGAGTGCCCCGTCCATCGCGGCGTCCTGCCCAGCGAGCGCGCAGCCCGTACCGTCCGCGTCCTCTCCGCCGAGCACGAGCCGCCAGCGCCGGAGCCGCTCGTCGGTGGCACCGTCCTGATCGGTCGCCCCGGTCCGGTCGGTTACCTCGGCCCGGTCGGTCACCCCGGTCCGGTCGGTCTGGTCCGCCGTTCCCGCGTTCACAGCTCCCGTACTCATCGGCCCGCCTCCACAAGGTCGTTGTCCCCGAGATCACTGCGATCACTGCGATCAGCGCGATCACTGACATCGCCGTCGACCTCGTCCAGCCCCAGCAGCAGGCGCAGCACCGGCAGTACGGCGCCGGCGCGGGCCTCGTCCAGGTCGGGTCCGAAGCCGGGTGTCCCGGCGACGGTGTCCGCGACACCGCCGCGCGGACCCGGCCCGCGCCGGACCAGTTCGCCGAGGGTGCGGCGCACTCCGGGCTCGTACTCCGAGAACGTGCGCCGCAGCAGCGGGAGTACGTCCGTGAACGCGTCCCCCGGCACACCGGTCAGCCAGGAGTCGACCAGGCCGAGCAGCCGCTCGTCGTGCACGAGCAGCATGCCGCCCCCCGAGCCGCCGCCGACGAACCCCTCGATCCATGCCGCCGCGTCACCGGGTGCGGTCCCCGGTGACAGGACGAGTCCCATGAGCCGGGCCGCCTCCTCCTGCCCCAGCTCCCCGTCGTCCAGCAGCAACCGGACGGCCCGCCCCCGCACGACCCCCGGAACGGTGTCCCGCGCGCAGAGCGTGCCCAGTACGGAGTGCCACCGGCCGCGTATGCCGGCCCGGGAGTCGTCCGTGCCTTCCTCGGCCCCCTCGGCCCCCTCGGCCAGCAGTCCCACCGCGCCGTGCACCGCGTCGACGTGGCCTCGCATCTCCTCGGCGGCGTCCGCGTCGAGGGCGGCGCAGGCCGGGGGCAGCCCGACGAAGACCCGCTCCGCGAGCCCGGCGGCGACCTCGGCCAGGGCCTGGGTGCCCGTGCCGCGTACGTCCCCGTAGCGCAGGGAACGGACGAGGGCGGGCAGCGCCTGGGCGAGGTGGCCGACGTCGGCGTCCAGGGCGGCCCGGTCGGCGAGGATCCGCATGACCACGGGGAGGGCGTCCGGGAGTTCGGCGAGGAGGCAGCGCTCGGCGAGGCCCGTGACCTCGGCCAGGGACCGGGCGCCCACCGCGTCCGTCTCGGCCTTGGCGGTCGCGGCGGCGATCACCGTCGTACCCCACACCCCCGCCTCGGCGACGCGCACCGCGAGCTCCGGCTCCCAGTGCAGCCGCCATGTCTCCCGGAACGTACCCGTGCTGCCGCGTGACGCGACCGGCTCTCCCCACCCGACGCCGAGGAGGCGCAGCCGGTGCAGCAGTCTGCTGCGTCCGCCGTCGGTCTCCTTGCGCAGGTCGAGCTCCAGCTCTCTGTCCTGCGCCTCCGGCTTGAGCCGCAGCCGTCGCTGGAGCCGTGCGAGGTCGCGCTGGAGCGGGACGGCGGGCGCCGTCGCGGGTACCTCTCCCAGTACGTCGCCGACGACGAGCCGGTCGTGCACGAGCGCGAGCGGGGCGTCCGAGCCCTCGCACATCACGGCCCGTACGGCGTCGGTGGTCTCGGTGAGGCCCGGCAGGGGGCGGCCCCGCATGGCCGCGAGTGTGTCGGCGAGCCGCACCGCCTCGATGACGTGCGCGGGGGACACGGGTTGGTCCTCGTCCCGCAGCAGCCGGGCCACCTTCGTCATCCAGCGCTCTATGGGACGGTCGGCGGCGGTGAACAGATGCCCGTACCAGCCGGGCGAGTCGATGCCCGCTCCGTATCCACTTCTCCGCGAGAGCCGCCGGTGGGTCCAGGGCACCCAGGTCATGTCGGCCTTCACCTTGGGCAGTCCCTTGAGCAGGGCCCGGTCGGCGGCGACGGTGGTCCGCTGCCGCAGCGCGGGAACGTGCCAGGCGCCGCACACCACGGCCACGTCGTCCTCGAACTCCCGCTGGGCCGCCCGCACCTGCAGCCGCATGTACGCCTCGCGCACGAGATCCCGGTCGTGTCCCCCCGTCCCGTAGACCTCCCGCAGCGCCTCCATGGCCTCGCCGAGCACCTCGAACGGTGCGAACGCGTCCCCTTCGCGCGCCCCGCGGTGCTCGATCACGTCCTCCCACCAGCGCTCGGGGTCGTCGTATCCGGCGGTCTCGGCGAGCACGGCGAGCGGGTCGACCCGCACGGCCCGGCCGGGTTCGGAACGGGCCCCGTCCGGCTCCCCCTCCTCGACCCCCTCCCCCTCTTCCCTCTTCTCCCGGGCGAGCGTGTGGGTGGCCGGGAGGTCGATGAAGCGGGCCGGCACCTCGTGCTCCAGGGCCCAGCGGATGGCCACCCACTCCGGCGAGAACTCGGCGAGCGGCCAGAACGCCGACCGTCCCGGCTCGTCCACGACATGCGCTAGGAGCGCGACGGGCGGCCGCATGTCCTCGTCGGCGGCGAGCGCGATCAACGCGTCGGCCTCCGGCGGCCCTTCGAGGAGCACCACGCGCGGGCGCGCCGCGTCGAGTGCCGCCCGTACGGCCCGCGCCGAACCGGGCCCGTGGTGGCGCACCCCGAGCAGCAGAGGCCCGGGCGGCCGGCGGACCCCGGCCTCGCTCCCCGCGGCGTATCCGCTCACGCGCTCACCTCCCGGCACGCCCGGTAGAAGTCCTTCCAGCCGTCGCGCTCGCGGACGACCGCCTCCAGGTACTCCTGCCAGATGACACGGTCGGCCGCCGGGTCGCGGACGACGGCGCCGAGGATGCCCGCCGCCACATCGCCCGCGCGCAGGACGCCGTCCCCGAAGTGGGCGGCCAGGGCGAGGCCGCTGGTGACGACGGAGATCGCCTCGGCGGTGGACAGCGTGCCGCTGGGCGACTTGAGCTTCGTACGCCCGTCGGCCGTGACGCCGTCGCGCAGCTCGCGGAAGACGGTGACGACGCGGCGGATCTCGTCGATGCCGTCGGGCACGGCGGGCAGGTCCAGGGAGCGGCCGATCTGGTCGACGCGGCGCGAGACGATGTCGACCTCGGCGTCGGCGCTCTCGGGCAGGGGCAGGACCACCGTGTTGAAGCGGCGGCGCAGGGCGCTCGACAGGTCGTTCACCCCGCGGTCGCGGTCGTTGGCCGTCGCGATGAGGTTGAAGCCCCGGACGGCCTGAACCTCCGAGCCCAGCTCCGGGATGGGCAGGTTCTTCTCCGACAGGATCGTGATGAGTGTGTCCTGTACGTCGGCGGGGATGCGGGTCAGTTCCTCGACCCGTGCCGTCATCCCCTCGGCCATGGCCCGCATGACCGGGCTGGGCACCAGGGCGTCCCGGCTCGGGCCGTGCGCGAGCAGTTGCGCGTAGTTCCAGCCGTAGCGGATCGCCTCCTCCGGTGTGCCGGCCGTGCCCTGCACGAGAAGGGTGGAGTCGCCGCTGACCGCCGCGGCCAGATGCTCGGACACCCACGTCTTCGCCGTGCCGGGTACGCCGAGCAGGAGCAGCGCCCGGTCGGTGGCGAGGGTGGTCACGGCCACTTCGACGATGCGCCGCGGCCCCACGTACTTCGGCGTGATCACCGTGCCGTCCGGCAGCGTGCCGCCCAGCAGATACGTCGCGACGGCCCACGGTGACATCCGCCAGCGGGCGGGCCGCGGGCGGTCGTCCTGCGCGGCCAGCGCGGCCAGCTCGGAGGCGAACGCGTCCTCGGCGTGCGGCCGCAACTCCTCACCCCTGTCCGGCGCGGACAGGGACGGGTGGTGGTTCGGGTCGACGAACGTCGGGTCGACGGACACGGACATGGAGCGGTCCCCCTTGCGGCTCGGCCGGTTCGGATCTGGTACCACCGTGCACCACGCCACTGACAATCGACTCTGACCTGCGCAAACGCATCCGTCACAGGCGATTGTCAGTGGCGGGATCTACCTTCGTTCACATGACTCAGCAGGGGGTGCGCTGGACTGCGGATCAGGTGCTGGCACTGGCGCCTGACACCGCGTCACGCAAGGCGGGCAGCAAGCTCGGCGTGGCCGGGCCGTGGTCGGAGGCGGGCAGTTCCGAGGAGGGGACGGTATGGGGCCTGTGCAGGGGAAGCGGCAGCAAGCCGTACCGGACGGTGATCGACGTCGCGGACGCCACCGGGCCCGCGTACAAGTGCAGTTGTCCGAGCCGGAAGTTCCCGTGCAAGCACGCGCTGGGGCTGCTGCTGCTCTGGGCCGGCGAGGACGGCGCGGCGCCGCGGGGGCAGGCGCCGGACTGGGCGGACGAGTGGATCGAGGGCAGGAGGAAACGCGCGGACGACAAGCGGGCGGAGGGCGCGGCCGGTTCGCCGTCCGCGGGTGATCCGGAGGCGGCGCGGCGCAGGGCGGAGCGGCGGGCCGAGTGGATCACCGCGGGGGCCTCGGAGCTGGAGCAGCGGCTGACCGATCTGCTGCGGGGCGGTCTGGCCTCGGCGGAACAGCGGGGATACGGGCTGTGGGAGGAGACCGCGGCCCGCATGGTCGACGCGCAGGCGCCGGGACTCGCCGCGCGTGTGCGGGAGTTGGGGGCGATACCGTCGTCGGGGCCCGGTTGGCCGGTGCGGCTGCTGGAGGAGTGCGCGCTGCTCCACCTCCTCGACCAGGGGTGGCTGCGCCGTGCCGCGCTGCCCAACGGGCTGGCCGCGACGGTCCGTTCCCGGATCGGGCTGCCCGGCTCGGCGGACGGCCCGCCGGTGCGTGACCGGTGGCTGGTCCTGTCCCAGTACGACACCGCGGACAGCCGCCTCACCACCCGCCGCGTCTGGCTGTACGGGGCCGGGTCGGGGCGCACGGCCCTGCTCCTTTCCTACGGGGCCGCCGGGCGCGCACCGGAGCTGACGTTGCCCGTCGGGCTGACGCTGGACGCGGAGCTGTCCGCGTATCCGGGTGCGGGGCAGTTGCGGGCGGCGCTGGGCGAGCGGTTCGCCGCTCCGGCGCCCACGGAGTTCCGGCCGCCCGGGGTGGATGTGGCTCGGGCCGTTGCCCAGTACGGCGAGGCACTGCGGGACGACCCGTGGCTCGAATCGCGGCCCGTGACACTCGCCCGCGTCATACCGACTCCGGACGGCGACGACTGGCAGCTGGCGGACGCCGACGGAGAGCTCGCCCTGCCGCTCACTCCGGCCGCTCGGTCCCGTTCCGGTCTGTGGCGCCTGGTCGCCCTCTCCGGCGGCGCTCCGGTGACGGTCTTCGGAGAGTGCGGCCACCGCGGCTTCTCCCCTCTCACGGCCTGGCCGGAGGGTCCGGGCGAGGCGGTGACCCTGTGCTGACGGCACCGCTGCTGACGGCACCGCGCTCCAGTCTTCCCCCCTCCCTTACGACTCGCTCCCTCCGAAAGGGACACCCATGACCAGCACCTCTGTACCTGTACCTGTCTCTGGCCCTTCCCCCACTCCCGTTTCAACGGGCGCGTCCACCGGGAGCCACTGGGAGGAGCTCGTGACCGTGGCGCTGCTGGGGACCACGCGGCGTACGCCGTCGGGGGTCACGTCCCGGCGCGACGCACCGACGGCATTGCTGGACGCGGCGGCCGTGGAGACCGTGCGGAGACGGGCCGGGATGCGGCCGGGCCGGGCGGCGGCCCGGGTCGAGCCCGCAGCGGAGGATTCCCGTCCCGCGCTGCCGCCGGCGGCGGCGCGCCGGCTGACGATGCTGCTCGCCGACCGGCCGGGGGCGGGGAGCGGTGGCCGCCGGGGAACGGCCCCCGACCTCATGGAGCTGCTGCCGCAGTGGCTCGCCACGGCGAACCGGCAGGGTTTCACGGCTCCTCCCCAGGCACTGCCCGCTCTGCTGGACGCGGCCCGGGGGCGTACGGACATCCGGCCGGCGGTGCTGGCGTTCGCGGGGCCGCGCGCACTGTGGCTGGCCCGGCTGAACGCGGACTGGCGGTTCGCGCTGCGGGCGGCGCCGGGCGGCGGTGCCGTACTGCCCGGGCCCGGGGAGCCGGAGCGGGTGCGCGCGTTGTGGGAGGAGGGGCTGTTCGCGGAGCGGGTCGCGCTCCTGTCGGCGGTCCGGGCGCGGGACGCGGGGGCCGCGCGGGACCTGCTCGCCGGGACGTGGGCGTCGGAGCGGGCCGAAGACCGGTTGATGTTCCTCGACTCGTTGCGGACGGGGCTGTGCGCGGCGGACGAGCCTTTCCTGGAGCGGGCGTTGGCCGACCGGAGCCGCAATGTGCGGGCCACCGCGGCGGAGCTGCTGTCCGCGCTGCCCGACTCGGCGCTCGCCGGGCGGATGGCGGAGCGGGCCGGGTCCTGCGTCGCGGTCGACCATACGCTCGGCGCGCCGACGACGGTGGTGGAGGCGCCGCACGAGTGCGATGCCGGCATGGAGCGCGACGGCGTGGTGTCCAAGGCTCCGGCCGGCCGGGGCGAACGGTCGTGGTGGCTCGGACAGTTGGTGGAGGCCGCCCCGCTCGGCACCTGGTCGCGGCGGCTCGGGGGACGCACGCCGGAGGAGATCGTGGCGCTGCCCGTGGCCGACGACTGGCAGGACGAACTGCATGCCGCGTGGTGCCGGGCGGCGGTGCGGCAGCGCGATCCTTCCTGGTCCAGAGCGCTGCTGGGGACACCGGCGGCGCCGGAGGCGGGCGGGCCGGGGGCGGTCTCCCTGGCCGAGCGGGCGAAGCTGCTCGGCGTCCTGGGTGCCGAGGAGCGGGCCGAATGGGTGGCGGGATTCATCTCCGTGCACGGACTGTCGGAGGCGTTTCAGCTGCTCGGGGTGTGCGCGGTGCCCTGGGCCGGCCCATTGGGGCGGGCGGTGGTGGACGCGCTCAACATCGCGCGGGACGCGGGGAGTTATCCATGGAGTTTCAGCGGGGTCATGGGGCTGGCCGAACGCTGTCTGGACCCGGCGGAGGCGGGCCGCCTGGAAGCGCTCACAGCCGTCCCCGACGAATCGGAGAACGCGGCTCCGGGCGCCGGAGGCTACTGGGCCGAGTCCTTCCAACGCCTGGTCACCACACTGCGCCTACGAGCAGCAATCCAAACGGAACTCACCCACCCGTAAACCCCGCCCCCAGGCTCGCGGGGAACCGCGCGACCAGCCACCACGCACCCGAACCCGCACCAAACCCACTCACCCACACCCCCACTACCAAGGGGCGCGGGGAACTGCGCAACAAGCCACAACCGACCCGCACCCAGCCACGTACACTGAGCCCCCCGACCCCCTGCCAACCCGGCGGAGCCCTAAACGGGCTGGCGCACGTTGGCCCGCACCCAGTCCACGATCGCCGTAGTCGTGGCCCCGGGCGTGAAGATCTCCGCGACGCCCTTCTCCTTGAGCGGCGCGATGTCCGCCTCGGGGATGATCCCGCCGCCGAACACCTTGATGTCCGCGGCGTCGCGCTCCTTCAGGAGCTCGATGACCGCGGCGAACAGCGTGTTGTGCGCGCCGGACAGGATGGACAGCCCGATGGCGTCGGCATCCTCCTGGATCGCCGTGCCCACGATTTGCTCGGGCGTCTGGTGGAGGCCGGTATAGATGACCTCCATACCAGCGTCCCGCAGCGCCCGCGCGATCACCTTCGCCCCGCGATCGTGTCCGTCGAGCCCCGGTTTGGCCACCACCACGCGGATCGGACCGGTTGCCACACCCATCACTGCCTCCATGAACCGACTACACCGATCTGCAGAGATCTGTTTCGACCAGCGACGGTCGCCATACCTGCACCTGCACGGCTACCGGTCTCGGTACCCGTACCGACTGACAGCACCAGCCGACCGCGACGGCGACCTGTCACCACCGCGCCCATCCCAAGCACGCATCTCAGACATGCCCGGCACAGCCGCCCCGCACCGCACGGTCCGGGGATGTGAACGAACGTTATCTCCACCATCCCGCAACCGGCAGTTTCGCGGTGCAGACCGAGGGGGAAATCACACGGTGGGACAAGTTCGCAGCGCATCGATCCCGCACACCGCGACACACGGTTCGCACCCGGGACGGGCGCAAGGGAAACCGCTACGAGGGCTCCGCACCTCCGCGCCGTCAGCCGCGCGACGGGGTGGTGCGGCGCATCGGCGATCGCACGGCGACGGGGCACCCCGTCGCTCCACCGGCGTCACCCACGCCGCACGTGCGCCGGCGCCGTCCTCACCCATCGGCTTCCCACGAGGGCACACGGGGGACAGAGGGGTCCTGCCGTGCGCCGACGGGAGGTCGGCCATGAAGGTCACCAGGGCACTGCTGCCCCTTCTTCCACTGTGCCAACGCCTGCTTCCCACCAGACTGGCCGGGCTCTCACTGACCCTGCTGAAGGCGACGGCCCTGGAGATCGCGATCCTCGCCGGGCATTTCGTCCTCTACCCCTCCGGCATCACCCCGGAGCGCCGCCGGTCCCCGATCCCGACCCGATCCCTGGCCGACCTGCCCGACCCCGACCTCGGCACGGACGGCACCGCCGACACCGCCCGGCTGCCCACCCCTGACAAGCCCCCGGTCGTCCTGCTGCACGGCTTCATAGACAACCGCTCGGTCTTCGTGCTGCTGCGCCGCTCCCTGGCCCAGCACGGCCGACAGCAGATCGAGTCGCTCAACTACTCTCCGCTGACCTGTGACATACGGGCCGCCGCCGAGTTGCTCGGCCGGCACATCGAGGAGATCTGCGAGCGCACCGGCCGCCGGCAGGTGGACATCGTCGGGCACAGCCTCGGCGGGCTGATCGCACGCTATTACGTGCAGCGCCTGGGCGGTGACGTCCGCGTCCGGACGCTGGTCACCCTCGGCACACCGCACGCGGGCACCCGCGTCGTGCCGCTGATGAACGCGCACCCGATCATCCGGCAGATGCGCCCGGGCTCCGGGGTACTGGAAGAGCTGCGCGAGCCTGCCCCGCACTGCCGTACGCGCTTCGTGAGTTTCTGGAGCGACCTAGACCAGCTGATGGACCCGCTGGAGACGGCGTGCATCGAGCACCCGGATCTGCTCGCGCAGAACGTTCGCGTGAGCGGAATCGGACATCTCGCCCTGCCGGTGCACCCGGCGGTCGCGGCCGGCATACGCGAGGCCCTGGATGTCGAGGAGGAAACCGCCCGCGCCACCGCCCACACCGGCGGCCTGACGGTGGCGTAACGGAGAGGGCCTGCCCGTGGGCCCGGACCCGCTCAGAGCAACGGAAAGCCGCCTAAGCGGAAGCCGAGTTCGGCTTCGGAGACGTCGTTTATTCGAACGTTCATCGAACGCAAGGCCAAAGCTCTGCCCATCCTCCGCCGAAAGGCATCCGAATGCCCCTTTCCCGCGAGGAGGAAACCTGCTGAAGATTGTCGCGCCCGCATACCGCCGGGTACAGTCGCCGCACTGCTCTGCCAGCCCCTGTTGTCGAGGCGAAAGAGAAGTTGGTGAACGACCGTCACCCGTCGGGGACCGTAACTCCCCCGGCTCCGGCTCCCGAGGCCGCCGCGGCGCATTACGCGTCCCATGGCCAGCAAGGGGCCCAGCACGGCGACTTCACCACGTACGACGGATATCCCGCCACCGGTTTCGACCCGGTCGCCACCGGCTCGTACGGCACGACAGGTGGTTACGACATGACGGGCGCCTACGCGACGACCACATTCGACACCGACCCCCTCTTCGGCGATCTGCCCGGCAACGGAAGCGGAACCGACGGGAGCGGCGGCGGAACGGGTTCGTACGGCACCACGGCCGGGGCGTCCCACAGCGGTAACTGGACTGATTCCACCGGCAGTCAGCAGGCACTGAACTACGACCCGTACGCGGCCCGGCACCACGCCGCCTACGAGACCGGCAGCTACGACACGGGCGGTGTCTGGCCGGATGCCGGTTATCAGCAGCTCGGCGAGATCCCCCCGCAGGCCGCGAGCCCCGACGGCACCGGGCAGTGGGACGCGAACGCCTGGCACCAGGCCGAACAGGCCGACCCCACCCAGCAGTGGACGGCGCCGACCTTCGAGACGGGCACGTACGACGCCACGGCGTGGAACTCGGACGGCGGCGAGCAGCCCCAGTCCCACACCCAGCTCCACCCGCAGGCGCAGCACGAGTCGTACGACCAGCAGGACGCGTACGACCAGCGGGAAGCGTTCCACCAGCAGGCCACCGCCACGTTCGAGCAGGTGCCGTTCGAGGAACAGGTCACCGCGCAGAGCGAGTTCGAACACTCCGGCCATACCGATGCCGACGCCCTCGCCGACGCGGACCCCGACTCTCACGCTCGTACCCATGATCACGATCACGCCGACGACGAGCCCGAACTGCTCGACGGCGTCGAGGAGATCACTCCCGTCGCCGCCGGCGCGCCGGCCACCCCGCCCGGGTCCCGCGCGGCGGGCCGTTCCGCTTCCCGGTCGCGTCGCCGCACACCGCCCAAGCGCTCCGCGCTGCTGACGATCGCCGTACCGTCGGCGTGTGTGATGGGTGTCGCCGGCATCGCCGCCGCGTCCGTGACCGGTGGCGACGGCGGAGACGATGTCCAGACGACGGCCGCCGCGCCCGATACGAGCGTCGTGAAACCGTCGGTCGCGAACAACAAGCTGGACGCCCAGCTCGAAAGCCTTTCCGCCGACGCGGACGACTTCGCGGACCGGGCGAGCCGCACGCAGGAACGTATCGACTTGAAGGCCGAGCAGGCCGCCGAGAAGCAGAAGGCGGCGGCCGACGCGGCCCGCAAGGAGCGGCTGCGTCCGAAGTTCGCGCTGCCGGTCGCGCGGCACGGGCTCAGCGCTTACTACGGTCAGGCCGGTATCAACTGGATGTCCGTGCACACCGGTATCGACTTCCCGGTCTCGTACGGCACGACGGTGATGGCCGCGACGGACGGAACCGTCCGTACGCAGTGGAACAGCGCCTACGGAAACATGATCATCGTGACGGCCAAGGACGGTACGGAGACCTGGTACTGCCATCTCTCCACGTACAAGGTCGCCTCGGGAGCGGTGGTCAAGGCCGGCGACCCGATCGCGTACTCCGGCAACTCCGGCAACTCCACCGGCCCGCACCTCCACTTCGAGGTGCGCCCCGGCGGCGGTTCGGCGATCGACCCGCTCCCGTGGCTGCGCAGCCACGGCATCGACCCCACCTAGGGCCTGCGAGCACCTGCTCAAAGGGGTCCGGGACCGGCGGAAGCCACCCGGTCGGCGGCCCCACCCCTGCTCCCAGTCCCGCTGCCTACAGCTTCTCCACCGGCGCGTACCGCAGCAGCAGGCGCTTCGGCTTCTCTCCGCCGAAGTCGACCGTCGCCTCCGAGTTCGCCCCCATGCCCTTCACTCCGACCACCGTGCCGAGGCCGAACTGGTCATGGGTGACCCGGTCTCCGACCGCCAGCGACACCACCGGCTTCTCCGCGGCACCACGCCGCGTCGCGAAGCCGGACGCGCCCGACGCCGCCGAGCGCGAACGGGAGGAGGACAGGGAGGCCGCCACGCCGCCGACCGGACCGGAGGCGACCGCCCCCATCGAACCCGTGCGCTTCCAGTCCAGATGCGCCTCGGGGATCTCCTCCAGGAAGCGGGACGGCGGGTTGTACGAGGGCTGCCCCCACGCGCTGCGCATCGACGCCCGCGTCAGGTAGAGCCGCTCTCGCGCGCGGGTGATGCCGACGTACGCGAGGCGCCGCTCCTCCTCCAGCTCCTTGGTCTGGCCGAGGGCGCGCATGTGCGGGAACACGCCGTCCTCCATGCCGGTCAGGAAGACGACCGGGAATTCCAGGCCCTTGGCGGTGTGCAGGGTCATGAGGGTGATGACCCCGGAGCCGTCCTCGTCCTCGTCGGGGATCTGGTCGGAGTCGGCGACCAGGGCCACCCGCTCCAGGAAGGCTGCGAGCCCGGTCGGCGTACCGCCCTCGCCCTCACCCTCGGCTTCACCCTCACCCTCACCCTCACCCTCGCCCTCGTTCGCGCCCGTACCCGTGTCCGCGCCCGTACCCGCGCCCTCGACGCCGGCCGCCTCCTGCTCGAACTCCAGCGCCACGGAGGCGAGTTCCTGGAGGTTCTCGATGCGGGTCTCGTCCTGGGGGTCGGTGGAGGCCTGCAACTCCGCGAGATAGCCGGTGCGTTCGAGGATCGCCTCCACGACGGTCGCGGGGCCCGCGCCGGACTCGACGATCGTCCGGAGGTCCTCCATCAGCGTGTTGAACCGCTTGACGGCGTTCGTCGAGCGGGCGGCCATGCCGTACGCCTCGTCGACGCGGCGCAGCGCCTGCGGGAAACTGATCTTCTCGCGCTGGGAGAGCGCGTCGATCATCGCCTCGGCGCGGTCGCCGATGCCGCGCTTGGGCACGTTCAGAATGCGGCGCAGCGGTACGGAGTCCTCCGGGTTCGCGAGCACCCGCAGGTACGCGAGGACGTCCCTGACCTCCTTGCGCTCGTAGAAGCGGACGCCGCCGACGACCTTGTAGGGCAGGCCGACCCGGATGAAGATCTCTTCGAAGACACGGGACTGGGCGTTCGTACGGTAGAAGACGGCGACGTCGCCTGCCTTCGCGTCGCCCGCGTCGGTGAGGCGGTCTATCTCCTCGGCGACGAACTGCGCCTCGTCGTGCTCGGTGTCGGCGACATAGCCGGTGATGCGCGCGCCCGCGCCCGCGTTCGTCCACAGGTTCTTCGGGCGGCGCGATTCGTTGCGCTCGATGACCGCGTTGGCGGCGGTCAGGATCGTCTGCGTGGAGCGGTAGTTCTGCTCCAGCAGGATCGTCGTCGCGTTCGGGTAGTCCTCCTCGAACTGGAGGATGTTGCGGATGGTCGCGCCACGGAAGGCGTAGATCGACTGGTCGGCGTCACCGACGACGCACAGCTCGGCCGGCGGGAGGTCGCCCTCCCCCGGCGGTACGTCCTCGGGGTGCGCCACGGGGTCCGTGGCGCTGCCGACGAGCTCCCTGACGAGGGAGTACTGCGCGTGGTTCGTGTCCTGGTACTCGTCCACGAGGACGTGCCGGAAGCGGCGGCGGTAGTGCTCGGCGACGTCCGGGAAGGCGCGGAGGAGGTTGACCGTCGTCATGATCAGGTCGTCGAAGTCCAGCGCGTTCGCCTCGCGCAGCCGCGACTGGTACATCGCGTAGGCCTGGGCGGCGGTCTTCTCGAAGCCGTCGGAGGCCTGGGCGGCGAAGTCCTCCTCGTCGATCAGCTCGTTCTTCAGGTTCGAGATCTTGGCGCTGAAGGACTTCGGCGGGAAGCGCTTGGGATCGAGGTCCAGGTCACGGCAGACCAGGGCCATGAGCCGCTTGCTGTCGGCGGCGTCGTAGATCGAGAAGGACGACGTGAAGCCGAGCTTCTTGCTCTCCCTGCGCAGGATCCGCACGCAGGCGCTGTGGAAGGTCATCACCCACATGGCGTTCGCCCGCGGGCCCACGAGCTGCTCGACGCGCTCCTTCATCTCGCCCGCGGCCTTGTTCGTGAAGGTGATCGCGAGGATCTGGCCGGGGTGCACCTTGCGCTCGCCCAGCAGGTGCGCGATGCGGTGGGTGAGCACACGGGTCTTGCCGGAGCCGGCGCCGGCCACGATGAGCAGGGGTGAGCCGTGGTGGACCACCGCCGCGCGCTGGTTCTCGTTCAGCCCGTCCAGGAGCGCGGCCGGGTCCACGAGCGGCCGGGGGGCGCCGTCGCGGTAGTAGCCTCCCCCAGTCCCGGCTCCGCCCGCCCCGGGGGATCCCCCTCTGCTCGGGGGCACGTCGAAGCGCCCGCCGAACAGGTCGTCCGGACCGTGGTCCGGCGCCTCGTCCTCGGGCGGCGGCGGGGGCTCTTCCTCGTGGGCCCGGGAGGGCTTGAGGTCCGCCAGGAAGCTGTCATCAAAGAGGCTGCTCATTGCTCTCCGAGTCTAGGCGCCCCCACTGACACCCGGCCGCCACCCCGGAAACTCGACGGAATCCCGGCGGGTTGCCGGCGGCTTCCCGGCGGATTGCCGACGGGCTCCCGGCGGATTGCCGGCGGATTACCGGCCGGGCGACCGAGGCGGGCCCTCACCCGCGATGAGCACGTCACTACACACGGTGGCCGTCGCGGTGGCGATACGGCGCGTGGCGATACCGCCACGGGGCGCCGACTTCGCCCCGCATCTGAACCGCGCGTGGACGACCTCCGTACAACCGTGCGGAGACAGGGCGCACCTGCACACCACCTGCCGGAGGTAATTGCCGAGCCGACCGGAACCGGCCCGTCGGCGCGGGCGCCGCTCCGCGCCTCGGCCACTCCGCTCCCGCGCCCCCTCCGGGACAACTCGGAGCAGATCACGACCAATTGACGTCAGTGGATGGCATTCGTGGCCCAGGTCACGAAAATGTATCGGGCATATCGCACATCAAACTTCACAGGCGCCACACGTATTGGCTAACTTTCGCGTAGGCCGCTCGACCCGCACCGGCGAACAACGCCGGGCCGAGCGGGCTCCGCCGAATCCGGCATGCCCTCGCGGCCTCCGGAACCGGGGACCCAACCGATCCTGGGGTGAATCGGTCCGCCCTCCCTCGCGGGAACAAGGACCGTAGGGCAAACCTTCCGAAGCATTCGCCCGAACCCGACAGCTAACTCGGTAGGCGGATGACGGAAGGAGACGCCCTCGTGGCGCCACACCGCAAGTCGCGGCCCCCCAGCCCCCTCGGCATCCGGACGCCGGCCCTTGCCACCGCGGCCCTGACCTCGGTGGCCCTGCTCTCCCAGACGGCGGACGCCTCGCCGGCCGCGGAGCCCAGGCCGAGCACGGAGGAAGCGCAGCCGAGCGCGGAGGAAGTCCAGAAGAAGATCGACGACCTCTACCAGCAGGCGGGTACGGCCACCGAGAAGTACAACGCCGCCAAGGAGAAGACGACCAAGCAGCGCAAGCGCGTCGCCACGCTCCTCGACGACGTGGCGCAGCGTACGGAGAAGCTCAACACCGCGCGCGAGGCGCTCGGGACGTTCGCCGCAGCGCAGTACCGCACGGGAGCCTCCGCCCCGGACACGGCCTCTCTCCTCCTCGCGGACAACCCGCAGGACTACTTCGACCAGACCCAGCTGATGAACCGGCTGACCGCCCGCCAGAAGCAGGCCGTCGACGAGTACGTCACCCAGCGGACCACGACGTCGAAGAAGCGGCAGGCGGCGTCCGAGGGCCTGGAGACGCTCACCACGACGCAGAGCACGCTGAAGACGTCCAAGGCGGACGTCCAGCGCAAGCTCGCCCAGGCGCGCGAGCTCCTCTCGAAGCTGACCGCCGAGGAGAAGGCCCGCCTCGCCGCGATCGAGCGGAAGAAGCAGGAAGAGGCCCGGCGCAAGGCGGACGAGCTGGCGCGGCGGCAGGCGGCCGACGCGGAGCGCCGGCGCCAGGAGGCGGCGACGCAGGGCACGGGAGCCGCCACGGGTACCGATACGGGCACCGGGAGCGTGCCGGGCTCCGACTCCGCCTCCTCCACCAAGGCGGCCAAGGCGCTCGCCTTCGCCCGCGCCCAGATCGGCAAGCCGTACGTCTGGGGCGCCAGCGGGCCCGGTTCGTACGACTGCTCCGGTCTGACCCAGGCCGCCTGGAAGGCCGCCGGTGTGACCCTGCCGCGCACCACCTGGGACCAGGTCGAGGCCGGCACGACGGTCTCCGTGGACAACGCCCAGCCCGGCGACCTGGTCTTCTTCTACGACGACATCAGCCACGTCGGCATCTACATCGGCGACGGCATGATGATCCACGCTCCGAAGCCGGGCGCGTACGTCCGCGAAGAGTCGATCTACTACATGCCGATCCACAGCGTGGTGCGGCCGGGCTAAGAGCCCGCCTCCATCGGGACGGGGTACGGCGCGTGCGTGCCGTACCCCGGTCGCGTTCCGGGGCGGTTTCCGGGGCGGTTTCTGAGGGGGGTCTGGGGGCTGGGGTCGCTCAGATCCAGAGGACCGCGATGAAGACGTTCACCGTGGTCAGCCCGCCCACCAGGGCGAACAGGCCCTTCTCCACCTTCTCGTCGTCGCGCTTCACGTAGACGAGGCCGAGGATCACGACCAGTAGTGCCAGCTTCACACCGATCTTGATGTTGTTGACGGTCTGGTCGTCGGCCTGGTTGAGGCCGACGAGGACCGCGCCGGTGACCAGCATGGTCAGCGCGCCGTGGAGCATGGCGGGGGTGAAGCGGGCCGTGCCGTCGCCCATGGCCTTCATCTGGGTGAGGAAGCCGCCCAGCAGCGAGGCGATGCCGATGATGTGCAGGGCGACGAAGACATGAATGAGTACGTCCATGAGCCCGGACCCTAACGGGACGCCCGCATGCCGCCTCGCACCGGCCCGCGCCCCGAGCCTCGTGCGGACCCAGGCGGAGTCCATAGCACCGTCGCGCGTGCCGCTCCCCCGCAACGCGCCCATCGGTCACCCCATCACGCCAAGTCGGTGGCACCGGGTCCGGATCACGGTCGCACCCGGTCAGCTCGTGGCCGAGTGCCACCACTTCCGTACATGCCGTTACCACCGGCGCGTCGCGAGGTTTAGCGTCCTTCCCCAGGTGACCGGCTCCCCACCACAGCCGCCCTGGCCAGGGCGGCAGTCGGTACCACCGCCAAGAGGTCCGGCGGCGGCCCGCTCCCCCTGTGCGGGCTGCCGCCGGACGTGCAATCAGCCCCCGAGGGCCACCGCCGTGGACGTTCCAGTGCCCCGGCGGCCGTACGGAAGGAACGTGGATCGCACGTGGCAGCGCACCGCAAGCCCAGACAGCGCTCACTCGGCGGCGGTACGGCCCGCACCGCCTTCACCCTCGCCCTCGCGGGCGCGGCGAGCGCGACCGGGTTCGACGGGACGGGGGTCGCCGCACCCGAGCTGACGCCGGCCCAGGTGAAGGCGAAAGTCGACAAGCTGTACCAGGAGGCGGAGGTCGCCACCGAGAAGTACAACGGCGCGAAGGAGAAGTCCACGAAGGCGGCCGACCGGCTCGGCACGCTGCAGGACGAGGCGGCGCGCAAGACGGAACGGCTCAACTCCGAACGGGCCGCACTCGGTTCGCTGGCGACCGCCCAGTACCGGGACGGCGGCGTCGATGCCGCGCTGGGCCTGATGCTCTCCTCGGACCCCGATCAGTATCTGGACGGGGTCGCGTTCGCCGAGCGGGCCGGCCACAGGCAGGCCTCGGCCGTCTCCCGCGTACGCGCACAGCTGCGCGACATCGAGCAGTTGCGCGGCGCCGCACACATCGAACTCACCTCGCTCACAGCACGACAGGCGGACCTGAAACGTCACAAGAAGGCCGTCACCGGCAAGCTCGGCGAGGCACGCCGACTGCTGTCACGGCTGCCGGACGCGGACCGGGCCCGCATCGGAGCGGACGACCCGGACACCGCACGCGCCTCACGTTCCGGGCAGGCCCTCCGAGGCCTCGGCGCGGGCTCGTCCTCCACGGCCTCCCCCAACTCCCGCGCCGGGGCAGCGGTCTCGTACGCCTACGGAAAGCTCGGCAGCCCGTACGTGTGGGGTGCCACCGGCCCCGACGCCTTCGACTGCTCGGGTCTGATGCAGGCCGCGTACCGCTCCGCGGGCATCTCGCTGCCCCGGACGACGTACGCGCAGATCAACGCGGGCCAACGCGTCTCCCGTTCCGAACTCCAGCCCGGTGACCTGGTGTTCTTCTACTCGGGCATCAGCCATGTGGGGCTGTACGTGGGCAACGGCCAGATGGTCCACGCACCCAACCCGTCAGCCCCGGTACGGGTCGCGCCCATCGACGAGATGCCGTTCGCGGGGGCGACACGGGTGGCGTGAGGGGGCCACGCTAGCGGCGTGCCGCCGTCGACTGCCTGATCCGACTCCAGCACACGGCGGGCGGGGACGCCCTGCTGGGCCGCCGTCTCCACCCGCTCCTCACCGCCGCCGGGTACGCGGGCATCGACGTGCGCCCCTGCCCCGTCTACGCCGACCGCTCCCGCCCTGCCCTGCCCTGGTCGAGGGCTTCACCCGCAACACCTTCGTCTCCATGATCGAGTCCGTGCGGGAGGACGCCGTGGCCGCGGGCCTGACGACCCCGGAGGCCTTCGACCGCGGCGTCGCAGACCTGAAACGCACGGCCGATGAGGACGGCACGTTCCACTACACGTTCTTCAAGGCCGTGGCCGTGAACCCCTGACACCGCGACGATCTGTCCGAGGCTCCCCGGCCCCCGGCCATCCCCCGCCGCCCTGAGCGGGCGCCCGGCCACTCGCCCGGCGGCTGGCGGCAGGCGGCTGGCGGCTGGCGGCTGGCGGCTGGCGGCTGGCGGCTGGCGGCTGGCGGCTGGCGGCTGGCGGCTGGTTTTACACCAGTCGTCGTGCCGTCGCCCACCGGGTCAGCTCGTGGCGGTTGGAGAGCTGGAGCTTCCGCAGGACCGCCGAGACATGGGACTCGACCGTCTTGACCGAGATGAAGAGCTGCTTCGCGATCTCCTTGTACGCGTACCCGCGGGCGATCAGGCGCAGGACCTCGCGCTCGCGCTGGGTGAGGCGGTCGAGGTCCTCGTCGACCGGCGGGGCGTCGGTGGAGGCGAAGGCGTCGAGGACGAAACCGGCGAGACGGGGCGAGAAGACGGCGTCGCCGTCCTGGACACGGAAGACGGAGTCGACGAGATCCGTGCCGGTGATCGTCTTCGTCACGTAGCCGCGGGCGCCGCCGCGGATCACGCCGATGACGTCCTCCGCCGCGTCCGACACGGACAGCGCGAGGAAGCGCACCGGCTGTTCGGGGTCGGCCATCAACGGCGAGCAGCGGCGCAGCACTTCGACCCCGCCCCCGCCCGGCAGGTGCACGTCGAGGAGGACCACTTCGGGACGGGTCGCCGTGATGACCGTGACCGCCTGGTCGACGTCCGCGGCCTCGCCGACGACCTCGACGCCGGTCCGCTCGGTCTGCCCGATCTCCGCCTGGACTCCGGTACGGAACATGCGGTGGTCGTCGACGAGCACCACGCGCACCCGCCGCCCGGGCGCGGAAGCCGCCGGGTCCTCCGCCGAGCCCGCGCCGGCCGCACCCGCACCGGCCACGCCGGCGTTCGGCCCGACTGCTCCGGCCGCTCCGGTCGGTTCGTTCGCGTCGCTCATGTCTCCGCCCTCTCCATCTCCAGCTCGACCTCCGTGCCGCCGTCCGGCACCGCGCGCAGCCTGGCGGTACCGCCGTTGCGCTCCATGCGGCCGATGATCGATTCTCTGACGCCCATGCGGTCGGTGGGTATCGAGTCCAGGTCGAATCCGGGACCGCGGTCCCGGACCGACACGAAGACGGTCCTTCCCTCGACCTCGGCGAAGACCTGCACCGCGCCGCCCTCGCCACCGTACTTGGCCGCGTTCACCATGGCCTCCCTCGCGGCCTGCATCTGGGCGCCGATCCTGTCGTCCAGCGGGCAGTCGCCGACGACCACGACCTCTATGGGAACCCCGTGCTTGTCCTCGACCTCCGCAGCGCTGCGCTTGACGGCCTCGGCGAGGGTGTCGGGCTCGTCCGCCTCGTCCTTGCCGGTGCCCTCCGGTTTGTAGAGCCAGTTGCGCAGGTCGCGCTCCTGGGCGCGGGCGAGGCGCCGGACCTCGCTCGCGTTCTCCGCGTTGCGCTGTATCAGTGTGAGGGTGTGCAGCACCGAGTCGTGGACGTGCGCGGCGACTTCGGCCCGCTCCTGGGCGCGGATGCGCATCAGGCGCTCCTCGGAGAGGTCCTGGGTCATGCGCACGAGATATGGGCCGGCCAGCAGCGCTATCCCGACGAGGACGGCGAGTGCGGCCTGCAGGACCGAACCGAGGTGGGCGGCGGAGCCCTGCAGAACGAATATCCCGGAGACTCCCGCGGCGACGAGCAGGACACCGGCCGCGGAGCGGAGCAGGCTGATCGTGCGCTTGCGGCGGCCCACCTCCATCCAGCGGGCCCGGCGGGCATTGTCCGCCTGGCGCCAGACCAGGGCCACGCCCGCGCCGACGAGGACGGTGGGCCAGAGGTAGGCCTTGGCGCCGCCGCTCAGGTCCACGTTCCCCACGAAGATCATGGCCACCACGACCATGGCGAGCAGTGCGACGATCTGGCCCTTGTCGGGCTTGCGGGCCACGAGCCTGCGGCGGCCGTCGGGGGCGGTCTCGGTGGCGAGGGCGGGGGGCCTTTCGGCGTCCACGCCGCCGACGCCGAGGGGGACGAAGAACCAGAACGCCGCGTACAGCAAGGCTCCCAGGCCGTCCGCCATGAACAGGCCCGCGAAGACCAGCCGGACCCAGATCACGGGCAGGCCGAGATGCCCAGCGAGCCCCCGCGCCACGCCCCCGAGCCAGCGTCCGTCGCTGCTGCGGTAGAGCTTGCGCGGAGGCCGTAGGTCCTCGATGGTCAAGGCTGCGGCGTCCGGCATGCCATCGATGTTCACACGCCGGGCGCCACCGGGCATCAGGGTCGACCCCCGAGACTCCCCTGATCTTCGAATCCGATCCCGGCGGGTGTCCGCGGGGCCGCGGCGACCGGAGCCGCGTGGCGCCGCCACCCGTGTCCGAGCGGCCTGGGCGCCGGTGTCCGAACGGCCCGGGCGCCGGTGTCCGAGCGGCTCTGCGGGTCGTCCCGGGGTCGAATTCAGGGTTCGGCCAGGGTTGTTCCGACTGCCGTCGGGCCGTCCTGGCCGTCACCATGGACGTATGAGCGATCAGCAGCACGCCGCGGCGCATCCGGGGCCCGGGCCGGGCCCCGGCCCCGGCGCGAGTGCGGCCCCGGGTCCGGGCAGCGGGCCGCAGGACTCCGTGCCGGCGGCGGACGCCCGGCCGGACGCCCGACCGGACGCAGCGGCGCCCACCGCACCCACCGCCGGTGAGGAGCCGCGTGCGCCCGGGGAGAGGCGCGCGTACGAGGACCCGGTGGTGCCCGAGGTTCCGCGCAGGTTCCGGCGCGACCGGCGGCACCGGATGCTGGGCGGTGTGTGCGCGGGGCTCGGGCGGCAGTGCGACATGGACCCGGTGATCTTCCGGATCGTGCTCGCGGTGCTCTCCGCGACCGGCGGCCTCGGCCTCATCTTCTACGGCTTCGCCTGGCTCTTCGTCCCGTACGACAACGAGGAGGAGAACGAGGTGCGCAAGCTCCTCACCGGCCGCGTCGACGGCCAGGCGCTGGCGGGCGTGCTGTTCGCCCTGGTCGGCTGCGGCGTGTTCCTCTCCATGCTGAACAACGCGAGCGTGCTCACCTTCGCGGCGACGCTCTCGCTGCTCCTCGCGGGCGCCGGATACTGGTCGCGGCAGCGCGGCACCGACGTCCCCGACCCGTCCCCCAGCTCCCGGGCGCGCTCGGGCAGGGGTGGGCCCATAGCCGCGCAGGCCGTCGCCGACGCTCCGCCCGAGGCGCAGGCACCGCCCGTGCCCGGCGCCTTCCCCTCCTGGTGGCGGGAGCCCATCGTCAAGGACGGTACGTACGAGGGCGGCACGGGGTATCTGTGGGGTCCCAGGGGCACGTGGGACCGGGACATCGCGGCGGCGATCACCATCGCGCACGGCGGCGGCTCCGACCGGGACATACGGACGCGGGACGTCAAGCCGCGCGGTCCCCGCGGGATCGGTGGCCGCATATTCCTGCTCGCCCTCGTCGCGGGCGCGCTCGGTACGCGTCTGACCTGGGACGACCACACTCTCGGCACCAGTCTGCAAGCCGGCCTGGCCTGTGCGCTCGTCGTGTTCGGTCTGGGCATCACGGTCAGCTCGATCCGCGGGCGTACGGGAGCGGGCTCGGTCTTCCTCGCGATCGTCACGGCGGGGCTGCTGGCCTGCTCGGCGGCGCTGCCGGCGGACATCACCACCCAGTGGGAGCGAGTGGACTGGACACCGGCCACGGCGACCGCCGTACGGGAGCAGTACGACCTCGGTACGGGCGTCGGCACGCTCGATCTCAGCCGCATCGACCTCGGCAAGGGCGGGACCGTGACGACGAACGCCGAGGTGGGCATGGGCCAGCTCAAGGTCGTCGTACCGAAGGGTGTGACGGTGAGACTGAACATCGATGTGGGCGTCGGGGACATCCAGTTGCCGGGTGACGACACGCAGGATGTGGACGTGGCTCCCGGCAAGCACAAGGAACTGATACTGGCGCCCGCGGACGGGAGCAAGGACGGCGGCACGCTGGACCTCACTCTCCAGGTCGGCCTCGGACAGGCGGAGGTGGCCCGTGCGACGTCATGAGTTCAAGCCCGGCCGGCTCATAGCGGGTCTCTTCCTCACCCTCACGGGAGTCATCTACGCGGGCGACGCGGGCGGCCTCTGGGAGACCCCGTGGTTCGCGGTGATCCCGCTAGTCACGGGAGGCCTGTGCCTGGCGGCTGTCACGGGCAGCGTGGCCCACGGAATCCGACGCCGCCACCGCCGCCGTACGCCGCCCGCACGAGACAGCGCGGGTACGCCGGGCTGAGCGCGGCGCCCGGCTGGGCCCGACCTCAGGCTCGGCGATCCTGGGACTGGCCCCTGCGTCGGTCCGAGGCGCGGGTCGGCCCGAGAACCAGCCCGTACCGGACCCGTACGGAGTTCGGCGCCGGAACCGGGCGTCGAGCGGGCGGCCGGGCCGAGCCGGTGAGGCCAAGCCCGAACAGCCGGCAGGCACGCCGAACCCGGGCAGGTCTGAGAGCGCAAGTCCGAGAGGGGAGGTCAACACGAACACGCCGGGCCGGCAGGCCAGGGAGAACACCCGACTCAAACGGTCGGCTCGAATCGACAGCCTCGTGAAGGCAGCACCGACCAGGTAAGCCCCGGCAGACCGCACCGACCAGGCCCCAGCTCAGGCCAGCCGGGCCAACCGTGTCGGCCCGGCGGGCCGCAGACCCGACGGCACGCAAGCCCGCCCGCAGGCGCGTCTAGTAGGCGGAGCTCGCCCTGCGCCTTCGGCGGGAGCGGAGTGTCGCGTCGACGGAGAAGACGCCCGCCCCGGCGAGTACCAGGGGCAGCCAGGCCATCAGGTAAGGAAGATCGTTGCCGTAGTAGTACGGGTCCGCGGCCCAGCTCATCGTCAGCCAGAGGCTGAGCGAGATCAGTGCCCCGCCGAGCGCGGCGAGGCGGGCGAGCAGGCCGATCAGGGTGCCGATGCCCACCGCGAGTTCGCCGAGGGCGATGGCGTAGCCGAAGCCGACGGGGTTTTTGAGAGAGAGGTCGATGAGGGCGGGAATCGCCGACGAGTCACGGACCGCGCGCATCATGTCGCCGATGGAGCCGGCGCCGGAGTCGGACATGAACGCGCTGTCGGTGAGTTTGTCGAGCCCCGCGTAGATGAACGTGACGCCGAGGAACACCCGCAGAGGCAGCAGCGCGTACCGCATCGCGGTGTCCCGCCAGTCGCCACCGCCGCCGTCGTCCGAGTATCCGGAGTGCGTGTCCATGCGCATGCCGTGAGCCATAGCCCTCCGCCACCTCTCAACCGCCGAACGGTTCACCCCTCAACAAGACAATACGTACGGGGGCGAGTCCTCGCTCAGGGGCGGACACATAAATTTTCACCACGTCCACCCGATCGTCCCCTTTGATCCTGATCTCCGGAAGGGCGGGAGTCCCCCAGTGGTCCGAGCGTCCCCAGTTGTCCGAGCCTCCCCAGAGGTCCGGGCGTCCTCAGTCCGTCACGTCGATCTCCACGCGGTTCGTCTCCACGCCCGCCGCGGTGACGACCTGTACCGCCACCCGTCCCGGTTCCACGTCCGCGGGCACCGGCACGGTGAGGACCGCGTCGGAGGGGTTCCTGAAGCCGCCCGGCACCGGGACCAGCGGCACGTGCACATGCACGGTGCCGATCCGCACCACCATCCGCGACAGCCGGTCCGCGCTCTGGGCGCCGGGCGGCACGAACCCGGCGCCCCGGATCTCGATGTCGTCGCCGGTCCTGATCGGCGCGTCCAGGTCCCCGGCCTCGCGCGACCGCACGACGGAGAGGATCACCGGCCGGCCGCCCTCGGCGTACTTCGCGGCGACGTACGTGGCGGCCGAGATCAGCACCACGACCGCGAGTCCCCACGGCAGGTCCGGCAGTTGTTCGGGACGCCGGGCCAGCCGTACCGCCGCGAACACGAGCGCGACGGCGCCCAGCACCGCGTACTGCGTGTCCGCGAAGCTGCCGCGTCCGGAGTCGTCGGTCAGCAGGTCGGCGGCCCGGGGCCGGTCGGCCCGTACCTTCTGCAGCCGCTGTCCGAGAACCCGCAGCCCCACCACCCGCCGCACCAGGACGGCGATCGCGCACACGACGGCCAGGACGGTCACGATGCCCGCGCCCCGGGCGAGTTCGAGCCCCTCGATCAGGGAGTCCCGTTCGGTGTGCGAGGAGGCCCCGGCCAGCCGCCCGGCCAGTACCAGCACGGCGTAGACGACGAACAGCACCCAGCCGCCGGCCACCACACGGGAGGTGGAGAGCCGGTTGTCCTCACCGATGACCGGCGCCAGCACTCCGCCGCGCGCCCGGTGGAACCACGAGGCCGCGGTCAGCAGCACGGCCACGACGACCGCCGCGAGCAGCCCCGCGGTGCGCGCGGACGTCCAGCCCGCCCCGATCGCGGTGAGCGCCTGCACCAGCAGCAGGACGACCACAAGACCCCATACGGACGCGACCGTTCGCCGCCATACGAGACCGAGCCAGACCTCTCCCTCGGCCCGGCCGCGCTCGGCGACGAGGTCGGCGGACTGGGTCAGCGCGTCCGACACCCACTGCCGCGAGGCCCCGGCCGAGTGGGCGACCGCGGCCGGCAGTCCGTGCCCCGACGCCAGTTCGTCCCGCTTGGAGAGGAACGCGGCGACGGCCCGCCGATGGCCCTCCCGCGCCCCGTGCGGGCAGTCCCCGCAGGCACAGCCGCCCTCGTGCCCGCCCCGACCGGGACCCCGGCCGGGGTCACGCCCCGTGCCCTGTCCCGTCTCCTGCACCGCCACGCCCGTTGCCGCCTTCCGCACCGCTCTGTCGAATATTCCCCGGCCGTGCGCCCACCCTCCGCGCACACCCGCCCACCGCACATCCGCCCACCGCACACCTGCGCAGCCGCACAACTGCCGTGTGACGACAGCGCATTGTGTCGTACCGCACACCCCCCGCGTCCGCCAGGTCCGGTCAGCGCGGGTGAACCGGCCACCCCCGTGTTGACCCGGCTGCGAGAATTTCCGTATGGCCGAGATCATCCAGCGCGACGGGACCTGGGCGTTCGACGGCAGCACGGTCCGGATCACCCCGGGACTGCACCGTTCCGTGCCGCTGTTCCGGCAGACGTACGGAGAGATCGCCGTGCCCCTCGAAGCGGTCGCGGGCGTCGTCTACGAGCCCGACCGCAAGCGTGGTCGGCTGCGGCTGAGACTTCGCGAGGGCGCCGACCCTCTCCTCCAGGCGACGGGGGGTCGGCTGCCCGACGCGGCGGATCCGTACCGGCTGTCCGTGGACATCGACCGTTCGGGTGTCGCCGAGTACGTCGCCGAGGAGATCCGGCACGCCCTGCTCATCGAACAGATCCCCAAGGAACCGGCCGGGGCCTATCTCCTGCCCGGCCCGCCCGTGCCCGTCTCGGTCCGCTCCAGCGACGGCACGGTCTCCTTCGACGGCGCCAGGGTCCGTATCGACTGGAGCGACACCTCGGACCGGGTGAAGCGCGCGACGGGCCCGCGCATCATCGGCGTACCGGATCTCGTACAGGTGGAGTGGCTGCCCAACTCCGGTTACGAGGACGGCTTCCTGCGGTTCGTGACGAACGACTCGGTGTTCTCCAAGCTGCCGCCGGAGAAGGATCCGTTCGCGCTCGACCTGTGGGGCAGCGCGCGCCGCGATCTGCTCACGGCACTCGTCGCCACCGCGGTCATGGCCCGCCTCCCGCACCCGTCCGCCCGTACGACCGGCGGGTCTGCACGGGGCGGGTTCGTTCGGGGCGATCCGAGCCGCCTCCTGGCCCCCGCCCCCGACGACTCCGTACGGCCCCGGGCATCCCGGACTCCCCGGGCGTACCAAGCACCCCAAGCACCCCAGACACCCCAGACAGGCCAATCGCCCCCGGAATCGCCCCAGGCATCGCCCCCGGAAGACATTCACGACATACTCCTGCGCCGGCTGCGGGAGTTGGGCGAGTTGCATCGCGACGGCGTGCTCACCGACGAGGAGTTCGCGACGACGAAGGCGGCCGTGCTGCGCGACTTCCGGTGAGCCGCGCCCGCCCCGACGGGGCACGTCTCGTGGCGAGGCGCGTCCTCTCGCGCGGCAGGTCCTGAGACACGCCAGGTCCTGAGACACGGCAGATCCTGAGACACGGCAGATCCTGAGACACGTCGGGTCCTGGGACACGTCAGGACAGCAGATCCGGCTCGCTGCGGCTGATGTCCTGCCACAGCGGCTGGTAGTTGATCCACGCCACCAGGTCCCCGCCGGTCTGTTCCCGCGTCGCGACCGCCTGCTTGTGGTCGATCAGCACCGGCCGCCCCGCCGCGCGGGCGGTCAGCTGCACCTGGCAGGAGCGTTCCATGGACAGGAACCACCAGGCCGCCGCGTCCACCGAGTCGCCCACCGTCAGCAGCCCGTGGTTGCGCAGCACGAGCGCCTTGAACGAGCCGAGCGCGGAGGCGATCCGGCGCCCCTCCTCGGCGTCCACGGCGACCCCCGAGTAGGCGTCGTACAGCGCGTGGTCCTCGTAGAACGCGCAGCTCTCCTGGGTGATCGGGTCGAGGAGATCGCCGAGCGCGGACAGCGCGCGCCCGTGCACCGAGTGGCAGTGGGCGACCGCGACGACGTCGGGCCGGGCCGCGTGCACCTGGGCGTGCACGGTGAAGGCGGCCTGGTTCACGTGATAGCGGCCCTCCAGCACCTGCCCGCCCTCGTTGGCCATCACCAGGTCGCCGACGGTGACATGCTTGAAGGGCATTCCGAACGGGTTCACCCAGAAGCAGTCGCTGTACTCCGGGTCGCGCGCGGTGATGTGGCCGGAGACCCCGTCCTCGAACCCGAGCCGCCCGAAGAGCCGCAGCGCGCCCGCGAGGCGTTCCTTGCGGTGCCGGCGCTCGTCGTCGAGCGACTCGTGCATGGGCGGCATCGCGAACCGCAGTCTGTCGGTGGGAAGGGGCAGGGGCGGTGTGGGCCCGTGCATATGTCCTCCAGCCCTGAGGGGCGGACTCCGTACGTGTTTACGGGCCGGAAGTTACCGGCGGTCAGCGCGGGAGAACAGAGATGTCGAAGAAGAGAGTGCACAACCGTTGTACGAGATCGCTGGTCTGCCTGACCGGAGCCATCACACCCGTCGGGCACCCGCGCCGACGCCCCCTGGAGGGACCCCCGTGCACAGCCTTCTCCACACGCTGTGCGGACCGCGCCCCGCGACCGCATCACCGTCCCGCCCATGAAGAACATGACGAAGAACATGACGAACAGCAAGGGCGCCAGGAGAACCAGGAGAGCCGAGCGGCTGATCACGGACATGCTCCGACAGGTCGCCACGCGTGACGTGGTCGTCCTGGACGACCGGGGCGGCTCCCCACGCCGCCTCGCCGCGCTCGCCTATATCGCCGTGCAGTACGGCTTCCGGTACGAGCGGACGAGCCGGGTCGGCCAGACACTTCAGGTCCGGCTGGTGCGCGACTCCCGGCCCGAGGCCCGCGAGCGCAGTACGGCGGCTCTCGGCAGGCTTGCGGCGGGACGCGCCCCCGGTATGCGTCCCGGCACGCTGAAGCCCCTGCCGGACGTGGCACCGACGGTGGGTCTGCTGAAGGCCCGTATCGAGTTCGACGCCCTGGACGACGACCTCGACTGGCGCCGCAAGGCCGTGTTCATGACCGCCAGCGCGACCTTCATGGCACTGCTGCTGATACCCGCGGGCTGGACGGCCTCGCTCGCCGCGGGCGCCATGATGGCCGCCGTGTTCGCGCTCCTCCTGCGCCTGGAGGTGGTGCGCAAGGACCGGCTCGCCCGACGTCTGCGGTCGGCGGGCCGCAACTCCCGCAGGGCCGACCTGCGCACCTCGCTGCCGAAAAGGCGCCACTAGATGTCGGGTATCGGCGCCACACTCGTCGTATGACTCGCATGACCCGGATTACCCGGATGACTTGGATGACCCAGTGACTCGGGCGACGTCGAACTGGGCGGCCTTCACCGCCGCGGAACAGGATCTCGCCAGGACCGTCGAGGAACGGTTCGCGGCCTTCACGCACCACGTCGTGGCGACCCTCCGCAAGGACGGGTCGCCCCGTACCTCCGGTCTGGAGGTCCGCTTCCTGGCCGGGGAGCTGTGGCTCGGCATGATGCCGGACTCCCTCAAGGCGCTTGACCTGCGCCGGGACCCTCGGTTCGCCCTGCAGGCGAACCCGGGGCCGGGCACGGAGATGGCCGGCGGCGACGTACGGATCGCCGGCCGGGCGGTCGAGGTCCACGACCCGCGGGAGAAGGCCGGGTACAGCGAAGAGGTGAAACCGCCGGAGCCGTTCCACCTCTTCCGCACCGAACTGACGGAGGTCGTACGGACCTGCGTCGAGGACGACACGTATCTGGTCGTCCAGATCTGGCGGCCCGGAGTGCCGGTGCGCACGCTCAGGCGGACCTGAGCACCGGAGGAACCGGGACCGCTACTCCCACTCGATGGTGCCCGGCGGCTTCGACGTCACGTCGAGGACGACGCGGTTGACGTCAGCGACCTCGTTCGTGATGCGGGTCGAGATCTTCGCGAGGACGTCGTACGGCAGACGCGACCAGTCGGCGGTCATCGCGTCCTCGGAGGAGACGGGCCGCAGCACGATCGGGTGGCCGTACGTGCGGCCGTCGCCCTGGACCCCGACGGACCGGACGTCGGCGAGCAGCACGACCGGGCACTGCCAGATGTCGCGGTCGAGACCGGCGGCCGTCAGCTCCTCGCGGGCGATGGCGTCGGCGTCGCGGAGCAGGTCGAGCCGCTCCTTGTCGACCTCGCCGACGATCCGGATGCCCAGACCGGGGCCGGGGAACGGCTGGCGCTGGACGATCTCGTCCGGCAGGCCGAGCTCCTGGCCGACCATCCGGACCTCGTCCTTGAAGAGCTGGCGCAGCGGCTCGATCAGCTGGAACTCAAGATCCTCGGGGAGCCCGCCCACGTTGTGGTGGGACTTGATGTTGGCGGTGCCCGTGCCGCCACCGGACTCGACCACGTCGGGGTAGAGCGTGCCCTGGACCAGGAAGGCCACCTCCGGGCCCTCGTCCGCGATGATCTCCGCCTGGGCCTGCTCGAAGACCCGGATGAACTCGCGGCCGATGATCTTCCGCTTCCCCTCGGGGTCCGAGACGCCCTTGAGGGCGGTGAGAAAGCGCTCCTCCGCGTCCACGACCTTCAGCTGTACGCCGGTCGCCGCCACGAAGTCCTTCTCGACCTGCTCGGTCTCGCCCTTGCGCATCAGGCCGTGGTCGACGTACACGCAGGTCAGCTGGGTGCCGATGGCCTTCTGTACGAGGGCTGCGGCGACCGCGGAGTCCACGCCGCCGGAGAGGCCGCAGATGGCGCGCTTGTCGCCGACCTGCTCGCGGATCAGCGCGACCTGCTCCTCGATGACGTTTCCGGTGGTCCAGTCCGGGCTCAGGCCCGCGCCCCGGTAGAGGAAGTGTTCGAGCACCTGCTGGCCGTGCGTGGAGTGCATGACCTCGGGATGGTACTGGACCCCGTACAGCTTCTTCTCGTCGTTCTCGAAGGCCGCGACCGGGACGACGTCCGTGGAGCCGGTGACGGTGAAGCCCTCGGGGGCCGCGGAGCAGGCGTCGCCGTGCGACATCCACACCGACTGCTCGTCCGGGGTGCCTTCGAAGAGCGTCGAGCCGGACTTGCTGACGTGCAGCTGTGTACGGCCGTACTCGCGGGCGCCCGTGTTGTCGACCGTGCCGCCGAGGGTGGTCGCCATCAGCTGGAAGCCGTAGCACATGCCGAAGACGGGGACGCCGGCCTCGAAGAGCGCGCGGTCCAGGCGGGGGGCGCCTTCCGCGTACACCGACGAGGGGCCGCCGGAGAGGATGATCGCCGCGGGGTTCTTGGCGAGGATCTCGTCGACCGGCATGGTGCTCGGGACGATCTCGCTGTAGACCCGGGCCTCACGGACTCGGCGGGCGATGAGCTGGGCGTACTGCGCGCCGAAGTCGACGACCAGGACGGTGTCGGGGGTGGCGGCGGGGGACGCTTCTGGCACGGTTTGCCTTCCGGCGGTTTAGCGGGGCTGTGCGATTGATTCTAACGGGGGTCCGGGGGCGGAGGGCCACGCCGGGTTTTCCCTCGCCCCCGTATCGCGCTGCGCGCTCGTCCTCAAGCGCCGGAGGGGCTGATGGTCAGCCTCTCCGGCGTTCGAGGAGCGGGGGTTCCGGGGGCCGGCCCCCGAGTCAGTGACGTCTCAGGATGCGAACCGGGTTGGACCGCGCGGAGCGCACAGGCATACTGCTCCCATGTTCACGCACCAGACCTTCGTCTTTACCTATGGCAACCGGCCCCCCGGCTGCCATGGTCGTGCTGCTTGAGCAACTGACAAGCGACTTCCCAGGCGCCCCGGGCCGACAAGGCCCGGGGCGCCTGCGTTTTCCGGACCTTGCCGCTCCGGGGCCCCCGTCCCGTCCCAAGAGGAGCCCCCGAGATGAGCACAACTACCCCCGCCACAGCCACCACCGCCACGGACAGGACCGGCGCCCGCACCGAAGAGGCCGCCGACGTGATCACCGGCGCCCGTGAACGCATCGACACCCTCGACGACCGCATCATCGGCCTGGTCCAGGAACGCATGGCCGTCTCGGCGGTCATCCAGGAGGCCCGGATCACCTCCGGCGGCCGACGGGTGAACCTGTCACGCGAGATGGAGGTGCTCGGCCACTACAGGGAGGCCCTGGGCAAGCCCGGCACCGCGCTCGCGATGACGCTCCTGGAACTGTGCCGGGGCCGCATCTGAGGGGCAGCACGTGAGGGGCGGTGTCCGGGGAGCCGCGTCCGAGGAGCCGCGTACCGCATTCCGTACGACATGCGCGTACGACGGACGTCCGGTGCACGCACGTACGCATGCCCTCTCACCCGTACGGCGCGTGACCGTCCCCCGGCGGGCTTCGTTCTCCCGATGTCCGTGCCAGCCAGGGGCGGGCCCGAAGAACCACGCGTGGCTCCGCCGGAGCGGGAGGCGTACGGACGTGCGCCGTGGGACCCCGTTCCGGACAAGTGACCGGACGGCAGGGGACAGCAGCCCGGTCACCCAGGAAAGGTCGGCTCCGGGGACGCTCGGAGCCGACCGGCGGAATCCGTGCAAGGGCGGTCGAAACGGTTGCGGAGGCCGCGGCCCGTCGAGCACGATGCCTGGAACACCCCGAGTCCTCGAGCGACACCCGTACTCCCTCGCTCCACCGCCATTGGTCGAGACCGCGCACTCCCCCAGTGCGCCGGACGCAGACCGGCGGACAAGCCAATGAGCGGCGCTACCCCCCCCGGCGCCGCCTCCCCAGGCACCGGCGCTGCCCTGACGTCGGTGCTGACCACGAAGGGCCCCGCGGATCGCCCCACGGGGCCCTTCGCCCGTCCCGGTCCCGAGTCCCGGCTCCTGGCTCCCGGCTCCCGGCGGGCTAGGCGGTCGTCTTCGCCAGTTTGGCCAGCTGTGCCTCGACCAGCTTGGCCGGGACCTCGATCTCGTCCGCGTCCAGCATGTTCATCGAACTGAAGGCCACCAGCGTCGTACCGTCGCGGACGACCGTGTACGCGGCGGGCACCTGCGCCCCCTCGATCGAGGCGACCAGCCTGAACGCGACGGACTCGTCACCCAGTCCGGGGTCGGCCAGTGCCTTCACGTCCTTGTAGTCGTAGTCGGCGTGCCGGTACGCGGCGCAGTCCCTGGTCGCCGTACGCAGGCCGTCGATCACCTGGTCGGCCTCGCCGGACCTGTGGGCGAGGAGGGCGAACGTGATCACCGAGGCGTTCGTCTCGTCCTTCGGCACGGCACCGCGGCTGACTCCCGCCCGCGAGGCCGGGTCGCCGGAGAACAGGAACATGTCGGCGATCGGCTGGCACTTCGACGGGGTCGCCGGGACCGTCTGACCCAGGAGGTCCGCCCCTTCCGACTCCTCGATGTCGAAGCCCTTGACGTCACCCGTCGCGAGCGCGGCCTTCTTCAACTGCGCCTTGGTCAGGGGCCCGTCGCCCTTCCGCGCGCCGCCGCCCGAGGAGTCCTGCGGGTCGCGCGTGTCCTGCGGGGCCCCTGTGTCCCGCGGGTCCTCGGCGTCCTGGCTTCCCTCGGCGGGCGCCTTCGTCCTCTCCCCGCCGGCCGTTCGTCCGCTCGCCGCCGACCGCGACGACTTCCCGTCCCGAGCGGTGCCGTCTCCGCCTCCGCCGCACGCCGCGACGCAGCCGAGGGCGGCGACGGCCGACGCGGCCACCAGCGGGCGCGCGATCTTCATCCTCATTCTCGTCATCATGTCCGCGACACCGTCCCACACGGCTCCTCGCCCGAGTCGCCGGAGCCACCGGAACCACCGGAGCCATCGGAGTCGTCTCCGATGTCCCGGCTGCGGTCGTACGGGTCGACCGCCGCCCCGCTCGGGGGCGCGCCCGTCGGTCCGCCGGAGGTCAGCCGCGGGTGCAGGAAACCGTCGTGGACGTCGCAGGCGGAGTTGGCGATGTCGTCGTCGTACCTGATGACCGCCAGTCTGCCCGGCGTGGCCTCGTACTTCGCGGGGTCGAGGAGCCGCAGGTCGATGACACGGCGGACGATGGTGCGGGCCACCTCGGTGGAGTCCGGGTCGGCCGGGGCCAGCGCGTAGACGAAGGTGTAGTCGGTGTGGATGTCCAGCGCCCCGTCCTCGCCCGCCTCGAACGTCGTACGGCCACGGGTCTTGACCACGTCACCGACGAGCCGTACCTCGTCCCCGTCGAAACGGCTGAAGAAGCGCAGCGGATCGTGCCCCTTGCCGGGCTTGCGCAGCCAGGACCTCAGGTCGTCGACCAGTTCGGGCTGTTCGGGGTCGAGCACCTTGCCGAGGACGGTCTCGGGGGCGTCGCCGAACAGCGTCCCGCGGTCGAGGTTCGCCTCGACGAGCAGGGTCTTGCTCTGCTCCAGGGCCCCGGCGACCTGGTCCTTCGAGAACGCGCCGACCGGCTTCGCCTCCGGCAGTACGATCCCGGCGGCGCCGTCGGCGTACCGGGCGGCCGGGGAGCCGGCGAAGGGCTCGTCCGGGGTGGGCGTTCCTGGCGCGGATCCCGGAGCCGCGGTCTCGGGCGCGGTCTCCGCGGGGAGCGTGGACGCGGTCTGCGGGGACGCCCCCGGGCCCGTGCCCGAGTCCGTGCCGAAGGGGTCGCCCGGCAGCAGGGACGGTTTCATGGCCACCACGGCCACCGCGAGGGCGAGCGGGATGCCGAGGACCGTCCACATCTTGCGGCGCCGGGCTCTGCGCCCGTTCGCCCCCTGTCCGACGGGGTCCGCGCGCCAGGCCGGGGGCAGTTCACCGCGGGCCTCCTGTCGGCGCAGCCGCTCGGTCACCATGCGGGCGCGCGCGGACGGCTCCTTGGGCGCCTCCGAGATCCGGATGTCCCGCTCGCTGTCCTGGACGAACCGCTCCCACACGTTGTCCGGTATGGACTCCCCGGGGCCCTCGGGTGACTTACCGGACGGCTTCTCACTCACGACGCTCGCGCCTCTCCCCCATGGCTGACGTGCTGATCGACGTACTGGACAGTCGACCGAGGGTCAGTTCTAGGGCGTGGGCACGGGAGTTCACAAGTCGACCCGGTGTGTGACCCAGCCCACATAAGGATTCTGTGAGTTCGAGGACAACCCTTCACGGGAGTCACAGGTCTCTCTTACGCAACCAACGGCCATACCCGCGACCGCCACGCGGAGGCCTCCCGAATCTCGTGCCGTGACACCGCGGCGCACCGGACTTTCCGAGGTCTTCATGAAGCTTCGCCGTGTCATGGCCGCTGCGGCCACGACGGCTGTCATAGCCCCGCTCGCGCTGCTGTCGGCCCCGGCCGCCTTCGCGACCGACCCCGCGCCCACCGGGACGGAGACCACGACCGCGCCCGCGACGCCGGGCGCGACGGAGACCGAGACCGCCGGGACGACGCCGCCCGCCGCGACGCCCACGACGACGCCGCCGACCTCCACCACCCCCGCGGGTACGCCGACCTCGACCCCGCCGGCGACCAGCCCGGCGCCGAGCACCACCCCGCCCGGGGAGTCGGAGACCCCGGATCCCGAGCCGTCCGTGTGCGAGGACACCAAGGTCGACGTCAGCATCACCGGCCTGCCCGGCAAGATCGCCGTGGGCACCGGCTGGCACAAGTTCTCGCTGAACGTCCTGAATTCCTCCGACTCGACGCTCCAGGACCTCGACTTCCTCGCCGGCGCCTCGTCCGACGTGGACGGCACGGACCTCTTCAAGAGCAAGCAGGTGCAGCTCCAGGCCTGGAACCCGGACGCCAAGGTCTGGGAGAACCTCGACGAAGAGGGTTACGCGGTCGGTTTCGTCGGCTACACCGACGAGCTCAAGCCCGACTACGAGGTCCACGTCCCGCTGCGTATCAACGTGAAGTCCACCGCGCCGGTCGGCGCGGGCTTCTCGCTCGGCGCGACGATCTACGGTGACGACGACGCGGAGTGCACCGGCTTCGGTGAGGTCGCGTACAAGTTCCGGATCGTCGCCGCCGGCACGGACACCAACGACACGAAGCCGCAGGAAGGCGGCAAGGCGCCGGTCAGCGACCGGACGCCGGACAAGGCCAACACGCCGCAGGTGACCGGCAACCTCGCCGAGACCGGGTCCAGCTCCGCGCTGCCGACCATCGGGCTCGTGGGCGGGGTCGCGCTGGCCGCTGGTGTGGGGGCCGTTGTCGTCGCTCGTCGCCGTAAGGCCGGCTCCGACGCGTAGAGCTGCCGCTGGGTGTGGGGGGATTGGGCTGCGGGTCCGGTGGGGGCTTGTCGCGCAGTTCCCCGCGCCCGTCGACGGGGCCCTGACGGGCCCGTTGACAGCGCGTAGGACTTACTGCGCGTGACGCTCGACCGACTTGCCCTATGCACAACAAGACGAAGGACCTGCGCTCGGAGGGGGGCGCAGGTCCTTCGTCTTTTCCTGACTGCTTTTTCCCGGTTACTTCTTCGGTGGGATCGTCGGCATGCCGAGGAACGGGAGTTTCAGGGCGCCGAAAGCGTCCGCCGGGACCGCGGGGGTGAGCGGCTCGACCGGTTTCAGGCGCTCGTACGCGGCACCCGGCGCCGGACGCGGGTCCGCCTCCCCCTTGTTGGGCCAGTACGACATCGCGCGCTCGGCCTGTGCGGTGATGGTCAGCGACGGGTTCACGCCCAGGTTCGCCGAGACCGCGGCGCCGTCGACGACGGAGATGCCCGGGTGCCCGTACAACCGGTGGTAGGGGTCGATGACGCCCTCGTCGGCGGAGGCACCGATCGGGCAGCCGCCCAGGAAGTGGGCGGTCAGCGGGGTACCCATCAGCTCGCCGACGTTCGAGCCCGCGAAGCCGTTGATCTCGGCGGCTATCGCGGAGGCCCCCTCCGAAGCGGTCCTGATCTGCTTCGGGTTGGGGGCCCCGTGCCCCTGGCGTGCCGTCAGCAGGCCCTTGCCCGCGCCCTTCGGCTTCAGGTAGGTCGTCAGGGAGTTGTCGAGGGACTGCATCACCAGACCGATGATGGTCCGCTCCGACCAGCGGCGGTTGGAGAGCGAGCGCGCCACGAGGGTGGGGTGCTTCACCGCGTTGACCAGCCAGGCGAACGCCCGTGACGAACCCTCCGTGTACGGAACCTGGAGGATCGACAGGCTGCCCATCGAGTTGGAGCCCTTGCCGTAACGGACGGGCTCGATGTGCGTGTTGGCGTCCGGGTGGATCGAGGACGTGATGGCGACACCGCGGGTGAAGTCCACCTTCGCCTCGCCGGTGGCCTTGCGGTAGCGGCGGTCGCTGGTCTGCGCGCCCACCAGCGCCTCGGAGTTCGTACGGGTCAGCTCGCCCAGCCGCTTCGACAGGTACGGCAGCTGGCCGCCGTCCTTCATCCGGTGCAGCAGGGTCTGCGTACCGTACGTGCCGGCGGCGAGGACCACTCGGCGGGCCTTGAGGACACGTCCCTTGCGCCCCTCGCCCTTGCGCCCGCGGTCCGTGGGAAGCGTCGAGACGGCGAAGCCGCCCTGCGAGTCGTCCGTGACGGACACGACGGTCGTCAGGGGGTGGACGACCGCGCCCGCCTTCTCGGCGAGGTACAGGTAGTTCTCGTTGAGGGTGTTCTTCGCGCCGTGCCGGCAGCCCGTCATGCACTCGCCGCACTCGGCGCACGCGCTGCGGGCGGGGCCCGCGCCGCCGAAGTACGGGTCGTCGACCGTCTCCCCCGGCCGCGCCTTCACGGTCTTGTCGGCGTCCTCGCCGTCACCGAAGAAGACACCGACCGGCGCCATGTGGAAGGTGTCGCCCACGCCCATCCGCTGGGCCGCCGCCTTCAGATGGACGTCCGAGGGGGTCATGGTCGGGTTGAGCCGTACGCCGAGCATGCGCTGCGCCTGGTCGTAGTACGGCTTCAACTCCGCCTGCCAGTCGGTGATGTCCTTCCACTGCGGATCCTCGAAGAACGGCTTCGGGGGTACGTAGAGGGTGTTGGCGTAGTTGAGGGAGCCGCCGCCCACGCCGGCGCCGGCGAGCACCATGACGTTGCCGAGCAGGTGGATGCGCTGGAGGCCGTACATGCCGAGCTTCGGCGCCCAGAGGTAGTTCTTGAGGTCCCAGGAGTTCTTGGGCAGTGTGCCTCGGGTGAAGCGGCGGCCGGCTTCCAGGACGCCGACGTTGTAGCCCTTTTCTGTAAGGCGCAGGGCTGTGACGGATCCGCCGAAGCCCGATCCGACAACGATCACGTCGTAGTCGTACGTTTCCTGAGGCACGTGTGCTCCTCGTTGAGTGTCCGTGCGGGTCGTGTGTGGTTGCTCGCGCAGTTCCCCGCGCCCCTTGACGGGGCGCTCCTGACGAGGCGCTCCTAGCGGAACCGGAGGGCCTTCATGAGCCTCAGGCTGCGGCTCATGAACTGGGCGTACTTCTCGTCGTCCATGCCCAGGGACGGGCCCATCGGCAGCAGGCGTTGCCGGGCCACCGTCTGGGCCTCCGTGTACTTGAGGATGCCCTCGGAGCCGTGGCGGCGGCCGAGGCCGGAGTCCTTCATGCCGCCCATCGGCGACTGGACGCTGCCGTACGCGGGCCCGTAGCCCTCGTTGATGTTGACCGTTCCGGTGCGCAGCCGGGCCGCGATCTCGGCGCCGCGACGGCCGTCCTTCGTCCAGACCGACGAGTTGAGGCCGTACGCCGTCGCGTTGGCGGAGGCGATCACCTCGTCCTCGTCCTTGAACCGGTAGATCGAGACGACCGGGCCGAAGGTCTCCTCGCCGCAGACCGCCATCGGCGCCTCGACGCCGTCGAGGATGGTCGGCTCGAAGAAGTACGGGCCGATGTCCGGGCGCGCGACACCGCCGGCGACGACGGTCGCACCCTTGGCGACGGCCTCCTCGACGTGCCGGGTCACGGTCTCCAGCTGGCGTTCGCCGACCAGCGAGCCCATCTCGGCGCCGTACGCGAGGGACGTGCCGAGGCGCATCGCCCTGGTGCGTGCGGCGAACCGCTCCAGGAACGTGTCCGCGACCGACTCGTGGACGTACAGCCGCTCGATGCTGATGCACAGCTGCCCGGCCGACGAGAAGCAGGCGCGGACCGCGCCGGCCGCCGCCCGGTCGATGTCGGCGTCCTGAAGGACCAGCATGGCGTTCTTGCCGCCGAGTTCGAGGGAGACGCCGACCAGCCGGGCCGCCGCGCCCTGGGCGACCTCGCGGCCGGTGCGGGTGGAGCCGGTGAAGGAGACGTAGTCGGCGTGCTTGACGACCTCCGGGCCGATGACCGGTCCCTCGCCGAGGACGACCTGGAAGACGTCGGCGGGAAGGCCCGCCTCGATGAGCAGGTCACGGGCCCACAGTGCGGTCAGGCAGGTCTCGGTGTCGGGCTTCATCACCACGGCGTTGCCCGCGACGAAGGCGGGCAGCGCGTCGCCGACGGAGAGCTCCAGCGGGTAGTTCCAGGGGGCGATCTGGCCGACGACACCTCGCGGGTGGCGCAGCTCGGTGACCTTGGTGAGGGCCGGCATGGCGCCCGCGTGCCGCTTGGGGCGCAGGTAGAAGGGGGCGCGGCGGCCGTAGTGGCGGGCCGCGACGGCGACCGCCTGGACCTCCTCGTGGGCGTGCAGGCGGGCCTTGCCGGTCTCCAGCTGGATCAGGTCCAGCACTTCGGCCTGGCGGGCGAGCACGAGGTCGTGGAAGCGGAGGAGGACGGCGGCGCGTTCCCTGACCGGGGTCTGGCCCCAGAGGAACTGGGCGGCGCGCGCCCGCTCGTAGGCCGCTTCCACGTCCTGTGGGGTGGACTCGGGCAGGTCGGCCAGCTTCTCGCCGGTGAACGGCGTGTGGTTGGCGGTGCGGCCCGAGCCGACCACGCCACGGGTGAGCTGGGCGATCAGCTCCGGCGTGACCACGTCAGCGGCCGTGCGGGCGCCTTCGGGGGCGGGCGCGAGAGGGTTGGTACCGGTCTTTTCCGGGGCCTGTGCCGGGGCCTGCGAGTCCGTCATGAGCCGCAGGGTATGCCCGCCCGAGCTCTTTGGGTACCCGTCGGTAACAGGGTTTCACCGAGTACACACAAGGCGCCAGTGATCACTGGCAGTAAATGGCCTGATCAGGGGGTTGTCCGGCAACGATCAGGGCGTCCGGGAATCCGACCCGCGGTGCCGGGGAGGGGGAGCCGAGGGTCACGGATCGATCTCGGGACGCAGCCGGGGCTCCTTGACCGCGACGTCCCGCCCCACGGGTTCGTCCGTGGCCCGCCGTGCGGTGCCCAGGCCGCCCGAGCCGATGCGCTCGGTCAGCCGGTAGCGGCCACCGACCAGGCGCCCCCCATCATCGCTCGTGTCCCCTCAGTACCGGGCTGGGACGGAGCTTGCCGATGTTCAGTACCGCGCTGGGACGGAGCTTGCCGATGTTCGGGCCGTGTACACCGCGGGTCAGGCCGTGGGAGGTGTCCGGTTCGCGGGCAGGGGCTCCTCGCGGGGCAGGGCCCGGTGTCTGGGCAGGGCCGTACGCCCCACCGCCGCCGCGAGTTTGCGCAGCCGGCGCCAGTCCATGGGCGGCTTGGTCTCCGGCACGCCCGGCCGGTTCCCCGGGACGCGTACGCGCAGGGCACCGGGCTCGATCCGGCACCGTACCGGCGTGGGCAGCATGAGGGCCTCGCCGTCCACGCCGACCTCGATCTCGGGGCGGTCGGCGTCCACGACCACCTCGCGGGCCGTCAGCACCGTGAGCCCGGTGGAGTGCTTGCCCAGCAGCAGCCCGGCGGCCTCGGCGGCGTTCTCGACCCTGACGCCCAGGACACCCAGCACACCGGACTCCAGCCGCTCGCGGTAGCCGAGGCCCGCCGGATCGTCCATGCGGTAGGGGTTGTTGCTCACCAGGAGGGCCTGGGGCCCGTCGACGACGGTCGCCGCCGTGGCACCCCCCGTCTCCGGACCTGCCGCCGTGCTCGGCTCCTCCAGGCGGGCGGTCAGCCGCGGCCCCCGCTGGTGCGTGAGCAGTTCGGGCAGCAGCTCCAGCGTCGTACGGACCTTGTCGTCCCGGTACTCGGGGCTCTGCACGACGACCGCGTACGCCCCGAACGAGGCGTTGTTGACGAAGGGGTACGTGTCGACGAAGCCGAGGTCGACGTGGAGTTCGACGCCGTCGTCCGTGAGGGCGTCGAGGCTCGCCGCCGGATCGGTCCGGTCGAGCCCGAGGTCCATGGCGAAGTGGTTCCGCGTTCCGGCGCAGACCACGAGGAACGGGATCCCGTGCTCCGCGGCCACGGCGGCGACCAGCGCCTGCGTACCGTCCCCGCCCGCGACACCGAGCAGATCGGCGCCGTCCGCCACGGCGCGCCGGGCGAGTTCGGTCACGTCCTCGTGCCGTTCGGGGTCGAGGAGGTGGACCCGCGCCCCGAGCTTCTCGGCCTTCTCCCTCAGCCCGAACCGCTCGACCTTTCCGCCCCCGGACCGCGGGTTCATGATGAGGAAGGGGCTGGTGGGGGCGGGCGTCCGGTGCTCCCGCACGCTCACCGTGTGCGACTTGGTGCTGCTGAGCGCGAACTTCCCGGCCCAGACGGCGAATGCCCACAGGGTCAGGGACACGATGACGACCCAGAGCAGGTTCTCCGCGGCGAAGAACCAGACGACGGCGGCGGGTGTCGTGACGGCCAGCGCCACGGCTGCGGCGCGGGACGGTCCGCGGAGGGTCAGTACCCACCACAGGGCGGCCACGGTCACCGCTGTGCCGACGATGCCCACCGCGACGAGCAGGAGGCTTGCGACTCCCCCGAACGCGAGCGGCAGCAGTAGCGCGGCGCCTGCGGCGGTCAGGGCGCCGCGTGCCGCCCAGCGCTGTCGGGCATGCGCCCGCCCGTCAAGATCCAGGCCCACGCCTGCCGCCTCTCTTTTCAAAAGCCCGCGCAGTTCCCCGCGCCCCAAAAGCCACAAGACTGCGCCGTTCCCCGCGCCCCTGAGGGCGGAAGTCCGCGCCGTCCCTGCGCCCCTAAAGCCAAAGGATTGCGCCGTTCCCCGCGCCCCTAAAGACGAAAGACTGCGCCGTTCCCCGCGCCCCTAAAGACGAAAGACTGCGCCGTTCCCCGCGCCCCTGAGCGCTGAAGCCTGCGCCGGTCCTCGCGCGCCTGGGGCCCGGGAGGGTTTCAGGGGCGCGGGGAACTGCGCGGGCGGGCCCCACCGGGCCGCACCCGGCGGACGACGGCCCGAGGCAGCAGTATGCCGTTACCGACGCCCACTTGACGCCTCGGCACGGCACCGGCACCGGCACGGCACCGGCAAGGCGTCGGCGGGGGTCACAGCCTGTCGACGGCGAGGTTCGCGATGGCCGTCTCCGCGACCGCCCGTCCGCGCTCGGTGAAATCACCCTTGCCCGGGTAACCGATCATGAGCTTGTACATGTCGCCCGACGTCGTCCTGTAGTACAGGACCTGGATCTCCCGCGGACGCGGATTCTCGGTGTCCGTGCTGGAGTAGACGACAGTGTTCCGGGCAGCCTTGCGGTCCTTGTACTTGACGTCGTTGGGATCGCTCCGGGGCACGGGGTCGGAGTCCATACCGAGCCCGTACTCGCCGCTCTGCTTGTACGTCGCGTCGTCCTCGTACATCTCCGCCGACGCGGTCCCGGCGATCTTCCCCGAGGTGTCCTCGGCCTTCTTGTCCAGCGACAGGCTGATCCACAGCGTGCCGCTCAGGTCGGTGAACCGCACCCAGTGCTCGTCCTTGGGCGCGTCGGGCTTGGGCACGGTCTTCCGGTAGCCCTTCGGCACCGCCAGCGTCGCGCCCAGCGCCTTCACGTCGGTCTTCCTCCAGCCGTCCGGCAGCGGCCCGGCGAACGGGTCCGCGACCAGCAGGTACGCGGCCACCGCCGCCGCGACGACCACGGCCCCGAGGCCGATCCATCCCTTGCGGCCGACGCGGAGCGGCCTGCCACCCGGTCCCGCCCCGCCGGGCGCCGGCACCTGGACGACCTGGGTGGGCGCGGGCTGGGGCGGTCGCACGGTCTGCTCCAGCAGGGCGCGCACCCGCGCGGCGTCCGGGCGGCGGTTCGGGTCCTTGTCGAGGAGGCCGTTGATGGCCTCGGCGAGCGGTCCCGTGGCCGCGTTGGGCGGGGCCGGCGTGGCGTTGAGGACGGACTGGAGCGTCGCGGGCGTGTTGCTGCGGCGGAACGGCGACACGCCCTCCGTGGCCGCGTACAGGACCACGCCAAGCGACCAGAGGTCGGAGGCCGGACCCGGGCGCTGCCCCAGCACTCTCTCGGGCGCGATGAACTCGGGCGAGCCGACGAAGCCGCCCGTGTCGGTCAGATTCGTCTCGCCCTCGATCTGGGCGATGCCGAAGTCGGTGAGGACGACCCGGTCACCCGTGCCGAGCAGGACGTTGTCCGGCTTGACGTCACGGTGCAGGATGCCCGCCGCGTGCGCGGACTCCAGCGCGCCGAGCACCTCCAGGCCGATTCTCGCCGCCTCACGCGCGCCGAGCGTGCCCTCCTGGAGCGCGGCGCCGAGCGAGCGCCCCCGGACCAGTTCCATCACGATCCACGGCCGGCCGTCGACCACGGCGACGTCGTGGACGTTGACGACGGCCGGGTGGTCGAGCCGGGCCGCGGCGCGCGCCTCGCGGCGCATCCGCTCCGAGACATTGGCTCGTTCACGTTCGGGAAGATGATCGGGGATGCGCGGCTCCTTGACCGCGACCTCCCGGTCCACCGTCTCGTCCTTGGCCCGCCACACGGTCCCCATGCCCCCGTGGCCGAGCTTGTCGAGCAGCCGGTACCGGTCCGCGATGAGCCGACCCGAGCCCGGATCGTGCGGCGCCTGCCGCACAGCTTGCGGCTGCTGCGCCGCGTGCGCCTGCTGTGCCGGATGCGCCTGCTGCTGCGGCACAGCCTCGGGTACGGCGTCGGGCACGGCGTCGGGCACGACCTCGGTGGGCGTGGCGTACGGATTCCCTGGGTGTGGCACGGCGACCGGTGGTCTTGGCGGTTGCAGACCGAAACTCGTCGGCTCGTCGGGTCCGTAAGGGGCTCCCCCGTTGCTGCTCATGGGGTCCATCCTTATCGCGGCGGGCGCCTCCGCTCCACCCTGGGCGCTTTCCAGTCACAGACCCGTGACGCACGGCGCACGCTTTACGGTGAAATGCGGCTCATGAGCCCGTACGGGCCACGGTGTCCACCGCGACGTCGAAGTACTCCCGCGCCTCCCGCGCCTGGCCGACCGGCGACGACACCAGTACGTCGTACATCCGGCCGCCCTCCTCCCAGCACAGTTCGTAGATGTGCCGCGCGCCCTCCGCCGTGCTGAAGCCGTCCCAGGTGAACTCCCAGAGCGCGGCGGGGCGCCCGGAGCGGGTGGTCCCGGTGACCCGGCCGTCGCGGTACCCGGGGTAGGTGTCGGGCCCCTTTTCGGCCGCGCGTTCCATCACCGCGAGCGGGCCGCCCTGTTCCGGTGCGGACACCTCGACGCCGATGCGGAAGGTCTTCCCGGCCGACATGTAGTAGACGCGCTCGCCCTGCGCCTCGCGTGTGAAACCCACGGGAACGGCGAGCGAGAAGCCCGCCGCGTCGCGGACGAGACGGTATCCCGTGGGCACCGTGCGGTCGGCGGAGGCCGTGGGCCGGGACCCGGTGGCACCGGAACTCGGCGTGGGACCGGTGGCCGTACGGGACGAGGAGACCGAACCTCCCGGCGGTGTCGGCACGTGGTCGCCGTCGCCCATCAGCAGCGCGGCAGCCGACACGCCCGCCACCGCCATCGCCGCGACGAGGGCCGCCGCGATCAGCACGTTGCGCATCGACGAGGAGACGGCGAAGGGGACTCTCAGCGGGTGCGGCACGGCCGGTTCCGGAACCGTCGGCACCGAGGCGCCGGGGTCCCGCCCCGACACGTCCCGGCGCGAGGGCGTGTAGCCGGACGGGACCTGCGGCATACGGCCCGTGTCCAGAAAGACCCGTAACAGCCGCTCCGCCTCGACCGCGTCGAGCCGCCGCTCCGGATCGCGTTCGAGCAGGCCCCGTACGACGGGGAGCAGGGGCCCGGCGGCGGCGGGCGGAAGTATGTCGTCGACGACCACCGCGTGCAGGGTGCCGCCCAACGAGTCGCGGCGGAACGGCGATTCGCCGCTCAGGGCCGTGCAGAGCAGCGCGCCGAGCGACCACAGGTCGGACTCGGGACCGGTCCTGACGCCCGACATCCGCTCGGGTGCGGTGTACTCGGGCGAACCCACGAACGACCCGCTCTCGGTGAGCGTCGTCGAGCCCGCGACCTGCGCCACGCCGAAGTCGGTGAGGACGACTATGCCGTCCAGGTTGAGGAGCACGTTCGCGGGCTTCAGGTCGCGGTGCAGGACACCGGCGTCGTGCGCCTTGCTCAGCGCGCTGAGAAGGTCGATGCCCATCCGGGCCGCCTCGACGGGGCCGACGGGCCCGGACCGGGAGATGCGCTCGGCGAGCGAACCTCCTTCCAGGAGGTCCATGACGATGTACGGGCGTTCGTCCTGCTCGACGACGTCGTGCACGACGATGATGTGCGGATGGCGCAACTGCGCGATCGCGCGTGCCTCGCGCAGGGTGCGTTCACGCTGCAGCCGGGACTCCGCCGCCGAGAGCGAACTGTCGACGGCGAGTTCCTTGACCGCGACCTGCCGGGCGAGCAACTGGTCCGTGGCCCGCCACACGACACCCATGCCTCCGCGGCCGATTCTGGCTTCCAGGCGGTAACGCCCGGCGATGACACGGGCGTTGTCCTCCGGTCTTTCCCCTTCGGTCGCCATGCGTCCCATCATGCCGCAACGGACGGAACCCTTCCGGACCCACGCAACAGCACTTGGCCGACAACCGACTAGGGCGTGTCCTGTAGGTCGGCACGCAGCCGTACCACGATGGCGGCGATGACGATTTCCGAGCGGTGGTCCGCGCGGCCTGGCGAGGTGGGTAGGTGGGTGAAGCCGGGACTCCGTTCAAACGGCGTGGATGTCGATCAGCGGACACCAGTTGATCGCCGACGAGCGTGAACACCTCTCGAAGTCCATCGCCGCTGTGACCCCCGCCGAGCACCGTGCCTGATCAGAAGTGTCGCCGTTATCATCGACCGGTGATCGGCAACCTTGAGTCGTTCCAGGACGAGCTGGCCGCCAGCGGGTTTCCGCCGCTGGTCAACAAGCTGGCCGGGGCCGGCTTCCGGGGCGGGATCGCCATCCGTGACCTCGGGCCGCTGCGGCTGGTCTCCCTCGACACGCCCGAGAGCGCCTGCATCGGGCGGGAGCGCGACGCCTCCGACGGCGAGAACCTGGCGATCAAGGTGATGACCCGGGGCCGGACGCGGATCGAGCAAGGGCGCGGCGACGCCGAACTCGGGCCGACCGACCTGGTACTGCTCGATCCCACGCGTACGCTCCGGTTCGAGAGCACCGCCGCGGCGCACGTCACCATCCTGGTTCCGCGCCGGGAGCTTCGGATCCGGCCCGCGCAGATCGACCGGCTCATCGGCGTACGCATCGACGGCAGCCACGGCCCGGGCGCGCTCGTCTCCGTGCTGGCCCGGGAGTCGGCGCGGTCGGCGACCGACTTCCGCGAGGCGGAGGCGCTGCGGTCGGCGGCGGCCGTCGTCGAGCTGATCGCGGTCGCACTGGAGGCCCGGCTCGGCGACGAACAACCGGCCCCGGACGAATGGCTGCGGAGCCGGGTCGCCGGCTACATCGAGGCCCGGCTGGCCGATCGCGATCTGTCCCCGCCCGGCATCGCCGCCGCCCACCACATGTCCGTACGCCGGCTGCACAAGCTGTTCGAGGACCAGCCGCTCACCGTCGCGGCCCTGATCCGCCGTCGCCGCCTGGAGCGCTGCCGGGCCGAGCTGACCGGAAGCGGACGTACGGTCACCGCCGTGGCCGCCCGGTGGGGATTCTCCGATCCCACCCATTTCAGCAAGCTCTTCAAGGCGACGTACGGCTACAACGCCCGTGCGCTGGTAACCAGCAACCGCGCACGGACGGCCAAGACGCGCACAGCCGGCCCGGACAAGGATGGTGATGACCAAGGCAAGCAGTAGCAAGAGGAGAAGTCGTGGCGAAGGTAAACATCGTCCGCCCCGGTGAGGGCGAGATCCTCGGCAGCGGAGCGCAGCAGATCCGCATCCTGGAGAACGGTGAGCACACCGACCACCGGCTGGGGTTCGCCGAGGTCACCATTCCGCCGGGCACCCCGAGCCCGTTGCAGCATCGCCACGCCCAGCATGACGAGGGCTTCTACGTGCTGGCGGGAACTTTCCGGTTCACCGTCGGCGAGGACCAGTACGACGCCGGGCCGGGCACCTGGGTCATCGTGCCGACCGGGGCGCCGCACACGTTCGCCAACGTCGGCGACGAGAACGCGGTCATGCTGAACACCTTCACGCCGGACCTGTATGTGCAGTACTTCCGCGACTTCAAGGCCATGATCGATTCCGGGCAGCCGGTCAACGCCGAGACCATGCAACCGCTCTGGAAGAACTACGCCACCGAGATCTCGAACGAGTACGCCTCGTGAAGCGCCTTCAGTACGACCGCTACGGCGGCCCGGAGATGATGCGGCTCGCTGAGTTCGAGCCACCGCGCCCGGGTCCGGATGAGGTTCTCGTCCGCGTCCGGGCGGCGGCTTCCAACCCGCTGGACTGGAAGATGCGCAACGGCGAGATGAAGCTGATGACCGGCCGCTCCTTCCCCCGGGCGATGGGGCACGACTTCGCCGGAGTCGTCGAGGCGGTCGGCGCCGGCGTCACCCGCCTGAAGGCCGGCGACGCGGTACTCGGCGGGGCTCGGTTCCGGCAGGCGGGGGCGTTCGCCGAGATGGTGACGGCCCCGGAGAAGTCGGTCGTGCTCAAACCGGTGGACCTTTCGTACGAGCAGGCCGCCGCCCTGCCGACCGTGGGCGTGACCGCCTACCAGGCCACGGCGGAGGTCCGGCCCGGGCAGGCGGTCTTCGTCAACGGGTGCCTGGGCGGGGTGGGCCGGGCCGCCGTCCAGTTCGCCCGGGCGCGGGGAGCCTCGGTCGCCGGCAGCTGCCGCAACCCTGCGGCCGACGAGGCCCACGAGCTCGGCGTCGAGCCGGTTGTGGGTTTCGGCTTCGACCCGGCCGCCCTCGCGGGACGGTTCGACCTCGTTTTCGACACGCCCGGCATGCTTCCCTTCGCCGCGGCCCGAACGCTGCTGAGGCCCGGCGGAACCATCGTCGACATCGTCCCGACCGCGGTCAAAATGATCAGGAGCGCACTGCCCGGACCGTTCCGGGCGATGATGGGCCGGCCGGTGACCGCCGACATGGAGGAGGTGGCCCGGACCCTGCGCCTGCCCATCGCCCGTACGGTCCCGTTGGCCGAGGCGATCTCCGCCCTGACGGAGCTGGAACGCGAGCAGCGCCCGAAGGGCGGCAAACTGGTCATCACCATGACCGGAAGCTGAGCCGGACCGAGCTGGGGCGTGCAGGACACGCCCTAGTCCGCACAGGGAACGGCGCAGCCTTCATGGGGGCGCGGGGAACTGCGCAGCCTTCTTGGGGGCGCGGGGAACTGCGCAATCTTTCAGGGGCGCGGGGAACGGCGCGACCAGCCCCCACCGACCCGCAGCCGACGAACCCCCCGCAGGACACCCTGCAGGCCGCCCCGGAGGCCACCCCGCAGGGGCGCGCCCGCACTACGAGACCGGCGGCCGCCACCCCCGCAAAACCGTGTCGAACTGCTCCCGCGCAGTCTCCCAGTCAGCCGCAGGCGCGGACATGTAGATCACGTACTCGACACCGTCACGGCCGAGATACGACTGTTCGATGGCCCGGCGCGGCCCGGGAAACTCCGTGTCCTTGCCCAGCGCGGTCCAGGTGAAGTCCCACAGCGCCCCCGGGCGGTCACGGAAGGTGTTGGACTCCAGACCGACCTGCTGATACTCGCTCAGCCGCCCCGAAATCTGCTGTTCGAGGTCGACGAGATGCCGGTACGGGTTGTCGAAGTCCGGCGACTCGTCCACGGCGATGCGTACGAAGTGCTCGCCGGCGTCGGGCGTGTAGTCGACCTGCGTGCCCTCGACCTGCCGCTTCCAGCCCTCGGGCAGTACGAGGCTGAAACCCTCGGGGTCGTCGACACGCGCCCAGCCGTCGGGTACGTCACCGGTCTGGGCCGCCTCGGTCTGCTTTCCGTCGTCCTCACCGCCCGTGCCCGAGGGGGACGGAGTCTCAGGAGACGTGGAGTGGTTCGAGGACTTCGACGCGTCGTCGTCCCCCCAGCCGTCAGCCAGCAGCATCGCCGCGACACCACCGCCGCCGACGAGCGCCGCCGCCAGCACGACCGCGGCGACGGTACGGAACCGTCTCCGCCGGGGTCCGCCCACCACCGCCGGCTGGTTCGCGGTGGCGACGGCCGGGTCGGGAGCGGGCCGACCGTGACCGCCGTAGGTCTCGCGGCCGTCCGGGCCGCCGTAGGGTCCCTGCGGATACTGGCCGCTCTCGGGCCCGTTGGGGCCGTGCGACCCATGGGCGACGGCGTGGGTGGCGTCCTCGGACCCGGGAGCGGCGGCGGCCTGCGCGGGTCCGTACGCGCCCGGCAGTCCCTGGCCGTACGTCCCCCGGGGGTCCCGCGCGTTGTCCCCATGTTGCGTCGGCACATAGGCATGCGCCGCATGGGGCGTCCGCCCCTCCGCGGCCTCGGCGAGCATCTGCTCGGCCTCTTCGGGACCGGGCCGCTCGGCGGGGTCCTTGCGCAGCAGGGCGGTGATGACGGGGGTGAGCGGGCCCGCGTGCTCCGGGGCGTCGGGGTCCTCGCCGACGACGGCCTGCATGGTCGTCAGCGGTGTCGTCCGCCGGAACGGCGACCTGCCCTCGACGGCCGTGTAGAGCGTCGCGCCGAGCGCCCACAGGTCGGCGGACGGTCCCGGGTCCTGGCCGCGGATGCGTTCCGGCGCCAGATAGTCGACCGACCCGACTATCTCGCCGGTACGGGTGATCGTCGTATCCCCCTCGACCTGGGCGATCCCGAAGTCGGTGAGCAGCACGCGCCGGTCGTGGGAGATCAGTACGTTGCCGGGTTTGACGTCGCGGTGCAGTACGCCGGCGGAGTGCGCGGCCCGCAGAGCGCGCAGGACCCACAGCCCGACCCGGGCCGCCTCCCTGGGCTCGATGCGTCCCGCGTCCTTGACGGCGTCGGCGAGCGAGCCGCCCTCGACCAGTTCCATGACGATCCACGGGCGGCCGTCGTGTTCCAGTACGTCGTGCACGGTGACGACGGCCGAGTGGTTGATGCGCGCGGCGGCCCTGGCCTCGGCCCGGGTTCTCGCGAGGAGGACGGCCTGCTCGCTCTCGGACACGTAGAGCGCGGCCGTCAGCTCCTTGATCGCGACGGCGCGGTGCAGCACTTCGTCGCGCGCACGCCATACCCGGCCCATGCCGCCACTGCCGATGGAGTCGGCGAGCCGGTAGCGGCCTGCGAGAAGCAGGCCCTGCATCTGATTCACGTTTCCCCGCAATGCTCTTGACAGGGTCAGACTAAGGACCGACACGCACCCAGGGAACCGGCGGGGTGCTACGGGGACAGCACTGTGACGGACCCCACGGGTATGAACGAGCGGTTGCCGCCCGGTGATGGGGCGTTGGCGGCGAACCGGTGTCACGGCCGCACAAGGCCCCTCGCTGCAGGGTGTGATGACACCACATCAACCGGTGACCCGGTACGGCATCACCGATGATCTGGTACGTCGTCACCGGTGACCCGGTACGGCGTCAACCGGTGATCTGGTACGTCGACGACGCCTGCTCGTAGAGCCGCGTCACCTCGTCCCGCTCGGCCTCCGGACCGCGCAACTGCAGCACGTGGTACTTCCCGCCGGCGATGACCACGAGGTTCCGTACGTAGACCTCGCTCCCCGTGGAGTCCTGCCAGGTGAACTGCCCCTCGGCCATGGCCCGTCCGCCCACGTCGATCCGCCGCATCCCGCTGGACGTGGCCCAGGTCGAGTCGCGGAACGGCTGCAACTCGCGCTCGTCCTCACGCTGGTAGGTCATCGGATCGCTGCCGAACTCCTCGGTCGTGTCGCGTCCGGGCACGACCAGCAGCTCGAACTTTCCGTGCGAGTAGACGACCTGGCCGCGGCCGTTCCTGCCCGTCCGGTCCCAGCCGTTGGCGACCGCCACCCGGAACCCCTCGGAGTCCTTGCGCAGGGTGAACCCCTGCGGAAGCTCGGGGCCGGTGGTCTGGGTCGTCGAACTGGACGAGCGCGTCGGGCTGCTCTTCCCGCTCGGGTTCTTCCCACTCGGCTCGTTCTCGCCCTGCGGATCGGAGCTCGCGTTCCCGTCCGACCCCGCGCCGGTGTCCCCGGAGTGACCAGGGGTGGGGGCGACGACGTCCCCCGCGGAACCGGTGCGCTCACCGCCGGATCCGGTCCTGGGCATGAACGCCACGGCGTACGCGACGGCGGCGGCCATGGCGAGCAGGATCAGCAGGAGAAGTGTCCTGCCGAGCCGGCGGGGCTTGGCCTCCCTGCCCCGCTTGCCCCGCTTGTGCCGGCCGTGGGGGGTGGTCGCGGGCAGCCCCGCACGACGCCTGCGGACCAGCTCGCCCCGACGGCGTACGACCGGAAGCCGGGTGGGGTCCACCGGCGGGGCCGCTATGACGAAGGTGCCCGCCTCCGGCTCGGGCGCCGACCGCACCAGCGAGCGCAGCCAGCCCCGCAGTTCCTCGAAGTCCAGTCGCTCGGTGGGGTCCTGGCGCAGCAGTGACTCCACGACCGGCCGCAGCGGACCGCACTCCTCCGCGAACGCGGGCGGCTCCGCGCACACCAGCTGCACCAGCTCGGCGGTGCTCTCCTCGGGGTAGGGCGCGTGGCCCTGCACGGCGCGGAAGAGCAGCGCGCCCAGCGCCCACAGGTCGGTCGCGGGCCCGATCGGCGCCGCCAGCTGCCAGTTCTCGTGCACGGGTCCGGCCTGCTCGGGCGCCCAGCGCTCGGTGACGGGTCCCACGACGGCCATCCGGGTTTGCCGGGCCCGCTCCGCCGCCAGCGCGGTCGCCGGGCCCCGCCGGGTGGCGGCAGCGGCGGAGACGGGTTGGCTCCACTGCGTGGAAGCCCCGCCCGTACCAGTACCAGTACCCGTACCCGTGCCGGACTCCGCGCCCGCGCCGGGGGCCGCGGAGGTGTGGTCGGCCGACGGCGCGTGTCCGGCGCCGTACGCGACGGTCTCCGCCGCCCGGCCGTCGGTCGTACCACCGATCCCGCCGTTGCCGCCATGACCGCCGGTTCGGCTGTCGGGGAGCGCGGGAGTCCGGTCCTGTCCAGGGCTTCCGACGGCCGGCCCCCCGCTGCGCGGCGCCGCACCGTGCCACGCGCCCGGCAACCCCACCCCGCCCACCCCGTACGGGTCGGCGATCTGCCCCGGCGGCGACGTGTGCTCCACCCCTTGCCCGGTTATCCGGCCCGAGATCGGCCCCGAGGTCTGACCGGCCTCCGGGTCGCTCCCACTGGGGAGCGACCGCGGAGCGGGCAACGCCGCGTTCCCGCCGCCCCGCTCCTCCTCCTGCACCCGGGCCGCCGCGCGCGCGCCCGCACGGTAGGCCGCGATGGCGCCGGCCCGCGCGGCCCGTACGTCTCCACCCGCGTCCAGCGCCCGCTGCGCCATGTCGGAGGCGTGCGCCTGAGCCTGTGTGCGGCCCTGGGCCTGAGTCTGGGCCTGTGCCTGTGTCTGCGCTTGGGCATGCGCTTGAGCATGTGTTTGGGGCACGGACAGCGCGCCCGCGCCGCCGCCGCGCGCGGCCTCGACCGCGGCACGGCCGCCGTCCGGCCCACGCGCTCCGGGCACCGCCTGTCCGACGGCGCGGCCCGGGGTGCCTGACCGGCCGAGCTGTCCGACCGCGCCCCCGTGCCGATCCACCTGCCCGGACGAACCGCCCGCACCCGTCGGACCGGTCTGACCTGTATGTCCCGCCCGGCCCACCTGTCCTGCCGGGCCGCCCGCCGTTCCGGGCCCACCCGGTCGGCCCGTGCCGGCTTCGCCTTCGGCGGCCGGCACCGGGTCGTACCCGCACAGCGCCTCCTCCGCGGCCCCCGAGGCAAGTCCGGTGAGCATCACCCGGCCGTCGTCGCAGACGAGCACCGTGCGCGCGGTGATGTTCCGGTGCACCCATCCGTGCGCGTGCAGCACCCGCAGGGCGGTCAGCACGTCGGCGGCCACCTCGGCGGCCCGGTAGGGGCTCAGCGGCCCCTCGGCGAGCAGCGCGGCGAGCTGCCGCGCGGGCACCAGCTCGCTCACTATCCACAGCGAGCCGCCCTCGGCGAACACGTCGAAGACCTGGTCGAGCCGGGGGTGGTCGGGTATCTGCGCCGCGGCCTGGGCGGCCTCGATGGCCCGTCGCACGGCCGGCTCGGTGGGCCGCCGTGTGGTCCGCGCGGACGGCCGCCGCACCCCGCCGTCCCGCGTCCCGGGGTCCCGCATGCCGCCGTCCCGCGCCACGAACCCGTCGGGCAGCCCGTCCGCGTCGAGCACCTCCGCCTCGACGACCTCGGGCAACGGCACCTGCCGGACCAGGACTTCCTGTCCGCTGTAGGTGTCCCAGGCCCGGGACTCGGCGAGCTCGTACTCGTCCGTCGGCGGGAGCGGCAGGCGGTAGCGGTCGGCGAGCACCCGTCCCGCATAGTCCTCCACGATGCCTCCCCCGGCCGCCCGGTTGGTCAAATCCGTTCGCCATGCGTCCCGTTGTGGCTGCAGTTGTGGCTGCGTACGGTCCGCAACCACTCACGATACGTGCCGGAGGCAACCCATCATGAGGAGATACGAGATCTCAGTTGTCCCGTGCCCCTCAGGACTTCGGTTCGAACGACTTCGTCAGCGTGCGCCACGTGTCTTTACGAAGCCCGGTGTCCCATTTCGAGCCCTTCGCGGTGTACATGAGCGCATATCCCTGACTGTCATTGACGACGAAGCCGCGGTCTATGGAACGGTATTCCGTACCGCCGTCCACATAGGTGAATTCCCAGTCGGCCGTGTTCCAGCCGCGGTAGTCCACCTTCTCTATTCGGATCCGCTGATACTGCGACCGCTGCATGAACCCCTCCTGGTTCTTCCAGTCGGCCACCGGGTCGTCCTTGGGCGTCGTGGTCCAGCCGACCAGCAGCTTCTGCCCGTCGGGTCCGGCGAACCGGGCGCCGGCCGCACTCGTGGACTGGTAAGCCCAGCCCTTGGGCAGGCCGATCGAGAACCCCTGCCCGTCCTTGTGCGTCGACTCGACCCCGCTGCCCGAACCGCTGTTGGAGCCGTCTCCCGAGCCACCCGATCCGCTCGACTCGCCGGAAGCGCTCGCGCTCGGCGAACTCTCCTTCGTCGCGCTCCCGCCGGAGGAGTCCGCCTTGTCGTCGTCGTCCGAATCGGTGCCGCTGTTCTCGTCCTGTTTGGTGTCGCTTCCCGCGTTCGCGCCACTGGACGTCGACTTGTCGTCGCCGCCCTTGTTCTCCTTGGAGCCCGACCCGTCGTCGCCACCCAGCGTGACGGCGAGGATCGTGCCGAGCACGGCCAGCGCCACGACGACGGCGATGACGACCAGCGTCCGCCGGGACACCACATCGGTGAGCGGGGCCCTGGACGTCGTGCCCCGCGAGTACCCGCCCCGGGAATCGCCCGGATTTCCGCCCTCCGCACTGGAGTTCAGTCCCGAAGCGACAGCGTCCCGGTTCTTCGCGGAAGCGGGCACACCGGCGCCCGCGGCGGTACCGGCGGCAGCGGCCGTGGACCCGGACCTCGTACCGGAAGCGGCGCCCGACCCGGAGGGCGAGGCGGACGACGGCGGCACGGCGGGCGACGCGGAACCCGCGGGAGCCGACGCCGAGGCGGCGGCCTTCCCGCCCGAAGACTCCGCGGACCGGTCCGCGGCCACTCCGGTACCGGCCGCGGCGGCGGCTCCGGCCGCCCCGGCACCCTTGCCCTTGCGCACGGAACGCAGCGCCCCGCGCAGCCGGTCGCCCGGCTCCTCACTCTTCCTGCCGCCCGAAGTCCCCTTCTTGCCGGGGCCGGAGGGGAGGTCCGGCAACGGCACGACCTTCGTCGCGTCCACCGCCTCCGGCTCGTCCTTGGGCTCGGGCGTGCTGATGATCTCGGTGAGCATCGTCCGTGCCCCGGCGTCGTCGAGGCGCTGCTCGGGGTCCTTGACGAGGAGCCCGTAGATGACGTTCTCCAGCGGGCCCGCGTTCTTCGGCTGCTCCACCGGTTCCGTCATCACCGCGGTGAGCGTCGCGATGGCGGATCCCTTGTCGTACGGCGGCACGCCTTCCACCGCCGCGTACAACAGGCCGCCCAGCGACCACAGGTCGGCCGCGGGGCCCGGCTTGTGGCCGCGCGCCCGCTCCGGCGAGATGTACGAGGGCGCGCCGACCAGCATGCCGGTCGAGGTGATGGACGGGTCGCCCTCGACCTGGGCGATACCGAAGTCCGTGAGCACGACCCGGCCGTCCTCGGCGATGAGCACGTTGGACGGCTTCACATCGCGGTGCAGGATGCCCTCTCGGTGCGCCGAGCGCAGCACGTCGAGAATGGCGAGACCCACCTCGGCCGCGCGCTTCGGCGTGAGCAGTCCGTCCTCGCGGATCACCTCGGCGAGGGACTTGCCCTCGACGAGTTCCATCACGATCCACGGCCGGTTGTCCTCGTCGACCACGTCGAAGACCGTCACCGCGCTGTTGTTGCGGATCCGTGCGATGGCCTTGGCCTCGCGGAAGGTCCGTGTGATCAGTCGACGCTTCTCGTCCTCGTCGATACGCGGCGGCAGCCGTAGTTCCTTCACGGCGACCGTGCGGCCCAGCGTCTCGTCCTCGGCCCGCCACACGGTGCCCATGCCGCCGCGGCCGAGAACTCCTCCCAACCGGTACCGCCCGGCGAGGAGACGCTCACTATCGTCCTGACGGGATGCTCCCGCCTGCTCCGCCTCCGACATGCGTCCCCTCATGCAACCCGCCCTGACAGAGCCTCCATTGTCCCCCACCCGGCCACCGTCCGATGCCCCGGGTGCCCCTCCTGGAAGCAATGCTTCCCCGAACCGCCTCCCATCCGTTCCCCAACTGCCCCTCGGCCCGGCCCCTCCCCCTTCATGAGCTGCGACAAGGAAGGATTTCGCGGCCACCGCCGAGGGTTCTGCCTCCTTGGACATCTCCGAGTCGGGTACCCACTTCGTCCACGCGAAAGCCACCACGAGATGCCCGGTCGCGGACACGGCCCCGCACAAGGGCCGCGTACACGGCCGCTTCCGGCGGCGGGCACCGGCGGACAACAGCCCCTGCCCGCCGCCGAGTTACGCCCCTAAAGCGGCACGATGTCAGGCGCTCCCAGGCGCGCCGCGTCGGCCGTCAGGTCGTCCGGCTGGCGCTGCGACTCCCGCTCCGCCTCCACCCGCTTCTGGTAGTGCTCGATCTCGCGCTCGATCTGGTCCTTGTCCCAGCCGAGCACCGGCGCCATCAGCTCGGCGGCCTCCCGTGCGCTGCGCGTGCCCCGGTCGAAGGTCTCGATCGAGATGCGGGTGCGCCGCGTCAGCACGTCGTCCAGATGCCGCGCCCCCTCGTGCGAGGCGGCGTAGACGATCTCGGCGCGCAGGTAGTCGTCGGCCGCCGGCAGCGGGTCGCCCAGCGTGGCGTCCGCGGCGATGAGATCGAGCACTTCCTCGGCGAGTGCCCCGTACCGGTTCAGCAGGTGCTCCACGCGCACCACGTGCAGGCCGGTCCGCGCGGCGATCCGCGCCCGCGCGTTCCACAGTGCGCGGTAGCCCTCGGCGCCGACCAGCGGGATGTCCTCCGTGACGCACTCGGCGACCCGCTGGTCGAGGCCGTGCACCGCCTCGTCCACCGCGTCCTTGGCCATCACCCGGTAGGTCGTGTACTTGCCGCCCGCCACCACCACGAGCCCGGGGGCCGGATGCGCCACGGTGTGCTCGCGCGACAGCTTGCTCGTGGCCTCCGACTCGCCGGCGAGCAGCGGCCGCAGTCCCGCGTACACCCCCTGTACGTCGTCACGCGTCAGTGGCACCGCGAGGACCGAGTTCACATGCTCCAGCAGGTAGTCGATGTCGGCGCTGGACGCCGCCGGGTGCGCCTTGTCCAGGTCCCACTCGGTGTCCGTCGTCCCGACGATCCAGTGCCGTCCCCACGGGATCACGAACAGCACGGACTTCTCGGTGCGCAGGATCAGTCCGGTCGTCGAGGTGATCCGGTCCTTCGGTACGACCAGATGGATGCCCTTGGAGGCCCGGACGTGGAACTGGCCCCGCTCCCCGACCATCGCCTGGGTGTCGTCCGTCCACACCCCGGTGGCGTTCACGACCTGCTTGGCGCGGATCTCGTACTCCCCGCCGCCCTCGACGTCCCGCACCTTGGCGCCGACGACACGTTCGCCCTCGCGCAGGAAGCCGGTCACGCGCGCCCGGTTGGCGACCTTCGCCCCGTACGCCGCCGAGGTGCGCACCAGGGTCGCCACATAGCGGGCGTCGTCCATCTGCGCGTCGTAGTACTGCAGCGCCCCGACCAGGGCGTCCTTCTTCAGGGCGGGGGCGACGCGCAGCGCGTGCCGCCGGGAGAGGTGGCGGTGCATCGGCAGACCGCGCCCGTGGCCGCGCGCCATCGACATCGCGTCGTAGAGCGCGACGCCCGAGCCGGCGTACAGCCGCTCCCAGCCCTTGTGCTGCAGGGGGTACAGGAACGGCACGGGCTTCACGAGATGCGGTGCGAGCCGCTCAAGCAGCAGCCCGCGCTCCTTCAGCGCCTCCCGTACGAGCGCGAAGTCGAGCATCTCCAGATAGCGCAGGCCGCCATGGATCAGCTTGCTCGACCGGCTCGATGTGCCCGACGCCCAGTCACGCGCCTCGACCAGTCCGGTGGACAGTCCGCGGGTCACGGCGTCCAACGCGGTGCCCGCGCCCACCACGCCCGCTCCTACGACGAGCACGTCCAGCTCGCGCTCGGCCATCGCCGCGAGTGACTCGGCGCGCTCCGCCGGTCCCAGTGTCGCTGTCCGCACAGTTGCCTCCAGCTGTCTGTCGCGCCGGGCTCACCCGTACGGCGAGGCCCTGCTCACATCCCCCATGCCCAAATTCTGACCGTGATGCCCGCCATCGGCCACTACCGGCGGTCCGCCTGTGGACAACTTCCGGCGATCCGCTCGGCGACTTGCGGAGCAACACAACCGAACAATCCCGCATATCGGTCATATTTACTCCTAGTCTGACATTGCGCTCGCCCGTTCTGTCCACAGGGCTTGCGCCCTCGCCCCACTCCGGCTATTGCCACTCCGGCTACAGGGAAGGACGGCCCACCGCCATGCCCGCAGACCTCGCCGTCATCGGCCTCGGCCAGCTCGGCCTGCCCCTGGCCCGGGCCGCCACCTCCACCGGCATCCCCACCCTCGGCTACGAGTGCGGCGACCCGGCGCCACTGGCCGCGGCCGATCTGCGCCGGATGCTGTCCACGGGATTCCGGCGGGCCACGGACCCGGCCGAGCTGGGCCGCGTACGCACCGCCGTCATCTGCGCTCCGACCCCGCGCGGCGCGGACGGAACGCTCGACCTGGGGCAGGTGGCCTCCGCCGCCCGCACCCTGGCCGCGCACCTGCGCCCGCACACCACGGTGATCCTGGAGTCCCCCGTGTACCCGGGGACGACCGAGGAATTCCTTCGTCCGCTCCTCGAAGAGGGCTCCGGGCTCCGGGCGGGTCGCGACTTCCACCTCGCGTACTCACCCAGCCGGGTGGATCCGGGCAATCGCGACCACGGTCCCGCCAACACCCCGAAGGTGATCGGCGGGCTCACCCCGGCCTGCACGGAGTCGGCCGCCGCGTTCTACGGCCGGCTCACCGACAAGGTCGTACGCGCGCGTGGACCCCGCGAGGCGGAGACCGTGCAGCTCCTGGAGACCAACTACCGGCACGTCAACATCGCCCTGGTCAACGAGATGGCCGTCCTCTGCCACGACCTGGGCGTCGACCTGTGGGACGTCATCCGCTGCGCCGAGACCAAGCCGTTCGGCTTCCAGGCCTTCCGCCCGGGCCCCGGAGTGGGCGGCCACGCCGTCCCCCGCGACCTCGCGGGCCCGCGGACCCGGGCCCTGCGCATGGTCGAACTGGCCCAGCAGGTCAACGACCACATGCCCCGGTACGTCATCCAGCGCGCGGCCACGCTCCTCAACGAACACGGCAAGTCGGCCCGCGGCGCGCGCGTGCTGCTCCTCGGCGTCACCTACAAGTCCGACCACGCCGACCAGCAGGGCTCACCCGCCCAGGAGATCGCCACCCGCCTGATGGAACTGGGCGCCGCCGTCAGCTACCACGACCCGCACGTCCCGTCCTGGTCCGTCCTCGACCGCCCGGTCCCCCGAGTGGACTCCCTGTACGAGGCAGCGGCGGACGCGGACCTGACGATCCTGCTCCAGCAACACCGCACCTACGACCTGCAGGGCCTCTCGGTAAAGGCCCAACTCCTCCTGGACACCCGGGGGGCGACCCCCACGGGGGCGGCGCACAGGTTGTGACGCACGGGTGCCGTGACGCACACCGAAGGGGCCCGGCCGTCGAGTGGCCGGGCCCCTTCGGTTCGCTCAAGCCCAGCGTGGCGTCAGCGCTTGTGCTGGGCGTCCGCCACCGTGACCTCGACCCGCTGGAACTCCTTCAGTTCGCTGTAGCCGGTCGTGGCCATCGCGCGGCGCAGGGCGCCGAAGAAGTTCATGGAGCCGTCGGGCGTGTGCGAGGGGCCCAGCAGGACCTCCTCGATGGTGCCGACGGTACCGAGGTCGACCTTCTTGCCGCGCGGCAGCTCTTCGTTGACGGCCTCCATGCCCCAGTGGTGGCCCCGGCCGGGCGCGTCCGTCGCGCGGGCGAGCGGGGAGCCCATCATCACCGAGTCGGCGCCGCAGGCGATGGCCTTGGGCAGGTCGCCGGACCAGCCGACACCGCCGTCCGCGATCACGTGCACGTACCGGCCGCCGGACTCGTCCATGTAGTCGCGGCGGGCGGCGGCCACGTCGGCGACGGCGGTGGCCATCGGGACCTGGATGCCCAGGACGTTGCGCGTGGTGTGCGCGGCACCGCCGCCGAAGCCCACCAGGACACCGGCCGCGCCGGTACGCATCAGGTGCAGCGCCGCCGTGTACGTGGCGCAGCCGCCGACGATGACCGGGACGTCCAGCTCGTAGATGAACTGCTTCAGGTTCAGCGGCTCGGAGGCGCCGGAGACGTGCTCCGCCGAGACCGTCGTACCGCGGATGACGAAGATGTCGACGCCCGCGTCCACGACGGCCTTGGAGAACTCGGCGGTGCGCTGCGGGGAGAGCGCCGCCGCGGTGATCACTCCCGAGTCGCGCACCTCCTTGATGCGCTGCCCGATCAGCTCCTCCTGGATGGGAGCCGCGTAGATCTCCTGGAGGCGGCGGGTCGCGGTCTCCGCGTCCAGCTCCACGATCTCGTCGAGGAGCGACTGCGGGTCCTCGTGCCGTGTCCACAGGCCTTCGAGGTTGAGGACGCCCAGGCCGCCCAGCTCCCCTATGCGGATGGCGGTCGCCGGGGAGACCACGGAGTCCATGGGAGCCGCCAGGAACGGCAGCTCGAAGCGGTAGGCGTCGATCTGCCAGGCGATCGAGACCTCCTTCGGGTCGCGCGTACGGCGGCTCGGGACGACGGCGATGTCGTCGAAGGCGTACGCCCGGCGGCCGCGCTTGCCGCGCCCGATCTCGATCTCAGTCACGTGTGTGGCCTTTCCCTCTTCGGTTCTGCGCGTTCCAGTATCCCCGACACATACGGCGAGGGCGGTCCCGGAGTCTCCGAGACCGCCCTCGAACGTGTTGCTGCTACTGGCCGCGGCTGTAGTTCGGTGCCTCGACCGTCATCTGGATGTCGTGCGGGTGGCTCTCCTTGAGGCCCGCCGACGTGATCCGTACGAAGCGGCCCTTGGTCTCCATCTCGTCGATGGACGCGGCGCCGACATAGCCCATGGTCTGGCGCAGACCGCCGACGAGCTGGTGCAGCACGTTCCCGAGCGGGCCGCGGTAGGGCACCTGGCCCTCGATGCCCTCGGGCACGAGCTTGTCGTCGGAGGCCACCTCGGCCTGGAAGTAGCGGTCCTTCGAGTACGACTTGCCCTGGCCACGGGACTGCATGGCACCGAGCGAACCCATGCCGCGGTACGACTTGAACTGCTTGCCGTTGATGAAGAGCAGCTCGCCGGGCGACTCCTCGCAGCCGGCGAGGAGGCTGCCGAGCATCACCGTGTCGGCGCCGGCGGCCAGCGCCTTGCCGATGTCTCCGGAGTACTGCAGACCGCCGTCCCCGATCACCGGGACACCGGCGGAGCGCGCCGCGAGGGCCGCTTCGTAGATGGCGGTGACCTGCGGCACGCCGATACCGGCGACCACGCGGGTCGTACAGATCGAACCGGGGCCCACACCCACCTTGACGCCGTCGACACCGGCGTCGATCAGCGCCTGGGCGCCGTCACGGGTGGCCACGTTGCCGCCGATCACGTCGACGCCGACGCTCGACTTGATCTTCGCCATCCAGTTCAGGGCGTTGCTGTTGTGCCCGTGCGAGGTGTCGACGATCAGGAAGTCCACCCCCGCCTCGGCGAGCGCCTGGGCCCGCTCAAGGGCCTCGGGGCTCGCGCCCACGGCGGCGCCCACGAGGAGGCGGCCCTCGGCGTCCTTCGCCGCGTTCGGGTACTTCTCGGCCTTGACGAAGTCCTTGACCGTGATGAGGCCCTTGAGGATGCCCGCGTCGTCGACCAGCGGAAGCTTCTCGATCTTGTGGCGGCGCAGCAGCTCCATGGCGTCGGTCCCGGAGATGCCGACCTTGCCGGTGACGAGCGGCATCGGGGTCATGACCTCGCGCACCTGACGGGAGCGGTCGGTCTCAAAGGCCATGTCGCGGTTGGTGACGATGCCGAGCAGCTTGCCGTTGCCGTCGGTGACGGGGACACCGCTGATACGGAACTTGGCGCACAGCGCGTCGGCCTCGCCCAGCGTCGCGTCCGGGTGGACCGTGATCGGGTCGGTGACCATGCCGGACTCGGAGCGCTTCACGAGGTCGACCTGGTTGACCTGGTCCGCGATGGAGAGGTTCCGGTGCAGTACGCCGACGCCGCCCTGACGGGCCATGGCGATCGCCATCCGGGACTCGGTGACCTTGTCCATCGCCGCCGAGAGCAGCGGAATGTTCACGCGTACGTTGCGGGAGATGCGGGACGAGGTGTCGACCGCGTTGGGCAGCACTTCCGATGCGCCCGGCAGCAGCAGCACGTCGTCGTAGGTCAGCCCGAGCGTCGCGAATTTCTCGGGCACTCCGTCGACGTTTGCAGTCATGACACCTTCCCCAAATGGCCTTGATCGGTGCGGATGTCCATGCTAACGGGAAGCATGGCTCTCTCATTCCACGGTCGGGAGCGCCCCTGGGGCTCGTAGGTTCCTACGGGCCGGACGGCCGCCCCGTTCAGCGCGCCGGCCCACAGCGATGCGCACCGATGAGTACCGACACGTACCGGCGCGTACCGGCGAGAAAGCCCGCCCCACCGCGATCCGCACGCCTCCGGGCCCGGTCCCTGGCCCGCCGGAAGCCGCCCTCGTGAGGGGAACCGCCTACTGCTCGGCCAGTGCCCGCAGGCGGCTGAGCGCCCGGTGCTGGGCCACCCGGACCGCGCCGGGTGACATTCCCAACATCTGTCCGGTCTCCTCGGCCGTGAGGCCGACCGCGATCCGCAGCAGCAGAAGTTCCCGCTGGTTCTCGGGGAGGTTGGCCATGAGCTTCTTCGCCCACTCGGCGTCGCTGCTGAGGAGGGCGCGCTCCTCGGGGCCGAGCGAGTCGTCCGGCCGCTCGGGCATCTCGTCCGACGGCACGGCCGTCGAACCGGGATGACGCATCGCGGCCCGCTGCAGGTCGGCCACCTTGTGGGCGGCGATCGCGAAGACGAAAGCCTCGAAGGGGCGCCCGGTGTCCTTGTAGCGCGGCAGTGCGAGCAGCACCGCTACGCAGACCTCCTGCGCCAGGTCCTCCACGAAGTGCCGCGCGTCCCCCGGAAGTCGGGACAGACGCGTGCGGCAGTAGCGGATGGCGAGCGGGTGGACATGGGCGAGCAGGTCGTGCGTGGCCTGCTCGTCGCCGTCGACCGCGCGATGGACGAGCCCACCGATAGCCCCTTGGGCATGAGGCGCCTCGTCGTCACGCATCGGTCCATGGTGCCTTGGCGTCGTTCGTTCCGTGGCACCGCGTCCGTAGTTGTGCACCGAAGCGTTATGAGCAGGTGCGCCGGAACTCATCTCCTGCGCCCTCCCCTCCCGCTCGACCGACTTGTTCCCGAGGAACTCCACACCTCAAGGATGCGGCATCCGCCGGGAAACGGGGATCGGGTGCCCGAACGGCGTCATTCGATCCCCTGTCGGGCCCGGCCCCGCCCGCCTCACGGCAGGCGGGGACACCCGTACCCCCGCGGCGGTTCACCTAACGGACCAGGCCCCATCGGAACCCGAGCGCGACCGCGTGCGCGCGGTCCGAGGCGCCGAGCTTCTTGAAGAGCCGGCGGGCGTGCGTCTTGACCGTGTCCTCGGAGAGGAACAGCTCACGGCCGATCTCCGCGTTCGACCGGCCGTGGCTCATGCCCTCCAGGACCTGGATCTCACGCGCGGTGAGCGTCGGCGCCGCACCCATCTCGGCCGACCGCAGTCTGCGCGGGGCGAGCCGCCAGGTCGGGTCGGCGAGGGCCTGAGTGACGGTCGCCCGCAGCTCCGCGCGGGAGGCGTCCTTGTGGAGATAGCCGCGGGCACCGGCGGCGACCGCGAGTGCGACACCGTCCAGGTCCTCGGCCACGGTGAGCATGATGATGCGCGCACCGGGGTCGGCGGACAGCAGCCGCCGGACCGTCTCCACGCCGCCCAGACCGGGCATGCGTACGTCCATCAGAATCAGGTCCGAACGGTCGGCACCCCAGCGGCGGAGGACTTCCTCGCCGTTGGCCGCCGTGGTCACGCGCTCTACGCCGGGCACGGTCGCCACCGCACGGCGGAGCGCCTCTCGGGCAAGCGGGGAGTCGTCGCAGACGAGGACGGATGTCATGGCCGTCCTCCGCAGCTGATGCGCGTCACCTTGGGCCTCCAGGCTGGTACGAAATCGTCACCTGTGCGGTCGACCGACTCGGACGCTTGCCCGAGCGTTTGTTCCTTCAACCGCCTCGCACACTCAACGACGGTCACTCGAAAGAGTTACGGGGCGGTGAGCCACGTTCGGCACTCTACGTGAGGGCGCGGACACGGTGCAGACACGTGCGGCAGACCCTCAAGGTTTCATCACAAGCTATGCCCCATTCAGCCGCTTTTCGTTCCATTTGTTGGTGTCTGAGGCTAGATTCGCAATGAGTCATATTTTCATCTCCTTAGATCGTAGATGTACGGTGATGGGCACGTAACCGACCAAAACGGCTACAAGGGGACAAAGCAATGGCAGATTTCTCCCGCCTTCCCGGACCGAACGCGGATCTGTGGGACTGGCAGCTCCTCGCGGCGTGCCGCGGGGTCGACAGCTCGCTCTTCTTCCACCCCGAGGGCGAGCGCGGTGCGGCACGGAGCGCTCGTGAGAACTCGGCCAAAGAGGTCTGCATGAGGTGCCCGGTGCGAGCGGAGTGCGCCGCGCACGCGCTGGCGGTGCGCGAGCCGTACGGCGTGTGGGGCGGCCTGACCGAGGACGAGCGCGAGGAACTCATGGGACGGGCGCGCAACCGCCTGGTCTCGGCGTCGAGCGGGGGCGACCCGTCACACCACTGAAGGAACGTTTCTCCGAACCGACACGCGCGTGCGTGCCCCTTCTTCACGTCCCCCACGGCATACCTCGCGCCCCATAGGACCGGGCCCCCGCGAAAACGGACCCCGAGGAACCGGGTTCAGCGGGTGGCGGCCCTGGCCAGTTGGTCCAGTGTGGCCGCCACTGCGGGCACCTGGGCCAGATCCGGCAGGGTGAGCGCGACGATCTCCCGTCGCAGCGCCGGTTCCACCGTCACTGTGCGTGCACCCTTGGGGCGTACGGACTCGATGGCGAGCTCCGGCAGGACCGCGACCCCGAGGCCCGCCCCGACCAGGCCGACCACCGCCGGATAGTCGTCGGTCGCGAAGTCGATGCGCGGGGTGAAGCCCGCGCTCTCGCAGACCTCGACCAGCTGGGCCCGGCAGCGCGGGCAGCCGGCGATCCACGGCTCGTCGGCGAGGTCGCCGATGGCGACCGTGCCCGCCCGGGCCAGCCGGTGCCCTTCGGGAACCAGCCCGACGAGCCGGTCCGTGAGCAGCGGCCGGATCACCAGGTCGTCCCACTCCTCAGCACCCGCCACGCCCGCCGCCGTGGCCGCGCCCTCGTAACGGAAGGCGAGGGTCACGTCGCAGTCGCCCTCGCGCAGCATCTCGACGGAGCGCGGCGGTTCGGCCTCCTCCAGGGAGACCCGGGTGCCGGGGTGCGCGGCGCGCAGGGCGGCGAGCGCCGTCGGTACGAGCGTGGAGCTTCCGCTGGGGAACGAGACCAGGCGCACCCGGCCCGCCCGCAGCCCGGCGATCGCTGCGACCTCCTCCTCCGCGGCGGTCAGCCCGGCGATGATGCCCGCCGCGTGCCGCGCGAGGGCCTCGCCGGCCTGGGTCAGCCGCATCTCGCGGCCGGTGCGGATGAGCAGCGGTGTACCGACGGAGGCTTCGAGGGCCTTCATCTGCTGGCTGACGGCGGGCTGGGTGCAGCCCAGCTCGCGCCCCGCCGCCGAGAAGGAACCGGTGGCGGAGACGGCGCGCAGGACGCGCAGATGGCGGGCCTCGATCACCCTCGAAGCATAAGCGAATCTTGGATACGGCGACGAATATCGCATCGACGCTTTTGGCCCCGATCGCCTAGCGTGCCGTCATGAAGCTTCTGTCTCTGAATCTGGGGCGGCCCAAGGCCGTCGACTACACGGACCAGGCCGAGGGCGTGACCGGGATCGACAAGCGGCCGGTGGACGGACCGGTGCGGGTCGCCGCGCCCGGGCCCAAGGGCGTCGGCGGGAGCGGTCTCGCCGGGGACGCCGTGTGCGAGCTGCGGCACCACGGCGGCGACGACCAGGCCGTGTACGCCTTCGCGCGCAAGGACCTCGACGACTGGGAACGCGAGCTGGGACGCCCGCTGGCCGGCGGGATGTTCGGGGAGAACCTCACGACCCAGGGCGTCGACGTGTCCGGGGCGAAGATCGGGGAGCGCTGGCGCATCGGCTCCGAGGTCGTGCTCGAAGTGACGTCCGGGCGGATCCCGTGTCTCACCTTCCAGGGCCACCTGGGCGAGAAGGGGTGGGTCAGGCGGTTCACGCGGAAGGGTGCGTCCGGCGCGTACCTGCGGGTGATCGAGCCCGGCGAGATACGGGCGGGCGATCCGATCGAGATCGTGCACCGGCCGGACCACGAGGTGACCGCCGCCTTCCAGTTCCGCGCGGCCACGCTCGAACGGACGCTGCTGCCGCGGACACTGGCGGCGGGCGACGCCCTGCACACGGAAGCACGGGAGACGGCGCTGAGGTACGTCGAGAAGTACGGCGGTCACTAACCTTGGGCCATGACAACGGCTCTGATTACGGGATCGACAGCGGGCATCGGTGCCGCCTTCGCACGGCGGCTGGCCGCCGACGGACACAACCTCGTGCTGGTCGCGCGTGACAGCAAGCGGCTCGGCGAGCAGGCGACGGAACTGCACGACCGCCACGGCATCGAGGCGGAGGTGCTGACGGCGGATCTGGCGACGGACGAGGGCATCGAGGCGGTGGCCGCCCGCGTCTCGGACCGCAAACACGCGGTCGACCTGCTCGTCAACAACGCGGGCTTCGGCAACAAGGGCCTCTATCTGGACGTACCGATGGCGGACGAGCTGAAGATGCTCAAGGTGCACTGCGAGGCGGTGCTCCGGCTGACGTCGGCGGCGGCCGAGGCCATGCGCGAGCGCGGGCGCGGCGGTGTCGTCAACGTGGCGTCGACGGCCGCGTTCCTGCCGCGCGGTACGTACGGGGCGTCGAAGGCGTGGGTCGTGCAGTTCACGCAAGGTGTGGCGAAGGACCTGGCGGGCAGCGGTGTCCGGCTGATGGCGCTGTGCCCCGGGTTCGTGCGGACCGAGTTCCACGAGCGGGCCGGGATGGGCACGGACAACATCCCCAACTGGATGTGGCTGGACGCCGACAAGGTGGTCGCGTCCGCGCTGGCCGACCTGGCCCGGGACAAGTCGCTGTCCATCCCGGACCCGCGCTACAAGGCCCTGATGGGCGTGGCGAAGGTGACCCCGCGGGGCCTGCTCAGCGGCATCAGCTCGAAGACGGGCCGCAAGTACGGCCCGAAGTGAGTGCGTCGGTGCCGTTAGCCGTCGGTCGGCGACAGCACGAAGGTCCGGCCCCGCCGAAACGGGTACCGGACCTTCGTGCTGCGCCCCCGAAGGGGCGCGGGGCTGTATCCATGTGCGGCTTGGCCGCCTGGGCGCGACCAGCCCCACCGAGCCCGCAGTCAACGCACCGCGTGCTCGGCGAAGCGCCTAGTGCGAGTGGCCGTGGCCGCCGTGGCCGGCGTCGCCCTCTTCCTCGGCCGGCTTCTCGACGACCAGGGTCTCGGTCGTGAGGAGCAGGGAGGCGATGGAGGCGGCGTTCTCCAGGGCGGAACGGGTGACCTTGACCGGGTCGATGACGCCGGCCTTGACCAGGTCGCCGTACTCGCCGGTCGCGGCGTTGAAGCCCTGGCCCTTGTCGAGGTCGGCGACCTTGGAGGTGATGACGTAACCCTCCAGGCCGGCGTTCTCGGCGATCCAGCGCAGCGGCTCGACGGCGGCCTTGCGGACGACGGCGACACCGGTCGCCTCGTCGCCGGTCTTGCCGAGGTTGCCTTCGAGGACCTTCACGGCGTGGACGAGCGCGGAGCCACCACCGGAGACGATGCCCTCCTCGACCGCGGCGCGGGTCGCGGAGATGGCGTCCTCCAGACGGTGCTTCTTCTCCTTCAGCTCCACCTCCGTGGCGGCGCCGACCTTGATGACGCACACGCCGCCGGCCAGCTTCGCGAGGCGCTCCTGGAGCTTCTCGCGGTCCCAGTCGGAGTCCGTGGACTCGATCTCGGCCTTGATCTGGTTGACACGGCCGGCCACGTCGGCGCTGTTGCCGCCGCCGTCGACGATGGTCGTGTCGTCCTTGGTGACGGTCACGCGGCGGGCGGTGCCCAGCACGTCCAGGCCGACCTGGTCGAGCTTGAGGCCGACCTCCTCGGCGATGACCGTGGCGCCGGTGAGCGTGGCGATGTCACCGAGCATGGCCTTGCGGCGGTCGCCGAAGCCGGGGGCCTTGACGGCCACCGCGTTGAAGGTGCCGCGGATCTTGTTCACGACCAGGGTCGACAGGGCTTCGCCCTCGACGTCCTCGGCGATGATCAGCAGCGGCTTCGACGCGTTGGTCTGGATGACCTTCTCAAGGAGGGGCAGCAGGTCCTGGATGGAGGAGACCTTGCCCTGGTGGATCAGGATGTACGGGTCGTCGAGGACGGCCTCCATACGCTCCTGGTCGGACACCATGTACGGGGACAGGTAGCCCTTGTCGAAGGCCATGCCCTCGGTGAACTCAAGCTCAAGACCGAAGGTGTTGGACTCCTCGACGGTGATGACACCGTCCTTGCCGACCTTGTCCATCGCCTCGGCGATGAGCTCGCCGACCTGGCTGTCCTGGGCGGACAGACCGGCGACGGCCGCGATGTCGGACTTCTCCTCGATCGGGCGCGCGGTCGCGAGGAGCTCCTCGGAGACCGCGGCGACGGCCGCGTCGATGCCCTTCTTCAGGAGGGCGGGGGACGCGCCGGCGGCGACGTTCTTCAGGCCCTCGCGTACGAGCGCCTGGGCCAGCACGGTGGCGGTGGTCGTACCGTCACCCGCGATGTCGTTGGTCTTGGTCGCCACCTCCTTCACCAGCTGGGCGCCGAGGTTCTCGTACGGGTCGTCGAGCTCGACCTCGCGGGCGATGGTGACGCCGTCGTTGGTGATGGTGGGGGCGCCGAACTTCTTGTCGATGACGACGTTGCGGCCCTTGGGGCCGATCGTCACCTTCACGGTGTCGGCAAGCTTGTTGACGCCGCGCTCAAGGGCGCGACGGGCGTCCTCGTCGAACTTCAGGATCTTCGCCATGGAGCTGATTCAGTCCTCTCGAAAAAACGAACAGCGCCCCCAGCACCCGGCTTCTTAGTACTCGCGTTCAGTACTCGCTGGGGCCAGGGGCGCAGTTCAAAGCAAACCTGGGTGAATTACTTCTCGATGATCGCGAGTACGTCGCGGGCCGAGAGGACGAGGTACTCCTCGCCGTTGTACTTCACTTCGGTGCCGCCGTACTTGCTGTACAGCACGATGTCGCCGGTCTTCACGTCGAGCGGAAGACGCTCGCCGTTCTCGAAGCGGCCCGGACCGACGGCCAGGACGACGCCCTCCTGGGGCTTCTCCTTCGCGGTGTCCGGAATGACCAGGCCAGAGGCCGTGGTCTGCTCGGCTTCGAGCGGCTGGACCACAATGCGGTCCTCAAGCGGCTTGATGGCAACCTTGGAGCTGGTGGTCGTCACGATCCGACCTCCCCCTTCGGAGATCTCACGGGGTTAACTGTCTGAGGTGGCGACCAGGTGGATCCGTCGTCGCGGGTGCCGGACCTGCCCGTCGCTATTGGCACTCTCCTGCGGTGAGTGCCAGAGCCGAGACTATGACTGCGATTAGCACTCGGTCAAGCGGAGTGCCAGTTGCCTCCGGCGGTTGGCGGCATCTCGGCGGCTCGGAACGGGGGTGTACGCCCCTGATTGCCGCGCCCCTCGTCCCCCGTTGTCCTCAAGCGCCGGACGGGCTGAAGCGCTGTCGCCTGCGGCCCGGTGGGGGCGGGCCGCGCAGTTCCCCGCGCCCCTGAAAGCCGGGCTGCGCCCGGCCTTTCAGACCCCCGGCCCCCTTGCCACCTTGCTCCTGCCCCAGCCCCTCAGGGGCGCGGGGAACTGCGCAAACGGGGGCGAGGGGGCGAAGCCCCCATGCAGTGACGGGAAGGGTAGGGGCGGCGGGGGCGGAAAAACCCTCCTGCACCCCCTACAGGTAATCCTCCAGCCGCGCCACAGCGAACCCCTGCTCCTGGATCCGCCGCAGCATCCCGACAGCCGCACCCGTCAACGCACCACTCCCACCCCCCTCCCCCGCCCCCACCCCCTCCGGACAATGAAGAATGTCACCGGCCCGCAACCGCCCAGGGTCCCGCCAAAGAACCACCGCAGCGATCCCGCAATCCCCCGCCGCCCGCAGCGTGTCGCCGTCGTAGTCGCCGTACGGCGGCCGGAACAGCCGAGGCCGGATCCCGAACCGCTGCTTCAGCTTCTCCTGCTGACCGCAGATCTCGGCCCGCTGCCCCTCGTACGGCAGCCCCGGCAGATACGGATGATCGAGCGTGTGGTTCTGCACACTCGCACCGACCGCGCGCAGCCGCCCGAAGTGGGCGTACCCCGGCCCGACGACGCTGTCGGTGAGGAACACGCTGACCGGCAGCCGCAGTTCCCGGACCATGTCGACGAACCGCGGATCCTTCTCCGCGCCGTCGTCGAAGGTCAGGAAGACGACCTTGTCGCGGGTCGGGACACGGTCCACCACGGGCGGCAGGCCGGGCCCCGCGGCCCGTAAGGCGGGCCGCCGGGCGGCCGGGTCCGGCGCCGCGGCGAGCGGGGCGCTCAGGCCCCAGCGGCGGTACGCGTCCACCGGGGGCCCGTGTGTGCGTACCTTCTGCGCGGCCTTCTTGCCCAGCCGCTCGATGGGGTCGACGGACTGGGCGCAGCCGGTGAGGCAGAGCGCGCCTGCCAGCAGTGCGGCGGTGGCCCCCCGGCGCCTCACAGGTAGTCCTCCAGGCGCGCCACCGCGTACCCCTTGTCGGTGATCAGCTTCAGGAAGCGGCGGACCATGTCGGGCATCGTGCCCTCCCAGTCCTCCTTGCCGCGGAAATGGCTGAGAACGATGTCTCCGGGGCGCAGGTCGCGGTCCCACTCCCGGTACTCCCAGTGGTCGACGAAGACCTCCTCGTTCCAGAGGGGGGCCGCCTTGATGCCGCAGGCCCTGGCGGCCCGCAGGGTGTCCTCGTTGTAGTTGCCGAAAGGCGGGCGGAAGAGCGTCGGGCGCTTCCCGTACCGCTTCTCGATCACGTCCTGCATCCCGCAGATCTCACGCTTCTGCGCGGCGTACGACAGGCCCGGCATGTAGCGGTGGTGGAGGGTGTGGTTGTTCAGGGCCGCCCCGCCGGCCTGCATCTTCTTGAAGTATCCGTAGTCCTCCTTGACCAGGTAGTCACTGAGGAACGCGGTGTACGGGATCTTCAGCTCGCTCATCATCCGCAGGAACGCCGGGTCCTTCTCGGCGCCGTCGTCGATGGTGAGGAAGACGACCTTGTCCTTGGTGGGGATCGTCGTGAAGACGGGCGGCAGTCCGTCGTGGTCGTCCACCTCGAAGCCGTCACGGGTGGTGATGTGCGGCTTCTTCGCCGGGGCGGGCGGTGCGGGCAGGGGGGCCTTGGCCAGGCCCCATCTCCTCACCGCGGCGGCGTGGGCGCGTTGCTCCTGGCGGAGTTCGGCGGCTGCCTGTTGGCCTGCGGCCGGCTTGATGTCCTTGGGGGCCGGACCCATGCAGCCCGTCGCCAGCGCGGTGGCTGCCAGCAGGGTCAGGGCCGTGCGGGCCGCCGCTCGGGACGGGTGGGCGGTCGGCCGCGGGCCGGTGGGGGCTGGTCGCGCAGTTCCCCGCGCCCCTTTTGGGGCGCCCACCTGATCCCGGTTTGAAACGCCAATGTGGGATTGTCGTACAAGTCGCATGGGGCCGGATACTCCCAGGTCAAGAGCCCTTCCCCGGCCCGACACCGCCGTCGCGCGCGTGCCGTCCACCGACTGGCCCACAATGGGGCGGTGAACGACCTCGATCCGCCGGACTCCCCGCTCGCCTCCTTCGCCGCTCTGCGCACATCCGAGGGGCGTGCCCTTCTCGACGAGGTACGCGGTACCGAACCGGCCCAGGAGCTGGCCGTGGCGACACGGCTGCGACGCGGGCATTCCGTCGGGCTCGTGTCGGCCGCGCTAGGGCAGGCGCGGCTGCGGCAGCGGGCCGTCGCGAAGTTCGGTGCGGCGGACGCGGCGGAGATGTTCTTCACGCCGAACGGGGTCGAGCAGTCGACCCGGGCGAGCGTCGCCGCGTACCGTGCCGCGCGCTTCGGGGAACTCGGGGTGCGGTCCGTGGCCGACCTGTGCTGCGGCATCGGCGGTGACGCGATCGCGCTCGCCCGCGCCGGGATCCGGGTCCTCGCGGTCGACCGGGACCCGCTGACCGCCGCCGTGGCCCGCGCGAACGCCGAGGCGCTCGGGCTGGCGGAGCTGATCGAGGTGCGCGAGGCCGATGTCACCGACGTCGACACCGCCGGGTACGACGCCGTGTTCGTGGATCCGGGGCGCCGGGGCGGGCGCGGCCGGATCTTCGACCCCGAGGCCTACTCACCGCCGCTGTCGTGGGCGATCCGGGCAGCCCGCGCGGCGCCTGTCGCCGCGCTGAAGGTCGCCCCCGGCATTCCGCACGAAGCCGTCCCCGCCGAGGCCGGAGCGGAGTGGATCTCGGACGCCGGGGACGTGAAGGAGGCCGTGCTGTGGTTCGGCACCGGGGAGGCGGGCTCGGTCCGCGCGACCCTGCTGCCCGGCACGCGCACCCTCCTCGGCCGCGGACTGCCCGATCCCGCGGTGCGGCCCGTGGGACGTTTCCTGTACGAGCCCGACGGCGCCGTCATCCGCGCGCATCTGGTCGCCGAGGTGGCCGCCGGCCTGGACGGCGGAGGGCTGGTCGACGAGACCATCGCCTACGTCACCGCGGACTCCGCGACGGCCACGCCGTACGCCACCGCCTACGAGATCACCGACCAGCTCCCCTTCGGCGTCAAGAAGCTCAAGGCGCTGTTGCGGCAGCGCGAGGTGGGCATCCTGACCGTGAAGAAGCGCGGGTCGGCGGTCGAGCCGGAGGAGTTGCGGCGCAAGGTGAAGCCGCAGGGGCCGCACTCCGCGACCGTGTTCCTGACGCGCGTGCAGGGCGCCCCGGCCATGCTCCTGGGGCACCCCGCCACGCTCGACGGCTGAGACGGTCGCGAAGGACGACTAACCGTCCAGCTGCTCCAGGGTCGCGTTCGACGGGCCCCTGCGGGACTGTTCGTCGCGGGCCACGTCCTCCGCCGCGGCCAGGACCCGTACCGAGTTCTGCCAGGTCAGCTTGGCGAGGTCGGTCTTCGACCAGCCGCGGTCCAGCAGCTCCGCGATGAGGTTCGGGTAACCGGAGACGTCGCCGAGGCCCTCGGGGGTGAAGGGCGTGCCGTCGTAGTCGCCGCCGATGCCGAGGTGATCGACGCCCGCCACCTCGCGCATGTGGTCGAGGTGGTCGGCGACCGTCGAAACGGTCGCGACGGGCCGGGGGCGGGACTCCTCGAAGGCGTGGTGGACCTTCATCCCGTCGGCCGTCGTGTCGAGGTGGTGGAAGCCGTGCTCGCGCATGTTCTCGTCGGCGGCGACCGTCCAGTCGACGGCGGCCTGGAGGACGAACTTCGGCACGAACGTCACCATCGCCACACCGCCGTTGGCGGGCAGCCGCTCCAGCACGTCGTCCGGGATGTTGCGCGGGTGGTCGCAGATCGCGCGCGAGGACGAGTGCGAGAAGATCACCGGCGCGGTGGACGTGTCCAGCGCGTCCCGCATGGTCGTGGCGGCCACGTGGGAGAGGTCCACCAGCATGCCCAGGCGGTTCATCTCGCGTACGACCTCGTGGCCGAACGGCGACAGGCCGTCGACCACCGGCTCGTCGGTCGCCGAGTCCGCCCACGCGATGTTGTCGTTGTGGGTGAGGGTCATGTAGCGGACCCCCAGCTCGAACAGGCCGCGCAGCGTGGCGAGGGAGTTGTCGATCGAGTGGCCGCCCTCGGCGCCCATCAGCGAGGCGATCCGGCCCTCGGCGCGCGCCGCCTCCATGTCGGCGGCGGTCAGGGCACTCCGCAGGTCCGCCGGGTGGCGCTCGATCAGCTGCCGTACGCAGTCGATCTGTTCGAGGGTCGCCGTGACCGCGCCGGGCAGGTCCGAGCGCACGTACACCGACCAGTACTGCGCGCCGACGCCGCCCGCGCGCAGCCGCGCCAGGTCGGTGTGCAGGTGGGCGCTCTGGTCGGCGGCGATGTCGCGGGCACCGAGGTCGTAGCGGACCTGCTCGCGCAGCGCCCAGGGAAGGTCGTTGTGCCCGTCGACCACGGGAAAGTCGGCGAGGAACGCGCGGGCTTCTTCCAGAGAACTCATGGTGGTCACGTCCGTCACTTCCCGAAGCCGAAGCCGCTGCCCGTACCCGCGCCGCTCTCCACCTTGGAGCGCAGCCGTTTGCCCTTCTCCGTGGCCTGGTCGTTCAGCTCCTGCTGGAAGTCACGCATCCTGGCGAGGAGTTCCTCGTCGTGCGTGGCCAGGATGCGGGCGGCGAGCAGGCCCGCGTTGCGCGCGCCGCCCACCGAGACCGTGGCGACCGGGACACCGGCCGGCATCTGGACGATCGACAGCAGCGAGTCCATGCCGTCGAGGTACTTCAGCGGGACCGGTACGCCGATCACGGGCAGCGGGCTGACCGAGGCGAGCATGCCGGGCAGATGGGCCGCGCCGCCCGCGCCCGCGATGATCGCCTTCAGGCCACGCCCGGCGGCCTCCTCGCCGTACGTGATCATCTCGCGCGGCATCCGGTGGGCGGAGACCACGTCGACCTCGTACGCGATCTCGAACTCGTCGAGGGCCTTCGCGGCGGCCTCCATGACGGGCCAGTCGGAGTCGGACCCCATGACAATGCCTACGACAGGGCTCATTCGGTGATCGTTCCTCTGAGGTAGCCGGCTGCGTGACGGGCGCGCTCCAGCACGTCGTCGAGGTCGTCGCCGTAGGTGTTGACGTGGCCCACCTTGCGGCCGGGCTTCACGTCCTTTCCGTACATGTGGATCTTGAGCTGGGGGTCGCGTGCCATGCAGTGCAGGTACGCGGAGTACATGTCGGGGTAGTCGCCCCCCAGGACGTTCACCATGACCGTCCACTTCGCGCGCGGGCGCGGGTCGCCCAGGGGCAGGTCCAGGACCGCGCGGACGTGGTTGGCGAACTGGGAGGTGATCGCGCCGTCCTGGGTCCAGTGGCCGGAGTTGTGCGGGCGCATGGCCAGTTCGTTGACGAGGATGTCGTTCTTCCCGTCGGGTCCACGGGTCTCGAACAGTTCGACGGCGAGGTGGCCGACGACGCCGAGTTCCTTCGCGATGCGCAGGGCCAGTTCCTCCGCCCGGAGCGCCAGTTCCTCGGAGATGCCGGGCGCGGGCGCGATCACCGTGTCGCAGACCCCGTCGACCTGCTGGGACTCGACCACCGGGTACGCCACGGCCTGGCCGTGCGGCGACCGTACGACGTTGGCGGCCAGCTCGCGTACGAAGTCGACCTTCTCCTCCGCGAGGACCGGGACGCCGGCCCGGAAGGGGTCCTCGGCGTCGGCCGCGGACCGGACGATCCACACGCCCTTGCCGTCGTAGCCGCCGCGGACGGTCTTGAGGACGACGGGGAAACCGTCCCCCTCGGCCCCTTCGGGGAGCCCCTCCGCCGCGAAGGCCACCACGTCGGCGGGATCGCTCACGATCCGGTGCCGTGGGCACGGCACCCCGATCCCGACGAGCTTCGCGCGCATCACGCCCTTGTCCTGGGCGTGCACGAGCGCGTCGGGGCCGGGGCGCACGGGGATGCCGTCCGCCTCCAGTGCCCGCAGATGCTCGGTGGGTACGTGTTCGTGATCGAAAGTGATCACGTCGCAGCCCCGCGCGAAGGCCCGCAACGTGCCGAGGTCGCGAGAGTCGCCGACGACGACCTCGCTGACCACCTGCGCCGCAGAGTCCTGGGGGGTGTCACTGAGGAGCTTGAACCTGATGCCGAGCGGGATGCCAGCCTCGTGCGTCATACGAGCGAGCTGACCGCCGCCGACCATGCCGACTACCGGGAACGTCACACCCCCAGGGTATCGGCCGTTTCGAGCCACTCCTGTCGCCCGCACGATCATCGGACATTGTGCGGGTTCATCACATCCCGGCCACATCTTCGAGTCCGGGCCGGGCAGCGCGGGGAACCGCTGGTTAGCATGGCTGAGTCGACGAAGGTTGACGAAAATGACGTATCCGACGAGACGGGGGCTGGGCGACACCATGGGCACAGCTGGTAAACGCGGGGCTCATGCCAGGCAGGCCAGCGCTGTTCGCCTTCGGATCGAGCGCCTGACCAGGGAGATCGCCAAGTTCGGCGCGGTCGGCGGAGCGGGTCTCCTCGTCAACCTGATCACCTTCAACCTGGTGCGCAGTACCACCGATCTCCAGGTGGTCCGGGCCAGTGTGATCGCCACGGTCGTCGCCATCGTCTCGAACTACATCGGTTTCCGCTACTTCACGTACCGCGATCGCGACAAGAGTGGCCGTACCAAGGAACTGACGCTGTTCATGCTGTTCAGCGCGATCGGCCTGGTGATCGAGAACGGTTTCCTCTTCGCCGCGACGTACGGACTGGGCTTCGACAGCCCGCTGGCCAGCAACGTCTTCAAGTTCGTCGGCATCGGCATCGCGACCCTCTTCCGCTTCTGGTCCTACCGCACGTGGGTCTTCCGGGTCGCCCCGGCCCACGACCCGGTGACCGACGCGGAATCGTTCCTGGAGAACCGGTCCCCCTACCTGGACGAGGACCTCCCACCCCAGAACACCCGCCAGGTCCAACAAGTCCGCTGACCCCCACGAGCGGCACGGGGCCTTTCAGGGGCGCGGGGAACGGCGCAATCCTTGGCTTTGAGCCTCTAGGGGCGCGGGGAACGGCGCGACCAGCCCCGACGGCGCCGCAGACATTCCCAACGCCACCCCAGCGGCGCGCCACGCACTAGCGCACGGTGGGTTCGTCACCTTCCCGCCGCTTCAACGGCGTACGCGACAGGAACAACCCGAACACGGGCGGCTGAGCCTGCAGCATCTCCAGCCGCCCCCCGTCCGCCTCCGCGAGGTCACGCGCCACAGCGAGCCCGATCCCGGTGGAGTTGCGCCCGCTGATGGCCCGCTCGAAGATCCGCGCACCCAGGTCGGCCGGCACCCCCGCCCCCTCGTCGGTGACCTCGATCACGGCCTGGTTGCCGGTGACCCGCGTACGCAGCGCGACCGTGCCACCGCCGTGCATCAGCGAGTTCTCGATCAGCGCGGCCAGGACCTGGGCCACGGCCCCCGGCGTCCCGACGGCCTGCAGATGGTGCTTGCCCGAGCTGACGATCGCGCGGCCCGCGTTGCGGTAGGCCGGGCGCCACTCGGCGAGCTGCTGCTTGATGACCTCGTCGAGGTCGAACGTGACGGCGGAGCCGGTACGCGGGTCGCGGGCGTTCGTCAGCAGCCGCTCCACCACGTCGGTGAGGCGCTCGACCTGCGCCAGCGCGATGGTCGCCTCCTCCTTGACCGTGCTCGGGTCGTCGGTGAGGGTGATCTCCTCCAGCCGCATGGACAGCGCTGTCAGCGGCGTACGCAGCTGGTGGGAGGCGTCGGCCGCGAGGCGCCGCTCGGCCGTCAGCATGCGGGCGATGCGCTCGGCCGAGCCGTCCAGCACATCGGCGACCCGGTCCAGCTCCGGCACCCCGTACCGCTTGTGGCGCGGGCGCGGGTCCCCCGATCCGAGCCGTTCCGCGGTCTCCGCGAGGTCGGTCAGCGGGGAGGTGAGCCGGTTGGCCTGGCGCACCGCGAGGAGGACGGCGGCGATCACCGCGAGCAGGGCCACCGCGGCGATGATCAGCAGCGTCCGGCCGACCTCACGGGTGACCGCCGAGCGCGCCTCCTCCACCGTGACGGTCTCGCCCTCCTCACCCTTGCGGGTGGAGGTGATGACGTCACCGGTGGGCGCCGTGCCGATGTGGATGGTGTCGCGGCCCGGGATCTCGATGCGCGCGTACCGGTCGCCCGTGACCTGGTCCTTGAGGACCCGGGCGTTGACCTGCTCGTCGCCGAGGATGCGGCTGTCGACGATGCTGACCAGCCGTACCGCCTCGGAGTCCACCCGTTCCTGGGCGCTGTTGCTGATCGTGCGGGTCTCGACGATGACGAGCGAGACCCCGAACACGGCGATCACCACCAGCACGACGGCCAGCGTGGAGTTGATGAGACGGCGACGCACAGGTCCCTCCGGGCAGACGACTAGACGAACCAGTGTGGCCCCGGGCGCCTGGGGACGCCCCTCCAGGGGCGCGGGGAACTGCGCGACAAGCCCCCACCGGCCCGCAGCCGCCCCGCCTCCCGAACGAGGCACCCCGGCGAAAGGCGCCCCGGCAAAACCTCAGCGGAGCGGACCGGCTAACTCTTCTCGAAGCGGAAGCCCACTCCCCGTACCGTCGCGATGTACCGCGGATTCGCCGCGTCGTCCCCCAGCTTCTTCCGCAGCCAGGAAATGTGCATGTCGAGCGTCTTGGTGGACGACCACCACGTGGTGTCCCAGACCTCGCGCATCAGCTGGTCGCGCGTGACGACCCGGCCGGCGTCCCTGACGAGCACCCGGAGCAGGTCGAACTCCTTGGCCGTCAGCTGCAGCTCCTCGTCGCCCATCCACGCCCGGTGCGACTCGACGTCGATGCGCACCCCGTGCGTGGCGGGCGGCTGCTGGGGTTCGGCCGCGCCGCGCCGCAGCAGGGCCCGTACCCGGGCCAGCAGTTCGGCGAGCCGGAAGGGCTTGGTCACGTAGTCGTCGGCGCCCGCGTCCAGGCCCACGACGGTGTCCACCTCGTCGGCGCGCGCGGTCAGGATGAGGACCGGCACGGTCATCCCCTCGGCGCGCAGCCGCCTGGCCACTTCCAGTCCGTCCATACCGGGCAGCCCGAGGTCGAGCACGACCAGATCGATACCGCCCTGGATGCCCGCGTCGAGCGCGGTGGGTCCGTCCTCGCGTACCTCAACCTCGTACCCCTCGCGGCGCAGGGCGCGAGCCAGGGGTTCCGAGATGGACGCGTCGTCCTCGGCGAGCAGTACTCGGGTCATGAACTGATGGTAGTCCGCTACGGAGCGGCGCAGTGAGGGTGATCGACATCTGTGTTGCTCCGGACCCCTCCGGACCAGGCGACCCTGGGGTTCAGGATGTAAATCTGTGAACGGCCTTCGATTCAGGCGCATGGTTCCATCCACACCTGTGATCCATCTCTCAAGTCATGCCATATGCGGCATTGATGTGGCGTAGGGCCTTATGGTGACCAGACGCCTGTAGCACCACACAGGGACCTTTGGCGGAAGCTTCACGCTGAAGGTCTCTTTTGTGTGCGGGCTGGTGTCTACCAGCCTTGAAAGGAATGACCTGTGGCCGGGCCCGGCGCGCGAGAACGCGCGACGGGCGTGGATCCCGGTGGTCGTCGTCCACCGCTCCGACCTCGCCGACCGAGGACGGAGCGGACTCCCCGTGGGCGTGGGGCGGGACGGCCGACCCGCCGGTGCCGGCCGCCTCCCCCACCGGGCGCGCAACCCCATTCCGCTCACAGCGGCCTCCGCTCCGGCGGTGTCCGCCTCGGCGGCGCGTCCCGACCAGCAAGGAACGACCATGGCGTCCAGCCTGACGAAGGACTCGGCCTCTCCGGGCACCCCCGGTTCCGGATACGAGAAGACCTTCTTCGGCCACCCCCGCGGACTGGCCACACTCTTCATGACCGAGATGTGGGAGAGGTTCTCCTACTACGGCATGAGGGCACTTCTCCCGCTCTACCTGGTCGCCCCCGGCGGCCTGCACCTGAGCGCGAGCACCGCGACCGCGATCTACTCGGTCTACCTGTCGCTCGTGTACCTGCTCGCCCTCCCCGGCGGCTGGTTCGCGGACCGGGTGCTCGGCCCCCGCAAGACCGTCGCCGTCGCGGGACTGGTCATCATGCTGGGCCACCTGACGCTGGCGCTGCCCTCGTCCGGCACCTTCTTCGCGGGCCTCGGCCTGGTCGCGATCGGCTCAGGTCTGCTGAAGGCCAACATCTCGACGATGGTCGGCCACCTCTACAAGGGCCCGGACGACCCGCGCCGCGACGGCGGTTTCACCGTCTTCTACATCGGCATCAACCTGGGCGCCTTCGCCGCCCCACTGGTGATCGGCACCATCGGCGAGAAGGTGAACTGGCACCTGGGCTTCGCGCTCGCCGCGCTCGGCATGGCGCTGGGCCTGGCGCAGTTCCTGATGGGCCGCCGCCACCTCGACGCGCGTTCCGACGTCGTCCCGACGCCGATGTCCGCCGAGGAGAAGGCCTCGACCCTGCGCAAGGGTCTGCTGTGGCTGGCCGTCGCCGCGGTCTTCTACGCCGTCGTCGGCTTCTCCGGCCACTACACGCTGAACTGGATCATGGTCCCGCTCGCGCTCATCGGCCTGATCATCCCCGTCTGGGTGATCGCCAGGATCAAGCGCGACAAGTCGCTGGACCGGGTCGAGCAGTCGAGGATGTCGGCGTACATCTGGTTCTTCGTCGCCGCGGCCGTCTTCTGGATGATCTACGACCAGGGCGGCTCCACGCTGTCGATCTTCGCCGAGTCGTCGGCCGAGAACAGCGTCTTCGGCTGGACGTTCCCGGTCTCCTGGTACCAGTCGGTCAACCCGGTCATGATCATGGCGCTCGCCCCGGTCTTCGCCTGGGCGTGGCTGGCGCTGAACCGGGCCGGCCGGGAGCCGAGCACGATCGTGAAGTTCGCGTCGGGTCTGGTCCTGGTCGGTGCCTCGTTCTTCCTCTTCCTGGCCCCGCTGTCGATCGCCGAGGGCGGTCACAAGGCCGCCGCGATGTGGCTGGTCGCCATCTACTTCGTACAGACCGTCGGCGAACTGGCCGTCTCCCCGGTCGGCCTCTCCGTCACCACGAAGATGGCCCCCGCGAAGTACGCCTCGCAGATGATGGGCGTCTGGTTCCTGGCCGTCACCGCCGGTGACGCCACGACCGCCCTGCTCTCCATCGCGGGCGTCGACCTGAACGGCATGGGCATCGTGGCCCTGGAGGCCGCCCTCGCGGTGGTCGCGGGCGCGGCGATCTTCATGTACCGCAACAAGGTCAAGTCCTTGATGGGCACCGTCAACTAGCCGCTCCCCCGCGCCCCTGGGTATTTAGGGGCGCGGGGAACGGCGCAAATCCTTTAGGGGCGCGGGGAACTGCGCGACCGGCCACAGCGGACCCGCAGACGACCCACGCGGCTCACCCCCGCCGCCCACGGGGCACAAAGGTGAACACGGCCCCACCCAGCAGCACCGCCGTCCCGGCGACAAGCCCGAGCGCCCGCAACGTCCCACCGCCATCACCACCGGTGTCCGCGAGCCCACCCCCGGCAGAGCCACTCCCCGCGGAGCCGCTCCCCCCGGCCCCGGAGGCGCTACCACCGGCGGAGCCACTCCCCCCGGCCGCACCCCCCGGCTGGGCAGCCGTGTCCAGCGTCAAGGACACCGCGGACTTCGTCGGCGTACACGTGGTCGTCGTCCCGAGCGCCTGCACCGTCAGCACGCCCGGCGACAACGTCGACTCCCCGTCCGCGCCCGGCTTGTACGTGCCGGTCATGTCGGAGATCACCATGGGGTCCCCGGACTTGATGGGCTCGGCGTTCGTCGGCCCCTCGACCGCGACCGTGCCCTTGTCGGCGCCGCCCAGCACGACCTCCATCGACGGCTTGACCGAGTCGGCCGGGATGTCGGCGGGGCTGTCCATCACGGACCCCTTGAACTGGACGGTGAGGTCGTAACTCCCGCCGTTCTTCTTGGCGTTGATCTGCACCGGCGAGGTCGCGTTCTTGTCCCCGATCGGCGTCTTGCACGCGTAGGCGATGTCGACCGCCTTGCCGGTGAAGTCGGTCTGTTCCCCACCGCCGCCAGTGCTGCCGCCCGTGTCACCGCCCCCGGTCCCGCCCCCGGCCGTACCACCGGTCGTGCCCCCTGGCGGCGTGGGTGTCGGGCTGGTCGGATCGGGCGACTCGGGAGGCGGATCGCCCTCCCCCGCCTTGACGTCGATCGTCGCGGCGGGCTTCACCGTCTCCGTCGGCGCGCACTTGGTGTCCGTGGACATGACGTTGATGGCGTACGCGTCCGGCGTCAGCGTCACCTCGCCGACCGTCGTCAGTTTCAGCTTGCCCTTCATGTCGGACAGGACCATCGCCCCGCCCTTGGGTATCGCCGGGTTCTCCCGCGGCCCCTGCATCGCGACGGACGCGGTCTGCGCACCGGCCGCCTTGAGAGTGCCGGACGGCTGCACCGAGTCGGCGGGCAGGTCGATGAGGTCGGGGTTCCTGGACGCGGCCTGCGTGAACTTCCACACCACCTCGACCTCGTCACCGACCTTCGCCGTGGCGGGTGCGCTGACCTCCACCTCGGTGGTGCCCTTGACCGTCGGCAGCCCGGAGACCGGAGGGGGTACGCAGTCGGTCGCGTAGGACACCTCGGCGGCCTGGGCGGGCGCCGCCGCCACACCCAGCAGGACTCCCGCACCGCCGAGCATCATCGCGACTCCGGCCGCACTCGCTCTCCGGCCGCCTCCGGGCTTCCTCGGCCCGGGCCGGACTCTCCGTTGCGTGCTCACGTGTTTCCCTTCCTGGTGGGGGTCGTCGGAGTGTTCTCGTGCGGTGCGGAGAGCGGATCGGCCTCGGAGGCGGCCCCGGGATCGGTGTCCGGGGTGAACCAGGGCAGAGCGGACTGCGTACGGGCCCGCGTACGCGTAGCTGTGTCGGCGCCGGCGGATTCCCGGTCGCCGGAGTCCTTGTCCGCGGAGCCTGTGTCACCGGAGCCGTTGACACCTGAGCCCTTGTCACCGGAGCCCTTGGAGGCCGGCGAAGGATTCAGCTTCGGCATCCGCAGGGTGACGTCGGGCAGCCGCAGCCCCCCGCGCCGCACGCCGTGCGCCCCACGGCCGGGCCGCACACGCCGTCCGCCCCTGCCACCCCCGCCACCCCCGCTGCTCCGGGACCGTCCGGCACGCGCGCCGGGCCCGCTCGGCCGCACCCGGTCCACCACGGCCATCCCGGTCCGGAACAGCGCGGCCGGTACGACGACGCAGACCAGGATCCAGAAGAGCGTCACCCCCCAGGGGCGGCCCACGCCCCACGGCTGCTCCGCGAGCACCTTGCCGCCGAACTTCAGGGAGACCGTGTAGTCGCCGTGCGCACCGGCGGTCAGTTCCACCGGCAGGGTGATCCGTGCCTTCTTGCCGGGGCCGATGGTGCCGCGCCACTGGTGTTCCTCCCACTGCGGGGCGAACACGCCGTGCGAGGTACCGACCTGGAAGACCGGGTTCTTCACGGCGGTGGTACCGACGTTGCCGACGGTGAGGACGAGTTTGCGGGCCGGCGGCGCCCCGAACCAGGTGAGCAGACCGTCCGACCCGTCGAGCCGGGTGTCGGTGAGCACCGAGAGCCGCCCGGCGCTGTCCTCCTTGGGCAGCGGCTCGACCTCGTGTCCCGCGACCAGGAAGGGCGCGTCGGCCTCCGCCTTCGTGCCGGTGACCGTCGCGACATGGACCACGCAGGGGCACGGTACGGGCGGTTCGGTGACCGGCAGTTTCTTGCTGAACCGGCCCTTCGCGTCGGTGGTGACGGCCCGTCCGTCCGCGTTGGCGCAGGAGTTGGTCCCGCCGATCACGCCCCGGTCGGTCGAGGACCGACCGCAGATGAGCATCATCAGCAGGGCGTTCGCCCGCCATCCGCTGCCGCTCACCGTGAGGGAACCGCCCGTCCCCGCCTGGGACTTGGAGAGCTTCACCTGCGGTTTCTCAGCCGCGAAGGCGGTCTCCCCGGTCACCGGGAACAGCCCGAGCGCGAGCACCCCGACCACCGCCACGACGGCCGCCCGCCACCGACACACCCCTTCAGCCGTGCCGCTCACATCACCGCTCCCGTCGACTCGACTTCCGTACGCGGCCGTCCGGCGCCCCCGGCCCACCCGGACCGCCTCCGACCTCGTACGGGCCGTACACGCCGTACGAACCAGGGGGAAGCAGAAGGGCTGGTGCGGGGCGGTTCAGCCGCGGGCCTGGTGGCGCCGGCTCAGCCACAGCACGCCGGCCGCGCCTGCCAGCAGGACCGTGCCGCCGAGCGTGCCGAGGGCGATCGCGGAGTCCTCGGGGCCGGTCTGCGGCAGATCCTCACCGCCCGCCGGAGCGTCCTGCGCGGAACCGGTGGTGCCCGAGCCGCCCGTGGAACCGCCGCCGCCGGACGCCGCGACGGTCAGGGTCAGCGAGGGCTTCGGGCTGTTGCCGGGCGTGCACGTGGTCGTCGTACCGAGGGCCTTGATGGTCAGCACACCCGCGGTGAAGGTGACCTTGCCGCTGCCCTTCGGGGTGTACGTGCCGGTCAAGTCGGTGATCTTGATGGGGGTGTTGGCGGGGATCGCGTCGGGGTTGGCGGGACCCTTGACCGCCACGGTCCCGCTGTCGGCGCCGCCGAGCTTGATGACCGCGCTCGGATTCATCGCGCCCTTGCCCAGCTCTACGGGGCTGGACGAGACACCTTTCTCGAAGGTCATCGTGAGCCGGTAGCCGCTGCCGCTCTTGACGCTCTTGATGTCGATGGGCGAGACGGCGGACTTGTCACCGATAGGGGTTTTGCACTGGTAGTTGACGTCCACCACGTCGGCCCGGGCTGCGGGGGCGGCCATCAGCACCGCCGAGCCCGCCAGGGCCGCGGCGGACGCGAGCACTGCGGTTCGTTTCTGGTACGTCCGGTATGACACGGTCCCCTCATTCCCGAAGGCGTTCCTGACACCATTCCTGGCACAGTTCCTGACGGAACATCAGATCGGCCGTCAAGGTACGCCCGGCCCCTTGCCGAGGGAAGACAAAATGCGCACCGGATCCATGAGGATCCAATGCGCACGGGGCGAGCGACGGGCGAGCGGGAGGCCGCGCCCGTGGGTGGGGGAGGCGCCCCGACAGGGGCGCGGGGAACTGCGCGACCGGCCCCCACCGGACCCGTACCCGAGAACCGAACGGTCAGCGCACCTCACAGAGGACAACGCCACACCACAGCGGAGCGCTACGCGGGGGCACCCAACTCCGCCCAGACCGTCTTCCCGGCGACCCCCTCCGCCCGGATCACACCCCAGTCCAGACACAGCCGCTGCACGATGAACATCCCGTGCCCGCCGGGCCGCCCGGCCCGATGCGGCGTCCGCGGCGCGGGCTGACCGGCCCCGCGGTCGGAGACCTCGATCCGCAGCACCTTGTTCTCGCAGGAGATCCAGAGCTCGTCCGGCCCCTCGGCGTGCAGACAGGCGTTGGTGACGAGTTCGGACACGACCAGCAGCACGTCCTCCGCGGCGGCCCGCCGATCGGCGGTGGCCGCGGGCAGCCACCCCCACTCGTACAGCGCCTGCCGGGCGAAATCACGGGCGAGCGGGACGACTCCGCTCTCGCCGTCGAAGTCGAGCCGGCGGGCATGACGCCCGGGGGGCGTACCGCCCGGAGACGCCCCGGAAGCGCCGCCGTCGCCCGATTCAGGGCCGCGGTCGCCCGGCGAGTAAGGCCGGGTGGTGCTCATCAGCGCTTCACCTCACCGATTCACCAGTTCACGATTCAAGACTCAGTTCTCAGCACATTCAGCACGTGCGGCGCACTCGGAAAGCTCGGGACACTCGGGCTCCGGGAGTGGTCCGGGACTGCCGCGCACTTGCCGTTCGTCCGTTGACATATTCAGGAGGTCTCCTGCCCGACCGAACCGTCGGAACACCCACTTGTCCGGTACGGATGACGAGACTCCGATATCGCGTTGATCACGTCGAAGGCGACCTGGACACAACTGTGCCGCAGGACAGCGCCTCGGGGCGACTAGTCACCCCGATCGGCCGCGGGCCGGTCGGCCCCGGACGCACGGCCGTCGGCCGCACCGCCCTCGGACCCCGCGGCCCCGGCTCCGCCCGCCGCCGCGGAGCCGTCCGCCGCGGAGTCGCCTGCCCCGCTCTTGTCGTCCAATGCCGCTTCCAGCGTGTCGTGCACGGTGAAGACGGCCTCCGCCCCGGTGATCTCGAAGACCCGGGCCACCACCGGCAGCATTCCTGCCAGGTGGACCCCGCCGCCGGCGGCCTCGGCGCGCAGCCGAGCACCGAGAAGGACGTTCAGTCCGGTGGAGTCGCAGAACTCCAACCGTGAACAGTCCACGACGAGACGCACGAACCCGCGGTCGAGGCAGTCCTCGACCGGTTCGCGCAGAAGATCCGCCGTATGGTGATCCAGCTCACCCGCCGGGGTGACGACGGCACTAGTGCCCTCTTCTCGCACCTCGACCAGAAGCCGGCCCGACTGTGCGCTGCCGACCGTCCCGCGGTCCATGCCGTCTCTCTCTTCCGACCGATGTGGTTGTTCGTTGACGCACTCGAACCCTACGCCTTCCCTGCACACTCTGACACCCGAACAACCGCCAAGAATCGGACATTTCACCGCAAAACTCACTTGCGAGAGGGTCACGAAAGCGGGTAGGGCTAGTAGAGACAGTTTTCGACACGGCCGGCTTTGGAGGCGCCGCACACCGCAGTGCACGTATTGGCATCGGCAGCCATATGCCGAGAACGATGGAGGACATCATGTCACCCCGGCTCGACGCATCGCAGGCCCAGAGGGCGACGTCGACACGCCCTCTGGACGATCTGGAAGAAGAGTCCGCCGACGAGAACGCCGGCCTCGCCGGGCTTCCGGAGATCCCCCCTTTTGCCGAGGTGGGCCCGGTGGACGCACGGGCGCTCTCCAAGACTCTCTTCGGGCGGCTTGAGTCGCTGGAGGAAGGCACCTCCGAGTACTCGTACGTCCGCAACACGCTGGTCGAACTCAACCTCGCCCTGGTCAAGTTCGCCGCCTCCCGGTTCCGCTCCCGCAGTGAGCCGATGGAAGACATCATCCAGGTCGGCACGATAGGCCTGATCAAGGCGATCGACCGCTTCGAACTCAGCCGTGGCGTCGAGTTCCCCACTTTCGCGATGCCGACCATCGTCGGCGAGATCAAGCGCTTCTTCCGTGACACGTCATGGTCCGTGCGCGTACCGCGAAGGCTGCAGGAGCTCCGCCTCGACCTGGCCAAGGCGGGCGACGAACTCGCCCAGCAACTGGACCGCGCTCCGACGGTGGGAGAGCTGGCGGAGCGTCTGGGACTGTCGAACGACGAGGTCGTCGAGGGCATGGCGGCGTCCAACGCCTACACGGCCAGCTCACTGGACGCCCAGCCCGAGGAGGACGACTCCGAGGGCGCGCTGGCGGACCGGATCGGCTACGAGGACCACGGGCTCGAAGGCATCGAGTACGTGGAGTCGTTGAAGCCGCTGATCGCAGAACTTCCGCAGCGCGACCGGCAGATCCTGTCGCTGCGCTTCGTCGCCAATCTGACCCAGTCGGAGATCGGCGAGGAACTGGGCATCTCGCAGATGCACGTGTCGCGACTGCTGTCGCGGACGCTGGTGCGCCTGCGCAGGGGTCTGACCGTCGAGGAGTAGCCGCCGAGGAGCGACACCTTCGTCGCGACCCGACACGCGCGGGGCCGAGCCGACCTGACCGGCTCGGCCCCGCGCGTTCTGCCCACAGGCCGCGCCGCGGACCAGGTCACTCCGCGACCGTCAGCGCGGGCGCGGCCGTACGACGCTTCAGGAACCCTCGCCGAACAGTTCTCCGGCGTCGGCGACCCGGTAGGAACGGTCGAGCCAGGAGCCGAGTTCGTCCATGTCGGTGGAGGAGAGAACACGCTTACGGACGACATCCGGCACGACGATGCCCCGCCACTGAAGAGTGCGCAGAACACTCTCCGCCCTCTCCTGCGCCCGCCCTTCCTCGCGCCCCTCTTCGCGCCCTTCTTCACGCACCTGCTCGGCAAGCGGGTGTCGCCAGAAGTACTGGATCGCCGTCATCAGGTCCCTCCACATCTGCTGCGCCCGGGGGTCTGCCAGGCATGAGTCGACGAATTGCACGAAGACCGCGGCGCTGTCCGGGTCGATGGTCCGCAGGGCGGCTGCCAGGGACTCCAGTATGGGCGCGGTCTGCGGGCCTTTGCCATGTGTCATCGCCGACAGCACCGCAAGGGGTACGTCCCGTGCGGCCTCCCGTTCGTCTGTGATCACCGGCACGTTGTCCGGCCCCAGGACGAACGGACGTACCGTCAGCGAAGGGCATCCCCGCACGCCGAGATGGATCGGCTGCGACGCCCAGCGGGCTGTGGCGCTGCTCTGGGTGGTGACGATGAGCACGGGCTCGCAGCGGTACTTCTCGTACAGATAGCTGAGGTAGTACGGCCAGCTGCCGCGTTTCCTCTCGTCCGGCTTTCCCTGTGACTCGACGACCAGGAGGTAGGCCCCCTCGTCGGTCTCCGCCCGCAGCAGAGTGTCCACTCGCCGCTCGATCGGTTCGATCTCGGTGAGGTCCACGTTCATCGCGGCGAACTCGCGCGGCTCGGGGAATGGGACGCGTAAGACGCTCTGCAGGGTACGGGTCAGCAGCGCGGGGTCCTTCTGGAAGATCCGGTGCAGGGCCTCGTGTGACGAGCCGACCATGAGCTCTCCTTTCTGTCGGACTTGATCAACGAGCTATACGGCGGCCAGGTCGCACCAGACGTACTTGCCTCGGTTGCCGTATCTGCACAGCGGCTGCCAGCCCCAGGCGTCGGAGCACGCGCGGACCAGGGCGAGACCTCTGCCGCTCTCGGCGTCCGTGAGGCCCGCCAACTCTCCCGGCGGCTCGGGCGGTTCGGGGTCCGCGTCCCACGCCCCGATCTGCAGAACCCCGACCGACCAGCAGACCCGGAGCGTCGCGGGCTCCTTCGTGTGCAGTACGGCGTTGGCGACCAGCTCGGCCGCGAGGAGTTCGGCGACATCGACGAGTCGGATCAGCCCGTGCATGGTCAGGATCATGCGGAGGGTGCGGCGGCAGATGGTGACGCCACGGAGGTCGTTGGGGATGGAGAGGGAGTACTCCCAGGGTTCGCTCTCGGTGCCGGTTCCGTTTTCGGACATGCGTCAGCTCCAGGGGTGGGGTACGGGGTGGTCAACGAGGGCGGTGGCAGGGCCGCAACCGTCATGGCAGGACGGAGCGGTGCGCTTCCGCAGCGTGACTCTGACGTCACCGACGGTATTTCCTAACATTAGGAAGGCGCAAGCGGCTGGCGTATTCTGACCCTCGAACGAGGTACGTCCACCGCACAGTTGAGACGAGGAGGCGCCGGTTGCCACCAAAGAGGCACCTCACGGCCCGCAGGCTGCGACTAGGGGCTGAACTGCGGAAACTGCGCGAGGCGACCGGCATGAAATCCCGGGAAGCCGCCACGCTGCTCGGGGCCGACGCGGTCCAGATGAGCCAGATCGAGTCCGGCGTCGCAGGCGTGAGCGCTGAGCGCGTACGACGCCTCGCAGGCCACTACGCCTGCACGGACGAGGCGTTGATCGAGGCCCTCACCGCGATGGCGACCGACCGCACGCGTGGCTGGTGGGAGGAGTACCGAGGTGCACTGCCTCCGGTATTCGCAGACGTCGCCGAGGTCGAACACCACGCGACGCTCCTCCGTGAGGTGGTGATCACCCACGTGCCGGGACTCCTGCAGACGGCCGACTACGCCCGCGCGGTCTACACGTACATGGTCCCCGGCCTGCCCAAGAGCAAGCTGACTCCTCGGGTGGAACACCGGATGAGACGGCGCGCCGTCATCGAGAGCGACAACCCCACGCCGTACGAAACGCTGATACACGAGTTCGCCCTGCGCATCCGCGTGGCCGACCGCCAGGCGTCCCGCGTACAACTCCAGCAGATCCTCGACGAAATCGAGCAGGGTCACGTAACCGTCCGCATCATCCCGACCGACCAGGACGGTTTCGCCGGCGCCGGGGCCTCGATGATGTACACGGGTGGCCCGGTTCCCCGGCTGGACACCGGCCTACGGGACGCCCCCACTGGAACCGCGTTCATCAGCGCCGAACCGCAGCTGGCTCAACTTCGAACACTCTTCCGTAAGGTGGAGAAGGCGACGTTGGACCCCGTGGCATCGCGGGACTTCATCCACCAACTGACCAAGGAGATGTGACCCGCACCATGAACCACATCCTGCGCTGGCAGAAGTCCACCTTCTCGGACGGCGGCGACGGCAACACCTGCGTCGAGATCGCCAGTTCTCCCGGAACCCTCCACCTCCGCGAGAGCGAAAGCCCCGGCACCGAACTCACCATCTCCCCCGGCCCGTTGGCCCACCTGATACGCGGAATGAAAGCGGGCGCGGCCCCTACCGCCCTCTAGAGCGCGTCCCTTTGATCCGCTCATCGGTTGATCGGGCATGCCCGTCCGACTAGTCATCACTGATGCGATGTGGAACCGGGTCGAGCCGCCCATGCCCGCCGATCCGGTCCGCGATCGGCGATCGCCGATGGACCAACCAGCGCCGAACCCTTTCCGCGAAGCGGGCCGGGATGGCGCGGGATGAAGTCCGGCCATGCGAACGGACAAGCTCGACACAGTCCCGTTCCGCGGCGCGCGATCAAGCGGCGCGCGATCAAGCCAACCGCCTCGGGCTGCGCAAGGGCGGTCAGCCGACTGCGCGATCGGCCTTTTCCCACCCTTGCGGCCATCCCCGGCCGGAAGTGGCCGCATTCGCGCAGGGAATGCGGCCACTGCTGATCAACCTGCGGCCATCCCCTTGCACGTCAAAAGATCATGACTGTCTGTAATCGATCTAGTGCGGAGAGTGATGGCCGTGTTGTCGTTGTCCTGCCGGGAACGGACGCGACCCCGCAGAGCCCCCGACCCGGCATTCGATCCGTAAGGAGGGGCCCCGCCCCTACCTTCAGGAAGGGAATGCCTTGAGCACCACCGAAGAGCAGGCCGCTGAAGCCTTCCGGTCCGGTCCCCCGATCGTCCTGGCGCCCGGTCCGCGCACGACCGACCGCATCCCGCCCCCGCCCAACGACGTCTGGGACCTCCCCCACGGCACCGCCTGGGTCTACCACGGCGAGGGCAACGGCCGGCTCACCCGCCCTGTCCTGATGGCGGACGGCTTCAGCACCGGCCCCAGCGACCTCGGCTTCACCTGGGAGAACCTGGAGTACGGCCCGTACCCGCTCCTGAGCGAACTGCGCCGCCGGGGCCGCGACGTCGTCCTCATCGGCTACCACGAGCGCAGCGCGTCGATCCTGCAGAACGCCGAGGCGGTGATCGCCGCCGTCATCGAGGCGATCGACCGCCGTGTCGGCGACCACCCGCTGACCGTCGGCGGCTTCAGCATGGGCGGTCTGGTCGCTCGCTACGCCCTCGCCAAAATGGAGACGGTCGGCATCGAGCACCAGACGCAGCTCTACTACTCCTACGACACACCGCACACCGGCGCCTGGATTCCCCTCGCCCTCCAGGCGTTCGCGCACTACACCAAGAAGCTCGACCCCCGCTTCTCGGACCAGATCAACAGCCCGGCCGCCCAGGAACTGCTCTGGCAGCACATCGCGAGCTGGGAGGACAAGCCCGCCACCAGCGAGCTGCGCTTCTCGCTCCTGCGCGCGCTGGAGGAAGTCGGCAACTGGCCCAGGTCGAGGCAGACACGGCTGATCGCCCTGGCCAACGGTCCGGACACCGGCGCCGGCAACGGCGTGGCTCCGGGGGCCGAAGCCGTCACCGGCAGGGGGCTGGCCGTCACCGGCACCGAGCTGCGGACCCAGTCCGAGGGCGACGACCAGCTGGTGGCCAAGCTGCGGGTGGTCACCGTCCCCACCCGTGAGATCCGCACCAGCGGACTGCCGGACATCGACGGCGCGCCCGGCGGGGCCCTTCACGGCTTTGGCATCCTGGCCGACGCGTTGAACGAGACCCTGGGCTTCGGCGTCGACAACCCGATCCGCGAGCACTGCTTCGTCCCGGCCGTCAGCGCCGTCGCCCTGCGGGAGCCGGCCACCCACGACGATCTCTACACCCCGATCAGCGATGAGGAGCTGGAGGAGACGCCCTTCCACGCCGTCAAATTCGCCTCGCAGAACGAGACGCACACCCTGGTCACCGAGGAACTCTCCACCTGGTTCCTGGACCAGCTGCCGTAAGTGCGGTCGTCCCGCTGCCGTCGGACCAGCCGGCTCCGTCGGCAGCGGGGCCGCCGAGACCGTCTTCCGCCCCGCTTCGACGCCGTTCCTGCACTGAGCGGAGGCCGTCGAGCGGTCCCGAACAGTGGCGCGGCCCGCCCGTGCGCACGGACAGTCGCTCAGCGGGCTCCCGCAGGGGCACCGAGCTGTTCGGACAGCCGCGCGAGTTCCGCCGCCATGGCGGGCGAGAGGTCACTGAGTCCGCTGTGCACGGCCGTCGGGCTCTTCAGGAAGCGCCGGAACACGGCCACGAGAAGCCCTTGCGGCAGCGCCCGCAACACGGCGAACGCGCGAGGTACCGGCGGCGTCCCCATCGCGGCGAGGTTCTGCCGCATGAGGTGCAGCATGCCGCGGACCGCGTCCGGGTCGTCGGCCAGCGCCATCGGGCCGCCCGCCGCGTACACCGCCTGCCCGAGCGGGACCTCGAACGCGGCGTGCGTCCTGAGCCAGGCGCCCATCCGCGGCTCGGCCCTGGCGTTGATCCCGGCGGTACGGAACGTCTCCACGATCCGTTCCAGTCGCGGGGTGGTACGGCCGTCGGGCTCACCGATCGGCATCGCGACCCGGCGGGTGACGAAGCTGCTCCTGCGGTAGCGGACCACGTCGCCGTCCATCGTGCCGCCGTTCGCGGGGAAACCGAGCAGCACCCGCTCATGGCCGATCACCGCGCCCAGCGGCTGCGCGCCGGCCGCCCAGTTGTGGAGGAACAGCACGTCACCTTCGAGGCCGGCGAGCGACTCCAGCACCGCGTCCACCTGGTGGGTGCGTACGAAGACGGTGATCAGGTCGTACCCGCCGTCCGGGCGCTCGACCACCGGTACCGGCACCCGCCTGACAGCCGGGCTGTCTTCCTCGGCGAGCTGCACTCCGTGCCGGCGCAGGGCGGTCAGGCGCCCGCCCCGGGCGAGGAGCGAGACATCGTGACCCGCCTCATGCATACGGGCGGCGAACTGGCTGCCGAGCACTCCGGCGCCGTACACGAGCAACTTCACGTCGGACCTCTTCCAGCGACTCTTTCAAACGACCATATGAATCATACGTTCGTTTCATTCAAGCATATGTAAAGTCCCTCATGTGGCCACCCCAGACACCCGCACCCAGATCCTCGACGCGGCCGAGTACCTCTTCGCCGAGCACGGATACCGCGGCACCTCGGTCCGCGCGATCACCACACGCGCCGGAGCGAACCTGGCCGCCGTCGGCTACCACTTCGGCTCGAAGGCGGAGCTGATGGCCGCAGTCGCCCGCCGCGTGATCGAGCCCCTCAACGCCGCCCAGTGCGCCGGACTCGACCGTCTGCTCGCCCGGACCCCCGACCCACAGGTCAGCGAACTGGTGGAGGCGTTCGCGGGGCCGCTGTTCGACGGGATGCCGGCCGGCGACGAGGGCGGCGCCCGGACGTCCCGGCTGATCGTGACGGTCCTCAGCGACCCGGCCGAGGAGGCACGCAGCTGGACCGGCCCGGCCGAGGACTCGGTCCGCGAGCGCTACCTCGCGGCCTTCACGCGCGCACTGCCCGGCCTTTCCCCCGAGGAACTGCGCTTCCGGATGCGGGGGATCCTTGCCGTGACGGCCGTCGACCGCCTTGAGGTACACCAGCAGCCCTCCCCCGGCTGCGCGTCCCCGATGGCGGGCGACGCGGCCCGGCGATGGGCGATCACGTTCCTGACGGCAGCGATGAGTGCGCCACCGACCCGGACCTGACGAACCGGACCTGCCGACTCAGACCTGACGACCCAGACCTGACGACCTAGGACAGGGGCCGGCGGCGCGGGTCGCGGGTCGTGGGTCAGGCGGCGTTCTTGTTCCGCCGGATGATGTGTCGGCGGATGATGTATCGGCGGAACATCCTGCCCCGCCGGGCCCCGCGGGCCGGGGTGCACAGGATCTCGGCGTCGGTCACACCCGCGCGCCCCGGCGCCAGACCTCCCGCACCAGCGGCACTCCCGGCCGGTACGCCAGGTGCACGTGGCTCGGGGCGTCGAGGAACGCCAGGTCGGCGTACGCACCCGGGACCACGCGGCCGATGTCGGTGCGGCGGAGCGCCGCCGCACCGCCCGCCGTGGCCGACCACAGCGCCTCGTCCGGCGTCATGCCCATGTCCCGTACCGCGAGCGCGATGCAGAACGGCACGGACGACGTGAAGGACGAGCCCGGGTTGCAGTCCGTCGACAGGGCGACCGTGACGCCCGCGTCGAGGAGGCGCCGGGCGTCCGGCCACTCCGCCCGGGTGGAGAACTCCGCGCCGGGCAGCAGCGTCGCCACCGTGTCGCCGTTCGCGAGGGCGTCCACGTCCGCGTCGGTGAGGTGCGTGCAGTGGTCCGCGCTGGCCGCGTCCAGTTCGACCGCCAGTTGCACCCCGGGGCCGTACGAGAGCTGGTTGGCGTGGATGCGCGGGTGCAGCCCCTTCGCCCTGCCCGCCGTGAGGATCGCGCGGGCCTGTTCCCCGTCGAAGGCGCCCTTCTCGCAGAAGACGTCGATCCAACGCGCGTACGGGGCACACGCGTCCAGCATCGCGCCGGTGACGAGCGCGACGTACGCGGCGGGGTCGTCCGCGTGGTCCGGGGAGACGATGTGCGCGCCGAGGTAGGTGACCTCGTCGGTGTGCGCGGACGCGATGCGCAGGGCCCGCGCCTCGTCCTCGACCGTCAGCCCGTAGCCGGACTTCGTCTCGAACGTGGTCGTGCCCTGGCACAGGGCCTCGGCGAGGTAACGGGTGAGGTTCCGCTCCAGTTCCGCGTCCGTCGCCGCGCGGGTGGCGGCGACGGTCGTCCGGATGCCGCCTGCGCTGTAGGCCCGGCCGGACATACGGGCGTTGAACTCCTGTGTGCGGTCGCCCGCGAAGACGAGGTGCGAGTGGGAGTCCACGAAGCCGGGGATCACCGCGCGGCCACCGGCGTCGACCCGATTGTCAGTGGCGGGTGCTTTTCTTGAGTCACCGGTCCACGCGATGCGGTCGCCGTCGATGACGACGGCCGCGTCCTGGATCAGACCGAGCGGGGAGCCGTCACCGAGAGAGGAGTCGTTGGTGACCAGACTGGCGATGTTGGTGATGAGGGTCGTACTGCCGGTATTGCTGCCGCTGGTGGTGCCGGTCGTGCTGCTCATGGCGTCCTCGGGGGCTGTCGGGGCGAAGGGAGCCCGGTCGGGGCCGACGTTCAGGCTCGTAGCGCTTCGATGGCGTCCGCGAGGGCGCGGGGCACGTCCGGGACAAGGGCGTGCGCCCCGTCTCGTACGACGTGCCGGCCGCCCACGACGGTGTGCCGCACGTCCGCCGCTGTCGCGGCGAATACGGCTGTCTCGGCCCCGAGCCGCGGCAGCGTTCCCGCTGTCCTGACGGAGTCGAGCGCGACCGTCGTGAAGTCGGCGAGCGCACCCGCTTCGAGCGTGCCCGCGTCGGCCCAGCCGAGGGCCGCGTGGCCGTCCGCGGAGGCGGCGCGAAGGAGCGCCGCCGCGGTCCAGTGGCCCCGGGTGCGGCTGCGCAGGCGCTCGTTCAGCTCCATCGCGCGTGCCTCTTCGAGCAGGTCGACGACGGCGTGGCTGTCGGAGCCGAGGGACAGCGGGGAACCCGCCTGCTGGAGGGCGACGGCCGGTCCGATGCCGTCGGCGAGGTCGCGCTCGGTGGTCGGGCACATGCACGTGCCGGTCCCCGAGCGGCCGAGCAGCGAGATGTCCTCGCCGGTGAGGTGGGTGTTGTGCACGCCCGTGGTGCGCGGGCCGAGCACCCCGTGGTCGGCGAGCAGCTGCGCGGGCGTACGGCCGTGGGCCGCCAGGCAGGCGTCGTTCTCCGCCGTCTGCTCGGACAGGTGCACATGGAGCGGCGAACGCCGCTCCTCGGCCCACCGCGCCACCGTCGCCAACTGCCCCGCGGGCACGGCCCGTACGGAGTGGATGGCGGCCCCGATCCGCGCGTGATCCCGGTCCTTGAGAACTGAACAGCGTGCTGCCCAGGCTTCCGCCGTGCCGTCGGAGAAGCGGAGCTGGTGCCGGTTCGGGGGCTGTCCCCTGCGCGCGTCGACCAGGCCGGCGGCGAGGTAGACGGTGTCGAGGAGGGTGATGCGGATGCCCGCGTCGGCGGCGGCCTGGACGAGCGCCTCACCCATGGCGTTCGGGTCGGCGTAGGGGGTGCCGCCGGGTGCGTGGTGCACGTAGTGGAACTCGCCCACGGCCGTGACCCCGGCGAGGGCCATCTCCGCGTACACCGCGCGGGCGAGCGCGTGGTACGTGTCCGGGGTGAGCCGGTCCGCGACGGAGTACATGATCTCGCGCCAGGTCCAGAAGGTCCCGGAGCCGACCTGGACGGTGCCGCGCAGGGCCCGGTGGAAGGCGTGGCTGTGGGTGTTGGCGAGGCCGGGGAGCGTCAGGCCGCGCAGGATCTCCGCTCCGGGCGGTGGACTGTCGACGCCCGTGCGGACGGCGGCGATCCGGCCGTCCGCGCCCACGTCGAGGGCCACGCCCGGCTCCACGTAGGAGTCGAGCCAGGCGTGCTCCAGCCAGTACGTCGTGCCTCGCGCGCTCACGTGCGGCTCACTCACTTGCAGGCCAGCCCTTCCAGTACGTCGGCGAGTGCGGTCACCCCGGCCGCGCAGTCGTCCTCGGCGGCGTACTCGGCCGGCGAGTGCGAGACCCCGGTGGGGTTGCGTACGAACAGCATGGCGGTGGGAATCGAACCGGAGAGGATTCCGGCGTCGTGTCCCGCACCGGTTCCCAGGACTGGAACCCTCAAGTCCGCGGGGTCCCTGCCCGTCTCCCCGCCCAGGAGGCCGGCGATCTCGTCCCGCAGGGCGTGCTCGAACTCGACGACCGGGGTGAACGACTCCCGGACGACATCGAGGTGGATGCCGTGCGCGTCGGCGTACTCGCGGGCCGCCTTCTCGACGCCGTGGACGACCGTGTCGAGGGTCGCCTGGTCGGCGGCGCGGGAGTCGAGCCAGCCGCGTACGAGGGAGGGGATGGCGTTGACGCCGTTCGGCTCGACCGAGATCTTGCCGAAGGTGGCCACGGCGCCCGCGAGCTGGGCCTCCCGGCGGGCCGCGAGCACGGTCTCCGCGTACGACAGCATGGGGTCGCGGCGGTCCACGAGGCGGGTGGTGCCCGCGTGGTTGGCCTCGCCCCGGAAGTCGAACCGCCACCGCCCGTGCGGCCAGATGGCGCTGGCGACACCGACCCGGTCGCCGGTCAGTTCGAGGACGCGCCCCTGCTCGACGTGCAGCTCGACGAACGCGCCGATACAGCCCAGGCGTTCGGGGTCCGCCCCGATGGCGTCCGGGTCGTGGCCCGCCGCCTCCATGGCCTGCGGGAGGGTGATCCCGTCGGCGTCGGTGAGCCGGTGTGCCTGCTCGACGGTGAGTTCCCCGGCCGTGAGCCGCGAGCCCACACAGGCCAGCCCGAAGCGGGCGCCTTCCTCGTCACCGAAGTTCACGATGGCGAGGGGCTTGGTGAACCGCGCGTTCCGGCCGCGCAGTTCGTCCAGCGCGGCGAAGGAGGACACGACGCCGAGGGGCCCGTCGAAGGCACCGCCGTCGGGCACCGAGTCGAGGTGGGACCCGGTGACGACGGCGTCCCCCGCCGAGGGGTCGCCGAGCCAGGCCCACTGGTTCCCGTTCCGGTCCAGTTCGAGAACGAGCCCGCGTGCCTCGGCCTGCGCCCGGAACCAGGCCCGGCAGTCGGCGTCGGCCCCGGTCCAGGCGAACCGCCGGTACCCACCGGACCCGGTATGCCGCCCGATGGACTCCAACTCCCGCCACATAGACAGAAAGGAGGAACCCTTCGGCCCGTCCGCCGTTTGAGAACGCGGTCGCTCAGGCACATCCATCCCACCCGCCGCCTGCCGACGAGACCGCTCAGGCCCCACCAGCCCGTCCGGCGCTTGAGGACGAGGCCGTTCAGGCCGATCGGGGGTCCGGGGGCGGAGCCCCTGGCCGGGCCCGGGGGCTCCGCCCCCGTCACGCGACTGCGGACTCACTCGCCCTCCCGCATGGGAACCCGCACGCCACGCTCAACAGCGACCGTCTCCGCGATGTCGTACCCGGCGTCGACATGCCGGATGACACCCATCCCGGGGTCGTTCGTCAGGACACGGCGAAGCTTCTCGCCGGCCAGCTTCGTGCCGTCGGCCACCGACACCTGCCCCGCGTGGATGGAGCGCCCCATGCCCACACCGCCACCGTGGTGGATGGACACCCAGGACGCGCCGGAAGCCACGTTCACCATCGCGTTCAGCAAAGGCCAGTCAGCGATCGCGTCCGAGCCGTCGAGCATGGCCTCGGTCTCGCGGTACGGGGAGGCGACGGAACCGCAGTCGAGGTGGTCGCGGCCGATGGCCAGGGGAGCGGCCAGCTCACCCGAGGCGACCATGTCGTTGAAGCGCTCGCCCGCCATGTCCCGCTCGCCGTAGCCGAGCCAGCAGATCCGGGCGGGCAGGCCCTGGAAGTGGACGCGTTCGCCGGCCAGCTTGATCCAGCGGTGGAGGGACGCGTTCTGAACGGACTCGGCCGCCGGGAAGAGATCGAGGATCGCCTTGTCCGTCTTGTGGATGTCGGACGCCTCACCGGACAGCGCCGCCCAGCGGAAGGGGCCCCTGCCCTCGGAGAACAGCGGCCGGATGTAGGCGGGCACGAAGCCGGGGAAGGCGAACGCCCGCTCGTATCCGGCGAGTTGGGCCTCACCCCGGATGGAGTTGCCGTAGTCGAAGACCTCGGCGCCGGCGTCCATGAAGCCCACCATGGCCTCCACGTGCCGCGCCATGGACTCACGGGCCCGGGTGGTGAAGCCGGCCGGGTCCTTCGCGGCGTACGCGGCCATGTCGTCGAGTTCGACGCCCACGGGCAGGTAGGCCAGCGGGTCGTGGGCCGAGGTCTGGTCGGTCACGATGTCGATCGGGGCGCCCTCGGCGAGCATCCTCGGCAGCAGTTCGGCTGCGTTGCCGAGCAGGCCGATGGAGAGCGGGCGGCGGGCGTCCCGCGCCTCCACGGCGAGCTGGAGGGCGTGCTCCAGGGAGTCGGCCCGTACGTCCAGGTACCGGTGCTCGATGCGGCGCTCGATGGCGCGCGGGTCGACGTCGACACAGATCGCGACGCCGTCGTTCATCGTCACGGCGAGCGGCTGGGCGCCGCCCATGCCGCCGAGGCCGGCCGTCAGGGTGATGGTCCCGGCGAGCGTCCCGCCGAACTTCTTCGCGGCGACGGCGGAGAAGGTCTCGTAGGTGCCCTGGAGGATGCCCTGCGTGCCGATGTAGATCCACGACCCGGCGGTCATCTGGCCGTACATGGTGAGGCCGAGGGCTTCGAGGCGCCGGAACTCCTCCCAGTTCGCCCAGTCGCCGACCAGGTTGGAGTTGGCGATGAGGACGCGCGGCGCCCACTCGTGGGTCTGCATGACACCCACCGGGCGGCCGGACTGGACGAGCATCGTCTCGTCCTGCTTCAGCGTCCGCAGCGTACGGACCATGGCGTCGTAGGAGCGCCAGTCGCGGGCGGCCTTGCCGGTGCCGCCGTAGACGACGAGCTTGTCGGGGTGCTCGGCGACCTCGGGGTCGAGGTTGTTCTGCAGCATCCGCAGAGCGGCTTCCTGCTGCCATCCCAGGGCGCTCAGTTCCGTTCCGCGCGGCGCTCGGACGGGGCGGGGTCCTGACATGGTCTGCCTCCTGGCGACGGGTGAGTGCTCCGGGTGATGCCGTTCATACAGCGGTACAGCGGCACAGCGGATATTCACATCCTGATCTCCTGAATAGAACTAGTCAATACCCTCGTGGGCCAGCAGGGGCGCCGTACGGGTGTTTGGCTGGATGCATGGCTGCATACACAGGCTCAGGGGACGCGGACAGGGACAGCGACACGAGCAGGGACACGGGCACAGACACGACCGGCGAACGGACGGAGGGGGCCGCGCGGCGCCACGAGGCCGTTCGCGCCGCCGTTGAACAGGGACTCGTCGGCCCGTCCACTCCCCTCGTCGCGCTCCTCGACACCACCGGAATCCGGGCCTCCGTGGCGGCCCTGCGGGGGGCCTTCGACGCGGTGACCGCACCGGGTACGCCCGTACTGCACGCGTTCGCGGTGAAGGCGACCCCGCTCGTCCCCGTGCTGCGGCTGCTGCACCGGGAGGGCATCGGCATGGAGGTCGCGAGCCCCGGCGAACTGGCCCTCGCCCGTGCGGCCGGGGCGCCCCCGTCCCGTACGGTCCTCGACTCGCCCGCGAAGACCCCCTCGGAGCTGCGCGAGGCGCTCGCACTGGGCATCGCGGTCAACGCGGACAACCCCCAGGAGCTGACGCGGATCGACGCGCTGGTCGGCTCGGCGTCGACCCGCTCACCTCTGGGGCTGCGGGTGAACCCGCAGGTCGGCGGGGGTTCGATCGGGGCACTGTCCACGGCGACGGCGACCTCGAAGTTCGGGGTCGCGCTGCGGGACGAGGGGGCGCGCGAGTGGGTCGTTCGCGCCTACCTGGACCGGCCGTGGCTGACCCGGCTGCACACGCACTCGGGTTCGCAGGGAATGCCGCTGGAGCTGATGGCACGCGGGGTGGCCGAGGTGTACGCGCTCGCGGAGGAGATCAACGAGCGGGCCGGGCACAGGCGGATCGACACGCTCGACATCGGCGGCGGCCTGCCGGTGAACTTCGGCTCGGACGCCCACACCCCGACCTACGAGGAGTACGCACGGCTCCTCGCCTCGACCGTGCCGGGGCTGTTCGACGGACGGTACGGGCTGGTCACGGAGTTCGGGCGCTCGCTGCTCGCCAAGCACGGCGTGGTGCTGGCGCGCGTCGAGTACGCGAAGTCGGCGGGCGGGCGGGCCATCGCGGTGACGCACGCGGGAGTTCAGGTGGCGGCCCGCACGGTGTACGCCCCGGAGTCCTGGCCGCTGCGGGTGGCCGCGTACGACGCCAAGGGACGGCCGAAGTCGGGGCCCGACGTGGTGCAGGACGTGGCGGGACCCGCGTGCTTCGCGGGTGACCTGCTGGCGGAGGGCCGGTCGATGCCGCTGCTCGAACAGGGCGACTACGCGGCCGCGCTGGACACGGGGGCGTACTACTTCGCACACCACTACGGGTACAACTCGCTCGCGCGGCCCGCCGTTCACGGCTTCGGTCCGGACGGGGCAGGCGGGGTGCGGTTCGCGACGGTCCGCGCGGCACAGACGATCGACGAACTCGTGGCGGAGTCGGGAGGGGCGTACACGGAGGCGTTGACCGACGGGGCCCCGGTGCGACCGGATTGAATCCGCGGACCGGGAAAAGCCCGAAGGCCTGAGATCTGAGGTCTGATTATCTTCAGGGCAATCGACCCACACTAGCCAGCAACTGGCATGTTCCACAGGAAAATGCCCTATCTCTCACTCGTCACGCACACGTTGCGTAGCTTCTGCGTCACTCAGCTGAACCGACGGGCGGGAGGGAAGCACCGTGCCCGGAATCGACGAGTGCCTGCTGGAGGCCATGAGACTGCCCGGAGCCCGGGGAGCCTCGGTGGTCGACTGGACCAGCGGACTGGCTCTGGGCACGGTCGGGGACTCACCGAACGGGGATCACGAGGCCACCGCGGCCGAGTCGGCGGAACTCGCCCGGCTCGCCGCGGAACACAAGGCCTTCGCACCCGAGGAAGGAGCCGACTGGTCCGGCGGGCAGCCGCCGGTGGAGGACCTCATCATCAGCAACAGGGACAGCTATCACGTCCTGCGTTTCGTCCGGACGACCTTCGACAGCAGTGTGTTCCTGCATCTGTGGCTGGGACGTTCGGACGGCAATCTCGCGCTGGCCCGAATACGCCTGGGCGAGATGGCGGAACGGCTGGTGGTGGGGTGACCACGATGGAAGCAGGCCCGCTGCCGGGACTGGGCAGACCCGACCCCGGCCCGCCCGCCGACCCACCCGCCGACCTGGACGGCGCGGATCGGCAGTCCTCGGTCCCGCCCGTGCTCAGTCCCATGCTCAGCCGGCTCGCGGAGGAGCGCGCCACCGGCGTACTGACACGGGATCGTGGCGTGCTGTACCTGGTCGAGGGCCAGGTGGTGCACGCCGAGAGCCCCGCGACCCCCGGGCTGGACATCCTGCTCACCAGGCGCGGGGCACTGGGGTCCGACGGTTGGTGGGAGGCGGTCTCGGAGGCGGGCGCCGAACGCCGCGTCGGACGGTTCCTGGTGGACAGCGGGCGGCTGGCCGCGGGCGCCCTGGAGCTGTGCCATCTGGGGGCGCTGTACGACGCCGCGTTCTTCACGCTCGGCGCGAGCAGCAACCCGGCGCGGTTCAGGTACGGGGTCGCGCACTGGATAGGCCCCGTACGGCCGGTGACCGTGGACGCGGTGGAGCGCGAGACGCTGCGGCGCCGCGCGCTGCTGCACCGCATCTGGCCGGACGCGGACACGGACACCGCGGAACTCGTCCGGACCGCCCGTGCCGTCGACGTGGCCCTTCCGCCGCGTCAGCGCACGGTTCTCGACCAGGTCGACGGGGAGCGCACGGTCTCGGACATCTCACGGGTCCTCGGCCGACCGGGATTCCACACGCTGGTCGACGTCCGCCGGCTGGCGGCAGCCGGGATCGTGACGACCCGCGCGCGGACGGTCGAGTGCCGGACACCGGAAACAGCCGTACCTCCCGTACACCCCGTGTCCCCCGAGTCCCCCGAGTCCCCCGTCTCCACTGTGACCGCCGAGGCGGCGCAGGCCGCGCAGGCGTCGGCGGATCCCGACGTGGCCCTGCTGCGCCGGCTCAGAGACGCATTGGAGGCCTTGTGATCCGCGCGCTCCGACAGCGTGCCGAGAGGAGACAACTGATGGCGGCGGAGGCCGAAGTCCTCGACGAACTGCACCGGTTACGGGCCCGGGTGCCCCAGCTGACGGGCGCGCTCGCGGCCAGCGTCGACGGCCTGGTACTGGCCCAGGACACTCCGGGCGTGGAGCCGGAGGGGCTGGCCGCCCTCACCGCCGCCGCACTGGGGGTCGCCCTCCGCGTGGCGGACGCGACCGGACGGGGCGACTTCCGCGAACTGCTGGTACGCGGCGAGCACGGCTATGTGGCGACCTACGCGGCGGGACCCTCCGCCGTACTGACGCTGCTGGCGGGCGACCGGGCGAACGTCGGCCGGCTGCACCTCGAAGGGCGCCGCTCCGGCACCCGGATCGGCGAACTCGTCGAGGCCGCCGCCGAGGCCCAGCCGGCACGGCCCGCCCCGAAGGCCCTCACACCCCGCACCAGGACCGCGCGCACCCCACGCCCGCTTCCCGGGCCGACCGGTGAGAGCCGCTGAACCCGGCCGCCCCGCCCCAGCCCAGCCCCAGCCCGACCAAAACCGCTATGAGCCAACCCGAACAAACCCGAACCAACATGAACCGACCCGAACCAACCCGAACCGAAAGGACCGGCACAACCATGGCCAACACCGAGACCGCATTGAAAGAGACCCTGGCCTCCATCGAGGGCGCGACCGGAGCCGCCCTCGTCGACTACACCACCGGTATGGCGCTGGGCACGATCGGCGGCAGCAAGAGCTTCGACCTCACGGTCGCCGCGGCCGGCAACACCGACGTCGTCCGCGCCAAGATCCGCACCATGGAGCACCTGGGTCTGAAGGGCGAGATCGAGGACATCCTGATCACGCTGTCCGACCAGTACCACCTGATCCGGCTGATCAAGGGCCGCGGCGGCAACGGGCTCTTCCTCTACCTGGTGCTCGACGCCAAACGCGCCAACCTGGCCATGGCACGGCACCAGTTGAAGAAGATCGAAGGCGACCTGGAGGTCTGACAGGCCAAGAGGTCTGAGAGGTCCGACGGATCCAGCGGAGAACCGGCGGGGCGAGATCCGAGGGGATCAGACCAGTACCCCGCCCCGACGCCGCGCCCCACCGGGCGCGGCGTCGCCCGCGGCGATTCCGGTGGCCCGGTAGCCCTTGACGCGCTTGCCCGCCGGGACGCCCGCACCACGGCCGAGCCAGTCGACCCGCACCCACAGGAGCGACTCGGCCGCCCGTTCGAGCCGGCCGATCCAGGCCGCCTTGAGACGGAGGCCCACTCCGGCGCCGGCGAGCAGCATCCCGCCGGCGGCCGGCACGGCGAACGCGGAGCCCAGTGCCACGGCGAAGGCGAGGAGCACCCACCAGCGGTGCCCCCGGCGCCAGTTCCGTACGGACACCGCCCGGTCCTGCAGCACGTCGTGTTTGCTCGCGCGGTCGGCGCCGCGGGCCAGCGCCACGTACCGTTTCCGGCGCGTCAGCAGGACGACGGCCGCGGTGATCAGGAAGAGCGCGGCTCCCGCCAGCACCCCGATCCGCCGTCCCGTGATCCCGGGCACCAGTACGCCCACTCCCGCCGCCACGACCCCGAGCCAGCCCAGCGGTGCCGCTCCGGCCCGTACGACGACGGCCACCCGAGCAAGTCCCTGCCCTCCGCGCGCCACGATCCGCCTCCTCACCAGACGCCTGTTGTGGCGGGCAGAGTAGCGGCCGAACGTGAGACACACCTGAGAGAGTTCCGAAAAAGAGGCCGGGCGCCGGTACTCCGCTTCCCGGGTGCCGCTACTCGACGAACAGGCCCCGCGCCGCGGCCCGCGCGTCGAACTCCTCAAGGCGTGCCTGGGCGTCCGGCAGTCCGTCGCACATCGCCTCCAGCAGCACCCGTCCGAGCAGCATCGGCGCGCAGGCGGTGTCGAAGGCGAGGCCCGTTCCGACGGCGGCGGGCAGCAGCAGGTCGGACACCTTGGCGACCGGCGCGAACGCGGAGTCCGCGACGGTGACGACGGTCAGCCCGGCCTCCTTCGCGTAGGCGAGGGTGTCCACGACCTCCCGTGGGTGGCGGGGCAGCGCGAAGCACAGCAGCGTGCGGGCCCCGGCCCGTACCGCCGCGTCGATGCGGTCGTGGAGCATCGTGCCGCCCTCGTGCAGCAGCCGGACGTCCGGATGGACCTTGGCCGCGAAGTACGCGAAGCCGTACGCCTGGGACGCGGCGGCCCGCAGCCCGAGCACCGGCAGGGGGCGGGAGGCGGCGAGCAGCCGGCCGGCCCGTTCGACGGGGCGCGGGTCCGCGAGCACGGAGGCGAGATGGCGGAGGTTCTCGATCTCGGCCTCGACGGCCTGCTGGTACTCGTTGTACGAGCCGGTGTCCGGGGCGGGTTCGGCCGGAGCGACCTCCCGCAGGTGCTTGCGCAGCGCCGGGTAGCCGTCGAAGCCGAGGGCGACGGCGAAGCGGGTGACGGACGGCTGGCTGACGCCGGCGAGTTCGGCCAGCTCCACGCTCGACAGGAACGGCACGTCGGCGGCCCGGCGCACCATGCTGTGGGCGATGCGCCGCTGGGTGGGCGTCAGCCGGTGCCCCTCGAAGAGGGCCTGCAACCGCCCGGCGGGAGCGTCGGTCACCCCGGCGCCCCCGCTGCCCCCGTCCCCGTCCCTGCCCCCGCCCGCGCCCGCGCCCGCGCTCCGGTCATCCGTCCCCGCATCGCTCGCATCGTGCGCATCGCCGGCGTCGTGCGCATCGCCGCGGTCCGGGCCCGTGTCCCTGTCCCTGTCCATGCCCATATTCACGCCCGTGTTCCCGTCCACGCTCATGCCGTGCCCCCACTCCAGATGTCCGTGAACCGGTCGAGCAGCCCGGCCGCCGCCGTCACGTCGTCCGTGAGCGGCCGGTCGGTCGCGTCCGCGTCGAGCACCGACTCGGCGATCTCCAGTGCCCTGCCCACCGGCAGATCCGGGTCGGGACGCAGGCCGCGCTGGCGCAACGCCCGTACGGCGGCCACGAGTTCGCAGCCGACCACGAGACGGTACGCGCTGCACGCGCGCAGGGTCTGACGTGCGGCGAGCGAGGCGAAACTCGCCTGCTCCTCGACGCCCCGGGAGAGTACAGCGTGGCCGAGCGAGGCGGGCGCGGAGAAGGCCCGCAGGTCACCGAGGGCGGCCCCGGCGGCGTACTCCAGGATCATCACGCCGGAGGAGGCGGGCTCGTGGTCGGCGAGGAAGGGGCGCAGCCGGGTGTAGGCGGGTTCGTTGAGGGTCGACAGGCGTGAGGTCGAGAGGCGGGCGACCTGGGTGAGGGAGAGCCTGAAGTGGTCGAGGGCGAGGGCGAGTTGGGCCTGGTAGAAGCCTCCGTGGTGGTAGGCGGCCATGTCGGCGGCGCAGATCAGCGGGTTCTCGGCCGCCGCGTTGATCTCGACGGCGAGGACCTCCTCCAGCGCGTCGGCCGCGTCGTGCGCGGGGCCGTGGATCTGCGGCACGCACCGGAAGCCGTACGGGTCCTGGATCCGTCCGAGCGGCGGGGTCGGCCGGTCGGGGGCGCCGATCATCTCCCGCATCCGCCGGGCCACTTCGGTCGATCCGCGGTGCGGCCGGGCGGCGTGGACGGGCGCCGCGTAGGCCTCGTACGAGCCGTCCACCGCTACCAGTGACAGCGCGGCGACGACCTGGGTGGCGCCGATGAGCCCGCGCAGTTCGTGCAGGGCGAGCGCCGACTGGCCGAGGGTGAGGGCGTTGCTGCTGATGAGCGCGAGGGCGTCGTTGTTGTCGAGCGGCTGCGGTTCGGGCGGGCGCGTCTGCTCGATGACCCTCGCGCCCGCCCTCGCCGACGGGTCGGCCCCCGCCCCGTCGCGCCAGGGGTGCTCCCCCGCCAGCGCCAGTCCCACCTGTGCGAGGGCCGCGATGTCACCGGTCCCCACCGAGCCGAACTCGTTCACGACGGGGTACGCGCCGCTCTCCAGCGCCTCGCACAGCGCCGTGACGACGGTGGGGCGCAGGCCGGCGCCGCCCGCGAGGAGCTGGTTCGCCCGCACGGCGAGCATCGCCCGGACCTCCCGTGCGGGCAGCTCCGCCCCGATGGCTCCGGCGTGGCTGCGCAGCAGGCGCAGACCGTGCTCGGCGGCGGCCTCGGTGGGCACGTCCTCGTTCCGGTTCGCGCCGACCCCGGTGGAGCGGCCGTACACGCGGCCGGTCGCGGCGATGCGCCGGGCCGCGTCCCAGGACTCCTCGACCCGCTTCATCGCGTCGGTGCCGGGAACGGGCCGGGCGGTCCCCTCGGCGAGGCGTACGACGTCGGCGACACCCGTGCTGTAACCGTCCAGCACCACGAGGCCGTACGTCACCGCACTCGGCGTGTCCACATCCCGAGACGACATAGAGCGCAGACTCCCCTCACACCGGGCATTCGGTCTTACCCATCGGTCACGAGAGACCCGCGATCAGCCCGCGATCAACAGCGCACCGGTGACGAGCTATTCAAACAGAGAGAACTCTGCATGACTATATACAGCCGGGCGGGAAACGCCTGCGGACAGGGGGGCTAACCCCCGTGCCAAGCCCGTGTCGGCTCCCTACCGTGGAACGCATGACCGGAATGGAAGCCCGCGACCCCGAACTCAAGAAGGAACTCGACGCCACCTTGCACGCGCGCAAGGAACTGGGCGCCGACTACGAGTCCGCGCTGGTCGACTCGTTCCTGGAGAAGATCGAACAGCGCCTGGACGGCGCCGTCGACCGCCAGGTGCGCCGCCAGTTCGCGGAACAGCAGATGGTGGTGGCCCGGGACGCGCGTTCCCCGCAGGGGTCCTCGGACTCCTGGGGCGAGCGCTTCGGATTCGGGATCGTCTCCCTCGTTCTCGCGGTCCCCCTGTCCGCCATCGGCGGCGGCGTCGCCCACCTGCCCGGCCTGCTGGTCGCCTGGGCGGGCATCGTCGGCGTCAACGTGGTCCAGGCCGCGCGCTTCTCACCGAACCTCTTCGGGCGGCGCAGGACCAAGCCGACCTCGGACTGGGACGGGTGACGAAGAGACACGGGGAACAGGACAGCACGGCGAACAGAGCGGCACGGGAAGCAGCACAGACGGGAAGCAGGACAGCACGGGAACGCCGAAGGGCCCGGTACCTGAGCAGGTACCGGGCCCTTCGTGAAGCTTGCGCGGGGACCGCCGCACCCCCGTTGCCGGGGGGCGGGACGACGGCGGTCCCCGCGAGGGACGCGAGCCGGGTCAGGGCCGAGCTGCGCGTCCGTGGCGTCCATGGAGGTCCGGGAGCCGCTCCGGAGGTCCTTGGCGCCGTTTCGGTGCCGGCCGGGGCGGGGAGCCTCCCCCAGTGCTGTACGCCTGGGAGGTACTTCCCTCGCCCTTGCCGACATCCACCAATGTGCCGTACCCGTGTTAAGCGTGTGCTGCGCGGACGTGACGCGCTCGTACCACTTCCACGAAGTTCCGCCGTGACCGCCCACACCGGAAGTCCCGCTCCGGCGCGCGCGGTTCACCGGACGTTCTACTGCCGTCCACCCTTGGCCAGGAAGGACAGCAGGTCCTGCCGGCTGACGACCCCGGTGGGCTTGCCCTCGACCAGGACGATCGCGGCGTCGGCCGCGCCGAGCACGGTCATCAGGTCGCCGACCGGTTCACCGGAGCCGACCTGCGGCAGCGGCGCCGACATGTGCTTCTCCAGCGGGTCGGTGAGCGAGGCCCGCTGGGTGAACAGCGCGTCGAGCAGCTCCCGTTCGACGACGGAGCCCACGACCTCGGCGGCCATCACGTCCGGGTGTCCGGCGCCCGGCTTCACGATGGGCATCTGCGAGACGCCGTACTCGCGCAGCACCTCGATCGCCTCGCCGACCGTCTCGTCGGGGTGCATGTGGACGAGGTGCGGCATCGCGCCGTGCGCCTTGTCGCTGAGGACGTCGGCGACGCGGGCGCTGGGGCCCTCGTCCTCCAGGAAGCCGTAGTCGGCCATCCACTCGTCGTTGAAGATCTTGCTGAGGTAGCCGCGCCCGCTGTCGGGGAGGAGGACGACGACCACGTCGTCCGGGCCGAGCCGCTCCGCGACCCGCAGCGCGGCCACGACGGCCATCCCGCAGGAGCCGCCGACGAGCAGGCCCTCCTCCTTGGCGAGGCGCCGGGTCATCTGGAAGGAGTCCTTGTCGGACACGGCGACGATCTCGTCGGCGACGGTCCGGTCGTACGCGGTCGGCCAGAAGTCCTCGCCGACGCCCTCGACCAGATACGGGCGCCCGGAGCCGCCGGAGTAGACCGACCCCTCGGGGTCGGCCCCCACGACCTGGACCCTGCCCTCGCTGACGTCCTTCAGGTAGCGGCCGGTGCCGGAGATCGTGCCGCCGGTGCCGACGCCCGTGACGAAGTGGGTGATCCGCCCCTCCGTCTGCGTCCACAGCTCAGGGCCGGTGGAGTGATAGTGCGAGGCGGGATTGTCGGCGTTCGAGTACTGGTCGGGCTTCCAGGCTCCGGGCGTCTCCCGCACCAGCCGGTCGGAGACGTTGTAGTACGAGTCGGGGTGCTCCGGGTCGACCGCGGTCGGGCAGACGACGACCTCGGCCCCGTACGCGCGCAGCACGTTGATCTTGTCGGTGCTCACCTTGTCGGGGCACACGAAGATGCATTTGTAGCCCTTCGTCTGGGCCACGATGGCAAGGCCCACACCCGTGTTGCCGCTGGTCGGCTCGACGATCGTGCCACCCGGCTGCAGTGCGCCGCTCTTCTCCGCGGCCTCGATCATGCGCAGGGCGATGCGGTCCTTCACGGAGCCGCCGGGGTTGAAGTACTCGACCTTCGCGAGGACGGTCGCCTGGATGCCGGCGGTCACGCTGTTGAGCCTCACCAGCGGGGTGTTGCCGACGAGACTGATCATCGAGTCGTGGAATTGCACCGTTGTCTCCGGAGCTGAAAAGAAATGGTCGGGGTGGTTCCGTCAGCCTAAGCCCCTCCTGGGCGTTCACACCGCGTTGAGATTGGCCGACGGTCTGTACGGGGCAAGGAGTGGGTGTACGGCTAGAAGGAGGTGGCGGCTTCGCATGTCGAGCTTGTCGAGGGCGAGGGTGGCACGGCGGATCGCGGCGGGCGCGGCGTACGGCGGCGGCGGGATCGGGCTGTTGGGCGCGGCGGCGGTCGGAGTGGTGCTGGCCGAGGTGCAGCTGGCGAAACGGCAGGTGGGTCATGGGCGCAGTCCCCACCCGCCGAGCGCGGACGGCCTGTACGGGTATGTGTACGCCGGTGGGGAGGAACCGCTGCGCCTGACGATGCTCGGTGACTCGACGGCGGCGGGGCAGGGCGTGTACCGGGCCCGGCAGACTCCGGGCGCGCTGCTGGCGTCCGGGCTCGCGGCGGTGGCGGAACGGCCGGTGCGGCTGCGGAACGTGGCACTGCCCGGCGCCCAGTCCGACGACCTGGACCGCCAGGTCCGGCTGGTCCTCGCGGATCCGGACGGGTTGCCCGAGGTGTGCGTGATCATGGTCGGCGCGAACGACGTGACGCACCGGATGCCGGCGACGCGGTCGGTCCGTCACCTGTCGGCCGCGGTACGCCGACTGCGTACGGCCGGTGCGGAGGTGATCGTCGGCACCTGTCCCGACCTGGGCACGATCGAGCCGGTCCACCGGCCGCTGCGGTGGTTCGCGCGGCGGGCCTCGCGTCAGCTGGCGGCGGCACAGACGATCGGCACGGTCGAGCAGGGCGGACGGACGGTGTCGCTGGGCGACCTGCTGGGACCGGAGTTCGCGGAGAACCCGCGCGAGCTGTTCGGGCCCGACAGTTACCACCCTTCGGCGGAGGGGTACGCGACGGCGGCGATGGCCGTGCTGCCGACGGTGTGCGCCGCGCTGGGGTTGTGGCCCGCGGAGGAGGAGCGGCCTGACGTGTCCCGTCGGGAGGGGTTCCTGCCGGTGGCACGCGCGGCTGCGGAGGCGGCGTCGGAGCCGGGTACGGAGGTGGCGGCGGCCATGCCGACGGGGCCGCGGGGGCCATGGGCCCTCCTCAAGCGGCGCCGCCGTCGGCGCGTCCCGGCGTCCGACCCGGCCCCGACGTCCCCCTGACCGTCACCGCATGGGGGCTCCGCCCCCTCGCCCCCTTCTGCGCAGTTCCCCGCGCCCCTGGGCACCCAGGGGCGCGGGGAACTGCGCGGCCCGCCCCCACCGGACCCGCAGCCGAATCCGAAGGAAAAAGCAAGCGCTTGGAAAGTGCGGCCGGAGTCACACCGTGACACCCGTGACCTCACCCATACGGACGGGTAGCTTCCCAAGCAGGTCCGCCCGATCCACCCGCGACGCCAATGGAGCCGTAGATGCCCGAAGCCGTGATCGTCTCGACCGCCCGCTCCCCCATCGGCCGCGCATTCAAGGGCTCCCTCAAGGACCTGCGCCCCGACGACCTCACCGCCACCATCATCCAGGCGGCCCTCGCCAAGGTCCCGGAGCTCGACCCGAAGGACATCGAGGACCTGATGCTCGGCTGCGGCCTCCCCGGCGGCGAGCAGGGCAACAACCTCGGCCGCATCGTGGCCGTGCAGATGGGCATGGACCACCTCCCCGGCTGCACGATCACCCGTTACTGTTCCTCCTCGCTCCAGACGACCCGCATGGCCCTGCACGCCATCAAGGCCGGCGAGGGCGACGTCTTCATCTCGGCGGGCGTCGAGCTGGTGTCGCGCTTCACGAAGGGCAACTCCGACAGCCTCCCGGACACCCACAACCCGCTCTTCGCGGACGCGGAGGCCCGCACCGCCGAGGTCGCCGCGAGCGAGGGCGCGTCCTGGCACGACCCGCGTGAGGACGGCCTCGTCCCGGACGCGTACATCGCGATGGGCCAGACCGCGGAGAACCTCGCCCGGATCAAGGGCGTCACCCGCCAGGACATGGACGAGTTCGGTGTCCGCTCGCAGAACCTCGCCGAGGAAGCCGTCAAGAACGGCTTCTGGGAGCGCGAGATCACCCCGGTGACCACCCCGGACGGCACGGTCGTCAGCAAGGACGACGGCCCCCGCGCCGGCGTCACGCTGGACGGCGTCGCGGGCCTCAAGCCCGTCTTCCGCCCCGACGGCATGGTCACGGCGGCCAACTGCTGCCCACTGAACGACGGCGCCGCCGCCCTCGTGATCATGTCCGACACGAAGGCCCGCGAGCTCGGCCTGACCCCGCTGGCCCGGATCGTCTCGACCGGCGTCACGGGCCTCTCCCCCGAGATCATGGGCCTGGGCCCGGTGGAGGCGTCGAAGCAGGCCCTCTCCCGCGCCGGCCTGACGGTCGACGACATCGACCTGTTCGAGATCAACGAGGCGTTCGCCGCCCAGGTGATCCCCTCCTACCGCGACCTGGAGATCCCGCTGGAGAAGCTGAACGTGAACGGCGGCGCGATCGCGGTGGGCCACCCCTTCGGCATGACCGGCGCCCGCATCACCGGCACGCTCATCAACTCCCTCCAGTTCCACGACAAGCAGTTCGGCCTGGAGACGATGTGCGTGGGCGGCGGCCAGGGCATGGCGATGGTCATCGAGCGCCTGAGCTGACGCACAAGCACGCGCGCCGTAACCGCAGTTGAACGCAGGGTGAACGAAGCGACCCGGAGTCCCGCACCCGACGGGGCTCTGGGTCGTTTTGTGATCGAATCTCCCCCAGGATGTGACCTAACTCCCTTCGGGGAGGGATTTATGCAGGTCAGAGCCGGTCCACAGGGAAACGTCGGGGCTAAAGTCCTGTCCTTTTCGTGACGTTACGCACTGACAGCTGGTTAGTCCACCCTTCAAGCTGATGTAGGAAGTCGGGGGTCGACTTTGAACCGGGAGTACGTCAGTGAGCACCACGTTTCTCGCTCTGCTGCTCGCCACAGCCACCACCACGGCCGTGGGCGTCGCCGTTCTGCGCACCCTGCTGGCCCTGCGCCGACAGGTGGCGGACCTGCACACCGAACTCGCCAGAAGCCGCTCCACGGCCCTCAGCGGCCTCGTACCGGCCGCCCGCGGAGCCGCCGACGCGGACGAGATACGGGCCGCCGTGGCCGAGGCCCTCGCCGAGGAGCGCGAGCGTGAGCTCGCCGAGGCACGCGCGTTCTGGGCCGCCCAGGAGGCACGCGACGCAGGCGACGCGCCGACGCTGCTCGGTCTGCCCGACAGCGAGCTGTTCCTGCCGCGCCAGGCCGACTTCATCGGCCTCGAACACCTGGAGCCGGTGACCGAACCGGCCGCCGACACCGACGAGTTCTCCGGCGACTCCGCCGAGCTGGCCGCGGCCCGCCGGCGCCACCCCTCGCACCCGGACTTCGTCCCGGTCCAGTCGCCCATGGTGAACGACCACGAGCGCACGGTGTCCTGCCTTGAGGAACTGGCCGACTCCCGTACGGAGTTGGCGGACGTCCGCCCCGGCCCCCTCGGCACTCTCGACGTGTACGTCTTCGCCGACGGCACCACCCTCTGCATGACCCCTGGCCACCGCGAGACCGCCGAACGCCTTGCCGAGTCCCTGCGCACCGGGCACCCGCCGGTCCTGCTCGGCGGCTCGGGAGTCTCGGGCGCCTACGCGCTCACCTTCGAGTGCGGCCAGGAGAACGTCTACGTCCTGGCGGACCGCGTCATAGCGTCGTTGTAACCGTCCGCGTCACACACCCGCCCTCTTCTGCGCCTCCTCCACGAGCACCAGCGCCTCCGCCAGTTCCGCCTCGGTCCTCAGTACGAGTGCGAGGTCGTGCACGGCCACCGTGATCTGATCCGCCGACGCGAACATGCCCGCGTCCGGCATCTCCCGGGGGGCCTGCCCGGGGTTCTCAAGCCGCTGGGCGCGCAGGGCCAACTCCCTGGCCAGGCCCAGTGCCTCGGCCGCGGCCCCCCGTTGCAGCCGGCTCTGCGGCGCGGCCCGCAGCCGGTCGGCGAAGTGGTCCACGGCACGTGTCAACGGCGTCGTATCAAGCACGTCGCGAGACTACGCGTCGCAACCGGACTGTTGCCAACGACCGAACGCTCAGGCACGGTGGCGTGAAGGACCGGCTTACATCCCCTTTGCGTCCGGAGGCGCCGATGTCCCAAGTCTTCTCCGCGGAGACCCATCGCAATCTGCTCGCCCGCATCCCCCATTGCACCGGTCGTGAGATCTCCGACTGGCTGCGCACCGTCGACGAAGGCCCCGCACTCCACCGCTTCGAGGAGAAGGTCAGCTGGCTCCGTGCCGAGCACGACCTCGCGTACGGCCACGCCAAGGCGATCATCCACGAGTACGACCTGAGGAGAGCCGCGCGCAACCTGCGTTGAGCGCGCCTTCACTCCGCTCCCGCACCAAAAGGCCCTGCGCCGAAAAAGAATGAAGGGCCCCGCGAACCGAGGTTCGCGGGGCCCTTCGTCGTGTCCCTCGCTCACGCGGAGCGCAGGCGCCTAGGCCGAGCTAGTCGTTGCCACTGAAGATCGCCACCAGCCGCAGCATCTCCAGGTAGATCCAGACGAGGCTCATGGTCAGACCGAACGCGGCCAGCCAGGCCTCGTCACGCGGCGCGCCGTAGGCGATGCCGTCCTCGATCTGCTTGAAATCGAGCGTCAGGAAGAACGCGCCCAGGACGATCGCCAGGATGCCGACGATCGCGCCGAGCGGGCCCATGCTGCGCAGCCCGCCGTCGTCGGCGACACCGAAGACGACCAGCAGCAGGTTGACCGCCATGACCAGCACGAAGGCGATCGCGATGGCCATACCGATGCGCGCGTACCTCGCGGTGACCCGGATCCAGCCCGCCTTGTAGATCAGCAGGGTGGCGCCGGAGACGGCCATGGTGCCGAGCACGGCCTGGAAGGGCGCGCCGGACCACCTGCTGTTGTACATCTCGCTGATCACGCCGAGGAACACGCCCTCGAAGGCGGCGTACGCCAGGATCAGCAGGGGTGAGGCCTTGCGCTTGAAGGCCTGGACCAGCGCGAAGACCATCGCGATGAGCGCCGAGCCGATGGCCAGGCCGAAGCTGCTCGACGTGACCGGCAGCAGGACCCAGGCGAGCACGGCACCGACGGTGACGGTACCGAGGGTCATGGCCGTCCGCGCGACGACGTCGTCCATCGTCATGCGGCCGGCGGCGGGCGGGGCCTGCGGCGGCGCGCCGTGCTGCAGGTCCTGCTGTGCGTACGGGTTCTGAGCGTAAGGATTCTGCGCGTACGGGTCGCCGCTCTGCGGGGCACCGGGGGCACCCTGTGCGTACGGGTTCCCCTGCGTTCCGACAGCGGGGCCCCCGGCCTGCGGCGCCGCGTTGAAGCCCGCGTAGCCGTTGTCGCGGCTGAACCCCCGTCGCGAGAAGACCGGGTTGCTGCTCCTCATTTCACTCCTCCATGGCCACCTTGCGCGGCCTTGGCTCAAGAGTAATGGGTAGGCAAAAGAATGCATCCAGTGCCTGAGAGGATCTTTCCCCTCTTGTGACCGGGAACACCGGGTCTCACCCCCGCATTCCCCCGTACCGGTAGAACGCCGGTACGTACCCGTCCGGTTCCCCCGCCAGGGGTCTTTCACTCCAGGGCGAAGCCGGTGTACCCCTCCGCGAGGTCCTGCTCGGCGGCGCGCGCGGAGGCGAGCCGCTCCAGCCGGGCCAGCTGGATCCGGTCCTCGAAGGGCGTCGCCCCGGGTGAGCGGTGCAGCAGCGTCGTCATCTCGTACGAGAACCGCTCGGCCTGCCACACGCGGCGCAGGCAGGTCTCCGAGTAGGCGTCGAGCAGTGCGTCCGATCCGGTCTCCTCGCGGTGGGCCAGCGCCCGCGCGAAGGTGACGACGTCACCGACCGCGAGGTTCAGGCCCTTGGCGCCGGTCGGCGGCACGATGTGGGCGGCGTCCCCGGCCAGGAAGAGCCGCCCGTGGCGCATCGGCTCGTGGACATGGCTGCGCATGGGAGTGACGGACTTGGCGGTGACGGGCCCCCTCGCCAGCCGCCAGTCGTCGTCCGTCTCGAAGCGGCGCTCCAGCTCGTCCCAGATCTCCTCGTCGCTCCACGACTCGGCGTCCGTGCCCTCTGGCACCTGGAGGTAGAGCCGGGAGACGACGGGCGAGCGCATGGACAGCAGGGCGAAACCGCGGTCGTGACGGGCGTAGACGAGCTCGTCGTGCGACGGGGGCACGTCGGCGAGGATCCCCAGCCATCCGAAGGGGTACGTCCGCTCGAAGACCTGGGTGAGTTCCTCGGGGATCGCCTTGCGGGCCACGCCCCAGAAGCCGTCGCACCCGACGACGTACGCGCACTCCAGGACGTCCTCCCGCCCCTCGTGCCGGAAGCGCACCCGGGGGCTGTCGGTGCCGGCCCCCTCCACGGCCAGCGCCTCCGCCTCGAAGAGCAGCGGGCCGCCCTCCTTGAGCTGGAGCGCGATGAGGTCCTTGCACACCTCGGTCTGGGCGTAGACCGTCACGGACCGCCCGCCGGTGAGGGCGGGGAAGTCGATCCGGTGGCGCCTGCGCGCGAACCGCAGCTCGATGCCGTCGTGGCGCAGCCCCTCGCGGTCCATACGGGCGCCGGCGCCCGCGGCCCGCAGCACGTCCACGGTCCCCTGCTCCAGGATTCCGGCGCGCTGGCGCTGCTCCACGTAACCGCGGTCCCGGCTCTCCAGTACGACGGAGTCGATCCCCGCGTTGTGCAGCAGCCTCGCCAGCAGCAGGCCGGCCGGTCCGGCCCCGATGATCCCGACGGTGGTACGCATCGACACGCCCCTTCGCGCTCCGACGACTCCCGTGAGCGCCGTCAGCGTAGTTCGCCGCCGTCCGCCGTCGTGAGCCTTTGTTCGCTGGGTGAAGTTTTATTCACCACTTTCCGCTCATGAGAGTCTCCGACGGGCGCAACCCGCTGTCAACGGTCGAGTGGTGAAGTCTTCAATGAAGGATGCACCCTTCGTCGCGATACGCCGGGAAGGGCGGGGAAGACCGGGGAAGGGTGAAAGTGTCGGTGGTGCCCGGAACCGGACTTGAACCGGTACGCCCGTTAAGGGCAGCGAGGTTTAAGCTCGCCGTGTCTGCATTCCACCATCCGGGCAGGCCATGGACTCCGCTTCGAGTGTCCCGAGCCTATCGGGACAGATCCCCCGAACAGCGGTGGGGCGACCCGATGTTGTCTTATTTTATTGGCGTCTGAGGGTGCATCAGCCCACGGTATGCGCCATCCGCACATGCCACGTGCCTTTCGACGTGCACGGGACCGCGCCCGGGGAATGACGTGATTTCACCGCCCGAACGAGCGGAACCTGACGAACCGTCGCCGTTTTGCTCATCGGGTTGCTCCTCGGCTTGCTCCCGGCTTCCTCTCGGCTTCCTCTCGGGGGCGGGTGTCATCCCCAGGTATGACCCGGGGCCGCGGGGTCCGACCCGAGTCCCCCCTCGGAACCGGAACAGGGGGTGACTACACGGCGGCGGCCGGCGCCGACGATGGAACGGTCGTCCACTCGTCGTCGTACCGACAAGGAGCACCCTTCCGTGACCACCACTCCCCTCGCCGAACGGTCCACCGCGGTGGCCGCCCGTGCCACGGAACTGTCGAAGGTCTACGGACAGGGGGAGACCCAGGTGGTCGCTCTGGACCGGGTCTCCGTCGACTTCCGGCAGGCCGAGTTCACCGCGATCATGGGCCCCTCCGGCTCCGGCAAGTCCACGCTGATGCACTGCGTGGCGGGGCTGGACAGTTTCTCCTCCGGCTCGGTCCGCATCGGGGAGACCGAGCTGGGCTCCCTCAAGGACAAGCAGCTGACGAAGTTGCGCCGGGACAAGATCGGCTTCATCTTCCAGGCGTTCAACCTGCTGCCGACCCTCACCGCGCTGGAGAACATCACGCTCCCCATGGACATCGCCGGCCGCAAGCCGGACAAGGAGTGGCTGCACAAGGTGATCGAGATGGTGGGTCTGGCCGACCGGCTCTCCCACCGGCCCTCGGAGCTCTCCGGTGGTCAGCAGCAGCGTGTGGCCGTGGCGCGTGCGCTGGCGTCCCGCCCGGACATCATCTTCGGCGACGAGCCGACCGGGAACCTGGACTCGCGCTCGGGTGCGGAGGTACTGGGCTTCCTGCGCAACTCCGTCCGGGAGATGGGGCAGACGGTCGTGATGGTCACCCATGACCCGGTGGCGGCGGCGTACGCGGACCGGGTGATCTTCCTGGCCGACGGGCGGGTGGTGGACGAGGTGCACGCGCCGACGGCTGACGCGGTGCTGGACCGCATGAAGCGCTTCGACGCGAAGGGCCGCACCAGTTGACTGGGGCGCCCCCCTACAACCCCGTGCCTGAGCCCGGCCCCCTCCCGCGGCCCGGCGGGGGCGGCTGCCTGAGCCCGACACCCTCCCGCGGCCCGGTGGGGGCGGGCCGCGCAGTTCCCCGCGCCCCTGAAGGGGCACGCCCGACCGGCCCCGCGCCCCTGACGGGGCACGTTTCCGGGAGCGCGTAACCGGCTTCAGGGGCGCGGGGAACTGCGCAACAAGCCCTCACCGCCCGCTTTTAGGGGCGCGGGGAACTGCGCGACAAGCCCCCACCGGGCCGCACCCGACACACCACCCCCGCCGGCTCCCACCTTCAGGGGCGCGGGGAACGGCGCAACAGGCCCCCACCGGCCGTCAGCCGACATCACGCATTCACCCATCCCACCTGGACTGAGAAGACATGCTCCGTACCGCCCTGCGCAACGTGCTAGCGCACAAGGCCAGGCTCCTGATGACCGTGCTCGCCGTAATGCTGGGCGTGGCGTTCGTCTCCGGCACCCTGGTCTTCACCAACACCATCTCGGACGCGTACCAGAAGAGTTCGGCGAAGGGCTTCGACCAGGTCGACGTGGCCGTCGAGCCGGACTACCCGGACGACGGGAGCGACGACCTCGGCAAGGAGCCCGACCTGCCCCAGGCGCTGCTGGACAAGGCCGCCGAGGCCCCCGGCGCCGAGTCCGCCATCGGCGTGGTCACCGGCTTCACCGCCATCGCCGGCAAGGACGGCAAGCTCGTCGGCGGCGGCTTCCAGTCGCAGGGCGGCAACTACTGGGGCGACAAGGACCCCCGCTACCCCCTGAAGAGCGGCAAGGCCCCGTCCGGCGAGGACGAGGTCGCCATCGACGCGGAGACGGCGAAGCGGGCCGGCTACAAGGTCGGCGACACCGTGCGGCTCTCGGTCGACGGCCCGGTCCTCACCCCCACCGTCACCGCCGTCTTCACCACGGACGACGGCAACGTCGCCGCCGGCGGCAGCCTCGCCCTCTTCGACACGGCCACCGCGCAGCGGCTCTTCCACAAGACCGGCGCGTACGGCGAGATCGACGTGAAGGCGGCCCCGGGCACCAGCCAGACCGCGCTCCGGGCGAGCCTCGAAAAGGTCCTCCCGCAGGACCTCACCTCCACCACGACCGGTCAGAAGCTCGCCGACGACCAGGCCGAGATGATCGAGGCCGAGATGAGCGGCCTCAAGACCGGCCTGCTGGTCTTCGCCGGCATCGCCCTGTTCGTCGGCACGTTCATCATCGCCAACACCTTCACCATGCTGGTCGCCCAGCGCACCAAGGAACTGGCGCTGCTGCGCGCGGTGGGCGCCTCCCGCAAGCAGGTCACCCGCTCGGTGCTCCTCGAAGCCTTCCTGGTCGGCACGGTCGCCGCCGTCACGGGCCTGCTCGCCGGTATCGGCATCGGCGCGGGCCTGCGCGCCCTCATGGGCCTGCTGGACGCCACGGTCCCGGCCGGACCGCTGGTCATCACCCCGGGCACGGTCGGCACGTCGTTCGCCGTCGGCATCCTGATCACGATGCTGGCCGCCTGGCTCCCGGGCCGCCGCGCCGCGAAGATCCCGCCGGTCGCGGCGATGAGCAGCGTGCACGCCACGGCGACCACCAAGTCACTGGTGCTGCGCAACACCCTCGGCGCCCTGATCGCGGCGGCGGGCGTCACCGTCGTCCTCTACGCCACGACGCTGAACGGCACGGACGGCCAGGCCCCGATGGGCTTCGGCGCTGTCCTGCTGATCATCGGCGTCTTCATCCTCACGCCGCTCCTCTCCCGCCCGCTGATCGCGAGCGCGGCCCCGGTCCTGCGGATCTTCGGCGTCTCGGGCAAGCTGGCCCGCCAGAACTCCGTACGCAACCCCCGCCGCACCGCCGCCACCGCCTCCGCCCTGATGATCGGGCTGACCCTCATCACCGGTATGACGGTGATGGCGGGCAGCCTCCAGAGGGGCATCGACAAGATGGCCACGTCCGCGCTGAAGGCGGACTACGTGGTCTCGATGGCGAACTTCAACGACCTCTCGCCGGACGTCGAGAAGAAGCTCGCGAAGACCGACGGCGTCACGACCATCAGCGCCCTGCGCGACGCGCCCGCGCGTATCGACGGCGACACCGATTACGTGACCGGTGTGAAGGGCTCCGCGATCGGCGAACTGACCGATCTGAAGGTCGACAACGGCTCCTTCGAGGTCAGCGGCACCCAGGCGGTGGTGGACGACGACACCGCCGAGAACCACGGCTGGAAGGCCGGTTCGACGTTCTCCGTCTCGTACGAGGACGGCAAGAAGCGGCAGCTGACGGTCGCCGGTGTCTATGAGGGCAACGAGATGATCCGGGGCATCATGGTCGACATCGCGACCCTCGCCCCGAACCAGACGAACCCGGGCGACGCGCAGGTCATGCTGAAGACCTCCGGCGGCACGTCCGACGCGACCAAGGACAGGCTGGAGAAGGCGCTCGGCAACAACCCGGCCGTCAAGGTCCAGGACAAGCAGGACGTCTCCAACGAGATCGCCCAGATGTTCACGCTGATGCTGAACATGCTCTACGGCCTGCTCGCGATGGCCGTCCTCGTCGCCGTCCTCGGCGTGATCAACACCCTCGCCATGTCCGTCTTCGAGCGTTCGCAGGAGATCGGCATGCTCCGGGCGATCGGCCTCGACCGCAAGGGGATCAAGCGGATGGTCCGCCTGGAGTCCCTGGTCATCTCTCTCTTCGGCGGAGTGCTCGGGGTGAGCCTGGGCGTGTTCTTCGGCTGGGCCGCGGGTGAACTCGCGGGCGCCAAGATGCCGACGTACGAGCTGGTGCTGCCCTGGGAGCGGATGGCCGTCTTCCTGCTCCTGGCGGCGGCCGTCGGTGTCCTCGCGGCCCTGTGGCCGGCCCGCCGGGCGGCGCGCCTGAACATGCTGTCGGCGATCAAGTCCGAGTAGCCGGCGCCGCACGACCGCCGGTAGGCCGATGGGGCCCGTTCCGTCAGGAACGGGCCCCATCGGCCCACCAGGATCCGCTCAGTTCCAGGTACGGGCCCGCAGCGGCATGCCCGACGCGCCGGAGCCCGGCGTGCGCACCGCCAGCACCTGGTTGACGCCGATGCGGTTGCGTTCGAAGGCGAGCGCCGAGGCGGCCATGTAGAGGCGCCAGACGCGGGCCCGGCCGGGGCTGGTGAGCTTGACGGCCCGGGTCCAGTCCGCCTCCAGGTTGGCCACCCAGCGGCGCAGGGTGAGCGCGTAGTGCTCCCGGATCGACTCGACGTCACGCACCTCGAACCCGGCACTCTCCAGCTGGGTCACGGTCTCGCCGATCGGCGCGAGCTCGCCGTCGGGGAAGACGTACGCGTCGATGAACTCGTCGATCTCGTACGCCGCCTCGTCGCGCCACGGCCGGCGCCCGATCTGGTGGTTCAGCAGCCGTCCGCCCGGCTTGAGGAGGGCGAACAGATCCTGCGCGTACTCCAGATAGCGTTCGCTGCCGACGTGTTCGGCCATCCCGATGGAGGAAATGGCGTCGTACGGCCCGTCGCCGACGTCCCGGTAGTCCTGGACGCGGATCTCGATCCGGTCGGTGAGCCCTTCCTCCGCGACGCGCTTACGGGCGTACGCGGCCTGCTCCTGGGACAGCGTCACGCCGACGACGCTCACGCCGTGCTCGCGGGCCGCGTGGATGGCCATCGAGCCCCAGCCGCAGCCGACGTCGAGCAGCCGCATGCCCGGCTTCAGGTCCAGCTTGCGGGCGATGAGCCCGAGCTTGTCGCGCTGAGCGTCCTCCAGAGTGCCGTCCGGGGCCTCCCAGTAGGCGCACGAGTAGACCATGGACGGCCCGAGGACGATCTCGTAGAAGTCGTTGCCGACGTCGTAGTGGTGGCTGATCGCCCGCCGGTCGCTGCGCTTGGTGTGCAGATGGGAGAGCCGGGACCGTCTGCGCACCTCCTCGTGGGGCGGGGCGGGCGGCAGGGGCGAGCCCGCCATCCGTACGAGCCCGCGCACGGCGGACCGCACGTCGGGGTCCCGCAGGGCCTGGGCCAGGGTCCTGGCGTCCTCCCCGCGCTCCCAGACCATCTCGGCCACCGCGTCCAGTACGGCGTACAGGTCGCCGTCCACCGTGAGGTCACCGGCGACCCAGGCCCTCGCCAGGCCCAATTCCCCCGGCTTCCACAGGAGTCGGCGCAGCGCCCGCCGGTTCCGTACGACGAGCACGGGTGTGCCCGGCGGTCCCGCTTCCGAACCGTCCCAGGCACGAATCCGCACCGGGAGCGGGGCTCCCAGCAGCTGTTCCATCAGCGCCTTGAGCCGAAGCGCCGCGTCCTGCATGACGCACACCTCCGTGACGAGGAATTCCACAAACTCCAACACCACGTAAACACCAACGGGGCCGGAGCGCAGTCCCGCGAAAGCGTCATGTTCGAGCAAAATACATGCAGACACCATGTACTAGGCGGTGGGTGTCCGGCGTATTCCTGGGGGCTGCGCCCTCAGACCCCCGTCGCGCTGACGCGCTCGTCCTCGAACGCCGGACGGGCTGAAAGATGTCTTTCAGCCCGTCCGGCGTTTGAGGACCGGGGGTTCGGGGGCGGAGCCCCCGGGAAACGCCGAAGGGGCCTCCCGCACCACGGATGGCGGAAGACCCCTTCAGAGCAAGCGGGTACGGCGGTGACCGGAGGTCAGGAGGCCTTCGCCTTCTCCTCCGTCTTCGCGACAGCGGCCGGCGCGGGCGCGGGCTTCGCCGCCTCGTAGAACTCCTCGCGAGGAGTCTCCATCGCGCCGAGCGAGACGACCTCACGCTTCAGGAACACGGCCAGCGTCCAGTCCGCGAAGACCCGGATCTTCCGGTTCCAGGTCGGCATGGCCAGCCCGTGGTACCCACGGTGCATGTACCAGGCCAGCCGCCCCTTGAGCTTGATCTTCATCTTGCCCACGACGATGAACGCGACGCCCTTGTGCAGCCCGAGCCCGGCGACCGCACCCTTGTTGGCGTGGCTGTACTCCTTCTGCGGGAAGCCCCGCATACCGGAGATCACGTTGTCGCCGAGGACCCGCGCCTGGCGCAGCGCGTGCTGGGCGTTCGGCGGGCACCAGGCGTTCTCGTTGCCGGCCTTGCGGCCGACGAGGTCGGGCACCTGGGCGTTGTCGCCGGCGGACCAGATGTAGTCCGTGCCCTGCACCTGGAGGGTGGTCCCGGTGTCCACGTGACCACGGGGGCCGAGCGGCAGGCCGAAGCGGGAGAGCACCGGGTTGGGCTTGACGCCGGCCGTCCACACGATCGTGCTGGAGTCGACCTCAAGGCCGTTCTTCAGGACCACGTGGCCGTCGACGCAGGAGTCCATGGAGGTGGAGAGGTAGACCTCGACCCCACGTCCTTCGAGGTGCTCCTTGCCGTACTGGCCGAGCTTGGGGCCGACCTCGGGAAGGATCTTGTCCGCGGCGTCGACGAGGATGAAGCGCATGTCCTCGCGGGACACGTTGGTGTAGTACTTCGAGGCGTCCCGGGCCATGTCCTCGACCTCGCCGATGGTCTCCGCGCCTGCGAAGCCACCGCCGACGAAGACGAAGGTCAGCGCCTTGCGGCGGACATCCTCGTCGGTCGTGGAGTCGGCCTTGTCGAGCTGCTCAAGGACGTGGTTGCGCAGGCCGATGGCCTCCTCGATGCCCTTCATGCCGATGCCCTGCTCGGCGAGGCCGGGGATCGGGAAGGTGCGGGAGACCGCGCCCATCGCGATGACGAGGTAGTCGAAGGGCAGCTCGTACGCCTCGCCCACGAGGGGGGCGATCGTGGCGGCCTTCCGGTCCTGGTCGATGGTCGTGACCCGGCCGGTGAGGACTTCCGCCTTGGGCAGCACGCGTCGCAGCGGGACGACGACGTGCCGAGGCGAAATGCTGCCTGCGGCTGCTTCGGGGAGGAAGGGCTGGTAGGTCATGTACGACCGGGGGTCGACGACCGTGACGGTCGCCTCGCCGTAGCGCATCTTCTTGAGGATGCGCCGAGCTGCGTACAGGCCTACGTACCCACCGCCTACTACGAGGATCCTGGGACGCTCCGTGGTGCTCATGCCATCGAGTATCCACCTGTCCCAGGGGGGTCGCTCGTGCGCCCCTTCACAAGCTTCTTCACACCCTCTGCTACACTGCGCGGCCCACGTGACCCAGGTCATGTTCCGGCAGGGGAACCAGCGCGTGCCGTGACCCGTTGTCAATGCCGCCTGAGCTGCCACTCCGGCCCCTCCGGCCTCCTGGACCAGTCCTCCGCTTCATACGATCGCAGCACGCGCGAAACAGCCCGTTGATCATGCTTAGGACCCCGTGGAAGGCCCAGGAGTACCCGGAGGGAGCAAAACCTCCCTCAACAGGGCCGATTCTCTTGTGAAGAACTTCACGAAGTTTTCCGCAGGGCTGCCGGGCAGGTCGTTTCCAAGCCCTCTCCGGGCCCCTCAAGTGCGCTCATACGGTGTCGGACCTGCTCAGCCGAGGCCGCCGAAACGCGGTGAGAGGGGGCCGGTGGACCGGGCCCGGTCCAGGTCGCGGACCACGCCGGCTCAGGCCACGGACCACGCGATGCCGTCGAGGATGTCGTGCTCGCTCACGACGACCTCCCGCGCGCCGGTCCGCTCCATGATCGCGAGGAGTACGAGGGCGCCGGCGCCGATGACGTCGACCCGCCCCGGATGCATGGAGGGGATCGCCGCCCGCTCCGCGTGCGTGGCGGCGAGCAGCCGCTCGGTGATCCCGCGGACCCGGTCCACGGAGACCCGGGAGTGGTGGATGGCCTCGGAGTCGTACTCCGGAAGGTCCAGGGCGATCGCCGCGACGGTGGTGACGGAGCCGGCGAGCCCGACGAGCGTGCGCGCCTCCCGCAGGGGCACGGACTCCTCGGCGAGGTTGAGGGCCGCCTCGATGTCGGCGCGGATCGCCCGGACCTGCTCCTCGGTCGGCGGGTCCGTGACCACGCCGTCCCGGACGAGGTGCCGTTCCGTCATCCGTACGCAGCCGATGTCCACCGAGCGGGCGCCCCGCACGTGGTCGTCGCCCACGACGAACTCCGTGGAGCCGCCGCCGATGTCCACCACGAGATAGGGCTTGGCCAGGTCGTCACGGCCCGTCAGCTCCTTCGTGGCGCCCGTGAACGAGAACTCGGCCTCCTGGCCGCCGGAGATGACCTCGGGCTCCACCCCCAGGATGTCGAGGACACCGCGGACGAAGTCGTCCCGGTTCTCGGCGTCGCGGGAGGCGGAGGTGGCCACGAAGCGCAGACGTTCGGCGCCGTGCTCCTTGATGACCCCGGCGTACTCCCGGCAGGCCGCGAAGGTGCGCTCCAGGGCCTCGGGGGCGAGGCGGCCCGTGCGGTCCACGCCCTGTCCCAGGCGCACGATCGTCATGCGGCGGTCCAGGTCGACGAGTTCGCCGGTCCCGGGGTCCGCGTCCGCGACGAGGAGGCGGATGGAGTTGGTGCCGCAGTCGACGGCGGCGACGCGAGTCATTTTGGTGAGATCTCCTGTTGCAGTCGTTCGTCCCGCTCAGGGGCTCCGCCCCCGAACCCCCGATCGCGCAGTTCCCCGCGCCCCCAAGAGGAGCTGCGCCCCGTCAGGGGCGCGGGGAACTGCGCGATCGGCCCCCACCGGCCCGCAGCCGACAACGCGCCCCGAGCCGCCCGGTTCACCCCGCCGTCGGCACGACGCACGCCCCCTTGCGCCACCACTGCGGCAGCATCGCGATCGCCTCGTCGCCCAGGGGGTTCACCCCCGGCCCCGCGGCCAGCGAGTGCGCGACCAGGACGTGCAGGCACTTCACCCGGTCCGGCATCCCGCCCGCGCTCGGAAAGCCTTCGAGCACGTCGATGGAGTCACGCCGCGCGATGTAGTCCTCGTGCGCGGCCCGGTACGCCTCGGCCAGCTCGGGGTCCGTGGCGAGACGGTCCGTCATCTCCTTCATGACGCCGTTCGCCTCCAGCGTGCCGATGGCGGAGGCCGCACGCGGGCACGTCAGGTAGTACGTCGTCGGGAACGGCGTCCCGTCGGGAAGCCGGGGGGCCGTCTCGACGACGTCCGGCTGTCCGCACGGACAGCGGTGCGCGATCGCGCGCAGCCCGCGCGGCGGGCGCCCGAGCTGCTGCTTGAAGGCCTCGACGTCGGCGTCGGTGGGCTCGGTGCGCCCAGTGGGCGGCGGGGGCGTTTCCATGCCTTGGCTCTGTGTCCTTCTGGTTCAGTTCACTGGTCGGAGGCGTCGGCCTTGTCGACGCCGTCCCAGACGTTGACGTACCAGGCCCGGTCGGCGGCCGTCCGGTCCGTACGCGTCTTCTTCGCCGCGTCGGGGTCGATCACGATGAAGCCGGTCTCGCCCGGCATCACGTAGTGCAGCCGTTCCCGGATGCGCTGCTCGGCGTACGCGTCGTCCTGCCAGCGCGCCTTCAGGTCACGCAGCTCCTCGACGCGCTCACGGGCCTGCTCGCGCTCACGCTGCAGATCGGCGACCTCGGCACGCTGGGAGACGTACTGCCTTATGGGATAGGCGAGGGCCACGACGAGCGAGCACAGGACGAGGGCGAGAAGCGCCGCACGGCCGGTCAGCCGCGAGCGGCGCGCCTGGCGTTTGGTCTGGGAGCGGTAGACACGGGCGGCGGTCTGCTCGCCGAGCGCCCGCAGCCTGGTCGCGGTGGAGAACCGGTCACGGTCCTTCACAGCCATCTGTCCGCCTCCCCGATACGTACGTACGTCCCCGCACACGGTACGGGACCGGGTACGGGGACGTACGTACGACGCTGCCTACGAGGGCGTCAGCCCTTGAAGGGGTCAGCCCTTGAAGCGGGGGAAGGCCGAGCGGCCCGCGTACACCGCGGCGTCGTCGAGGATCTCCTCGATGCGCAGCAGCTGGTTGTACTTGGCGACGCGGTCCGAGCGGGCCGGGGCGCCGGTCTTGATCTGGCCGCAGTTCACCGCGACCGCGAGGTCGGCGATGGTGACGTCCTCGGTCTCGCCGGAGCGGTGGGACATCATGCACTTGAAGCCGTTGCGCTGGGCCATCTCGACGGCGTCCAGGGTCTCGGTCAGCGAACCGATCTGGTTGACCTTGACCAGCAGGGCGTTGGCGGAGCCCTCCTCGATGCCGCGGGCGAGGCGCTCGGGGTTGGTGACGAAGAGGTCGTCGCCGACGATCTGGACCTTGGCGCCCAGCTTCTCGGTGATGACGTTCCAGCCGGCCCAGTCGTCCTCGTACAGCGGGTCCTCGATGGAGACCAGCGGGTACGCGGAGACGAGCTCCTCGTAGTACTCGGTCATCTCGGCGGCCGAGCGGGACTTGCCCTCGAACTCGTACTTGCCGTCCTTGTAGAACTCGGACGCGGCGACGTCCAGCGCGAGGGCGACCTGCTCGCCGGGGGTGTAGCCGGCTTCCTTGATGGCTTCGACGATGAGGTCGAGGGCCTCGCGGTTGGAGCCGAGGTTCGGGGCGAAGCCGCCCTCGTCGCCGAGGCCGGTGGACAGACCGCGGCTCTTCAGGACCTTCTTGAGGGTGTGGTAGACCTCGGCGCCCCAGCGCACGGCCTCGGAGAAGGACTCCGCGCCGATGGGCGCGATCATGAACTCCTGGATGTCGACGTTGGAGTCGGCGTGCGACCCGCCGTTCAGGATGTTCATCATCGGGACGGGCAGCAGGTGCGCGTTCGGTCCGCCCAGGTAGCGGAAGAGCGGCAGGTCGCTGGCCTCGGAGGCGGCGTGCGCGACGGCGAGGGAGACGCCGAGGATGGCGTTGGCGCCGAGCGAGCCCTTGTTGTCGGTGGCGTCCAGGTCGATCATCGCCTGGTCGATGAGGCGCTGCTCGGTGGCGTCGTAGCCGACGAGCTCCGGGCCGATCTGCTCGATGACGGCGAGGACGGCCTTCTCGACACCCTTGCCGAGGTAGCGGTTGGGGTCTCCGTCACGGAGCTCGACTGCTTCGAAGGCACCGGTGGAGGCGCCGGACGGAACGGCGGCACGACCCGTGCTGCCGTCGTCAAGGCCGACCTCGACCTCGACCGTGGGGTTGCCTCGGGAGTCCAGGATTTCCCGGGCTACGACGACGTCGATGGACGGCACGAGCATCTCCTTCTGGGATGTGACACAAGCTGTGCCGGGCCGGAGGCCCGGTTGCGCGCAGGCCGTGGTGGCCCCGCGGGATGAGCCTAACCGGCTGCCGGGGATCGGCCAGCCCTCGACCGCCTCCTGGACAGAACCGAGAGGAAATTGTTTCCGAACGGAACAAAGACGCGGGCGGAAAGGCCCGGACAGAAAAAGCCCCGCTCCGGTGCGTACGGGGGAACACGCACCGGAGCGGGGAGCCCGTGGGGGACGGGGGTGGCCCTCACGAGGCCTCCACTATGAAGGACACGGATGTGAGAGCGCTGTGGTTCAGTCACGATTCCGATGTGGGCCGGACTTCCGGTCGAGGCCGAGCGGCCAGTGCCTCGACCGGACATCCAGCGGCCACCGTCAGCTGAGGTCAGCTGAGGTGCAGCTGCTGACCGGGGAAGATGAAGTCGGCGTCGTCGACGATGTCGTCGTTCAGCTTGTACAGCTTCGCCCAGCCGCCCTTGACGTTCTTCTTGTCGGCGATCTCGCTGAGGGTGTCGCCCTTGACGACCTTGTACTCGCCGTCGCCCTTCTCGACCTTCTTGCCGGTCGGGGTCTCGACGGTCTTCTTCGCCGCCGGACGCTCCTGCGAACGCGAGGCGCGCTCCTCGGAGGACTGCGAGTTCTGCTGCTGCTGCGGCTGCGAGGTGCTCTGGCCGGAGCTGCCGGAGCCCGACGGGGTGGTGGAGCCACCGGTCGAGGCGCCGGACAGGCCCACGCCGCAGCTCGGCCAGGCACCCTTGCCCTGGCTCGCGAGAACCTTCTCGGCGACGGCTATCTGCTGGGACTTGGACGCCTGGTCGGCGGTGGAGGCGTACGAGCTGCCGCCGTACGCGGCCCAGGTGGAGGACGAGAACTGCAGGCCGCCGTAGTAGCCGTTGCCGGTGTTGATCGACCAGTTGCCACCGGACTCGCACTGGGCGACGGTGTCCCACTCGGAGGCGGTGGCGGCGGAGGCGCCCGTGGCGCCCATCAGCGGGACGGCGACGGCGGCGGTGGTGACACCGGCCAGCGTGGCGATACGGGTGGCCTTGGACGGGCGACGGTGCTTGCCCTTGCTCGAAAGCAGCATGAAGTGATCCCCTCACCGACGCCTGCGAGGTGAGCTGTCGGGTTCGGGCCGAGTGAGTTGCCCGGCCGCGCGACACTGCTGTCACGCGGCTTAACCCCAAGCCGTACCCGGTCTCGAAGACCGGTTCCGGCACTTACCTTGGGTCCCCCGCTCCTGCCTACGGCGCTTTACGCGACGACTGTTCCCGTACGGCCGTTGGCAGGATTCGGCGTGCGACCGTCGGGGCTCACCAATGGCGAGCGGTCACGACCGTAGACACGGGCCGCGCCGAATTTCAAAGACGATCAGGGGTGTTGAGATCCATGTCTCAATTCGCCAAATCGGACATTCAGCGCGAACTACCGCTGGTTTTCGCCCGATTCGGCGCCTTGATCACTACTTGCTCGATGCCGCTCAGCCGTCGACGGCGATGCGCTGACCGGGGATGATGAAGTCCGGATCGGCGCCGATGCTGTCCTTGTTCGCGGCGTAGAGCTCGCTCCACCCGCCGTCGATGCCAAGGGAGTCGGCGATGCTGGAGAGACTGTCCCCGGAACGGACCGCGTACGAGCCCTCGTCGGCGAGGACGCGTGAGGTGCTGTCGCTGCGCGAGGCGTGCCGGCCGGCGTAGTCGTCCGCGCGGGGGGCCATGTCGACCTCTTCGGCGCTGCCGCCCCGGTGACGGCCGGAGCTGTCCGCGGCGGCGTCGGCCGAAGCGTCGTCGTTCTGGGACGACTTGTCCGAGTCGTCACTCTTCGCCTTGGTGCCGGCGGCCGAGCTGTCCGTTCTCTGTGACTCCGGGGCGGAGTCGTCGGCGGACTTCGAACCGCCGTCCGCGGACTCGTCGGACTTCCCGCTGTCGCTCCCCTTGGTCGCGTCCGCGTCCGCGTCCGCGTCGGCCGACGGGCTCGGAGAGTCCTCGGCGAGGCCCGTGTCGACGTCGGCGGAGTCGGAGTCCTGTGTCAGACCGGCGACGAGGCCACAGGTCACCCAGGCGCTCGTCCCCTGGTCCGCGAGGATCTTCTCGGCGACGGCTATCTGCTGCGAACGGCTGGCCTGGTCGGCGCTCGGCGCGTAGTCGAGGCCGCCGTGCTCCTCCCAGGTCTCCTGGGTCATCTGGAGTCCGCCGTAGAGCCCGTTGCCGGTGTCGGCGCTCCATGAGCCACCGCTCTCGCACTCGGCGACCGCGTCCCAGGTCGTACCGCTGGCGGCACTCGCGCCGCTCGCACCGAGCAGGGGGATCGCGATGGCCGATCCGGCCACGCCGGCGGCGACGAGGAGCGCCGGAGCCTGGCGGGGGCGACGATGGCGGCCGTTCCCGGAGAGCATGCGATTGCCTTTCGCGTGACAGCAAGGAATACGCACGGAACACAGCGGAAAGCCGTGCTCGTGACTGCTGCGACGGGCGGACCTGCCGCATTGATGGGTGAACGTAGCGGCACTCGAACTCTTGTCACAAGTCGATGCAGCGTAGATAACGTGAAGATCACAGAGTTGACGGAGTCTCACCTTTCGCCGCCTTCGGTGCTACGGCCGTCAGCACTTCCGTCAAGACTTCGCGACCGGGGTGAACTCCACCGGAAGCGTGCGCAACCCACGCATGATGAGCCCCCCGCGCCACCTCAAATCGGCTGAATCTCCCGCGAGTCGCAGGTCGGGCAGGCGGGTCAGCAGGGTCGCCAGCGCGGTCTGCCCCTCCAGTCGGGCGAGGGGCGCGCCGAGGCAGTAGTGGATGCCGTGGCCGTAACCGAGGTGTTGGTTGTCACGGCGGGAGAGGTCGAGCGTGTCCGGGTTCTCGAACCGGTCGGGATCGCGGTCGGCCGCCGCCAGCACGACGAGTACGGGGTCACCGGCGGCGATGTCCTGCCCGCCGACGCTGAGCGGTTCGGTGGCGAACCGCCAGGTGGCCAGCTCCACGGGCCCGTCGTAGCGGAGCAGTTCCTCCACGCCGGTCGCGAGCAGGTCCGTGTGGCCGGCCGCGAGGGAGTCCTGCAGCCGCCGCCGTTGCCCCGGGTGGGTGAGCAGGGCGTAGGTGCCGTTCCCGATGAGGTTCACGGTTGTCTCGAAACCGGCGAACAGGAGGATGAAGGCCATCGCCGCGGCCTCGTTCTCACTGAGGTGCTCGCCGTGGTCGGAGGCCCGGATGAGAGCGGAGATCAGGTCCTCGCCGGGGGCGGGCTCGTCCGTCAGTTCCTGGCGCTTGCGGTGGATCAGCTCGGCGAGGTAGCCGCGCATCTTCTTGACCGACCGGGCGACACCGCCCCTGGGGCCGCCCCCGTGCCGGATCATCATCCCGGCCCAGTCGCGGAAGTCGTCCTGGTCCTCGCGCGGGACGCCGAGGAGATCGCAGATGGCGTGGATGGGGAGCGGGAAGGCGAAGTCGTGGATGAGGTCCGCCTCCCCCTTCTCGGCGAACCCGTCGATCAGCTGGTCCGTCAACTCCTGTACCCGGGAGGAGAATTCGGCCACCCGCCGGGGCGTGAACGCCTTGCTGACGAGCCGCCGCAGCCGGGTGTGGTCCGGCGGGTCGATATTGAGCAGGTGGGTCATCAGCTCGGCCTTGCGCTCGCCCGGAATGCCGGTCTTGCCCTTCGCGTGCGCGGGCTCGTCGTGATGGGCGGAGTTCTTGCTGAGCCGGCCGTCGGCGAGGGCCTGCTTGGCGTCCGCGTAACGGGTGACGAGCCACGCCTCCACTCCGCTGGGCAGTTTCGTCCGATGCACGGGAGCGTGCTCACGGAGCCAGGCGTACGCCGGGTAGGGATCGGTGGCGAACTCCCAGTTGAAGAGGGCGGGGACGGGCTGCCCCGTGGCCGGCGCGGGCGGCTGTGCAGGTGTTTCGGTCACTCCTCGACGGTATCGGGAGGGCCGGCCCGGGCCGGCCCGGCGTCCTGGCGGCCCGCGGTCGCCCTGCCGCGCCGACCGCGAGAATGACCGGCTTACGGTGTTCACCCCGGGCTGTCCCGAAAGGTGCCGCCTCTTGACTGCGCGGCTCTCCGGCTACCTACATTCGCGAGCGTGGACCCCGAGATACTCCGGACCAGTTTCGCGGTCGTCGAAAGGCGGGCCGAGTTCGCGCTCAAGTACTTCTACTCGCATCTGTTCTGGCACCACCCCGATGTCCGCGCCCTGTTCCCGCTGGACTCCCCGGCGGACAAGGAACGCCAGCGGGACCGGCTGTTCACCGCTCTGGCGCTCGTCGTCGCCCGCCTGGAAGGGCCGGGACTGCACGAGTACCTCCGGGAGCTGGGGCGGGACCACCGGAAGTATCTGGCGCGCCCCGAGCACTACACGGCCGTGGGGGACAGCCTGATCGCCGCGTTCGCCGCCGTGTCCGGGTCGGCGTGGAGCACGGAGGTGGAGAAGGCCTGGGACGAGGCGTACGCGGTGATCGCGGACGCCATGCTGGACGGCGCGGGTGAGGCGGAGAGCCAGGGACAGCCGTCCTGGTGGGACGCCGAGGTCGTCGGCCGCACCGGGCACGGGGACGACCTCGCCGTGCTGACGCTCCGTCCGGACCGGCCCCTCCCCCACCTGCCGGGCCAGTACGTGAGCGTCGGCAGCCCCCGGGTCCCGGGGGTCTGGCGCCCGTACTCCGTCGGCAACGCGCCCCGCTGCGACGGCACGCTCGATCTGCACATCAGCCTCGTCCGGGGCGGCGCCCTGTCGCCCGAACTGGTCCGGCGCGCCCGGGAGGGCGATGTCCTGCGGCTCGGCGCGCCGGGCGGCCGGCTGACCCTGCGTACGCCCGTGGAGCGGCCCCTCACCTTCATCGCGGCCGGTACCGGCTGGGCCCCGGTGAAGGCGCTGCTGGAGCAGCTGGGGCGGGCGCCCGGCGCGTACGACGAGGCCCGGCTCTTCGTCGTCGCCCGCGATGTCGCGTACCTCTACGACCGGGCCATGCTCGACGGGTTGCGCACGCGGCTGCCCTGGCTGGACGTCACCGTGCTCACGCCCGCGCCGGGGCGCCCGAAGGCCCAGGCCACGGAGCGGCTGCTGACGGCGCTGGGGAACCGGGCGAACTGGGCGCGGCACGATGTCTATCTGGCGGGGCCGCCGGGGTTGGTCGCGGAGATCTCCGCGGTGCTTCCGGGGCTCGGTGCGGAGCGGGAACGGGTCTTCTGTGACGAACTCCCGTGCACGGGGCGGGACCGGGGCCGGGAGCGGGTGGCGGGGCCTGGGGCCTGGCTGCTGCGGCGGCCCCAGCCGCGGTGACGCTCCGCCGGGGGTGGTGGTGTGTTGTCTGCGGGTTCGTCGTGGCTGGTCGCGTAGTTCCCCGCGCCCCTGAACGGCGGGGCTGCGCCCCGGCCTGATACGTCGGGTGCGGGTTCGGTGGGGGTCGGGCGCGCAGTTCCCCGCGCCCCTTTGGGGCGCTGCCCTGGACGGGGTGGGAAAAGGGCTGTCAGGACTCCGTTGCCCGTATGGCGTCGCGGTAGGAGCGGGCGGCTGCTCTGAGGGCTGCTTCCGGGTCCACGCCGGACTCCTCCGCCCGGGCGGCCAGGGCCAGGAGTTCGTAGCCGATGCCCTCGCCCTGGGGCAGGGGGGCGTCCAGGCCCGCCGTACGCGCGCGGGAGGCCAGTTTCGCGGCCAGTGCCAGGGCGGGCTGGCCGAGGGGGACGCCCTCCGTGACGGACGTCCGCTGTTTCTCCTCGGCCTTGGTGCGCAGCCAGTGCTCCTTGACCTCCTCGGGTGTGGAGGCCGTCTCGTCGCCGAACACGTGCGGATGGCGGTGGATCAGCTTGGTGACGATGCCGGCCGCGACGTCGTCGATGGAGAAGGGCTCCGACCCGTCCTCAGGGCTGCCCTCCTCGGCGATCCGGGAGTGGAAGACGACCTGGAGCAGGACGTCACCGAGCTCCTCGCGCAGTTCGTGCCGGTCGCCCTCCTCGATGGCCTCGACGAGTTCGTACGCCTCCTCGATGCCGTACTTGGCGAGGCCCTTGTGGGTCTGCTGCGACGACCAGGGGCATTCGAGGCGGATGCGGTCCATCACCTGGACGAGGTCGAGGAGGCGGGCGCCCGGGAGGTCGTACGAGGCGGGGAGCAGTTCGAGGTCCGGCATCCGCACGCGCCCCGTGCCGGCCAGCCGGGACAGCCCGTCGGTCAGGTGCGGTTCGCCCTCGCCGGTGGCGACGACGGTGACCGTGCGTCCCCCGGCGCAGGCGTCGATCAGCTCCTGGGCGCCGGGCGCGGCCTCCTCGACCTGGATGCCCGCCTCGCGCAGGTACGGCAGCTGCGGGTGGGCGCCGTCCGCGCACAGGACGCGGTCGGCGCCGTGCAGCGCCTGCCAGGCGGGCCAGGACAGGAGTCCGGGCGCGACCCGGTGGCTGGTGGTGAGCAGGACGATGCGCCCGGGGCTGGATGCGTTCACCCCTCGAACGTAACCCACGCCACCGACATCAAGGTCACGTGCGCCGGACGGTACGGGCCTTCAAAGACTTCCGGCGCTTACGCCGGTTTCTGGCTTGCCGCCGACGTGACGTCGCGTACCCACGGGAGCTTGGCGTCGACGCGGCTGCTCTTCTCGACGTCCCAGTTGCCGTACCGGGGGTTCAGGTCGACGTCCAGCTTCTTCGAGGCCTCGGACAGCGCCTTCCAGAAGGCCGGCTGGCTGGTGTCCGTGCCGAGTGCGGCGGCGAGCTTCTGGGCCTCGATCTGGACGCGGAGGTTGTCGTCGAGCCGCTCGGGCGGCACTCCGTACTGCTGGAGCCAGCTCACTTCCAGGGCCTTCGCGCCCCCGGCCTGCTGTTCCAGGCCGGCGCGGGCCTGCTGGATCTCCTTGCGGGTGACGGTCACGCCCGCGTCGTCGGCGGCCCGGTGCAGCACCCGGTCGAGGACCATGCCGTGCAGGGTGTCGCGGGTGAGGCCGCCGGACTTGGCGATGGCCTGCTCGTACTGCGCCTCGCCCGTGGTGGCGGCCCGCTGTGCGGTCCGTACCTCGTTCACCCGGTTCTCCAGCTGGGAGACCGTGATGCGGTCGTCGCCGACGACGGCCGCGGCACCGGGATGCGCGTCGCTGCCACAGGCGGTCAGGAGGGGGGCCGCGGTGACGAGAGCGGCGGTGAGGAGGAACGCGGTGCGACGGCGGCGGTGCAAGGAAGACCTCCTGTAGGAGATTGTGCGACGGTGCACAAAGTCTTGCGGTGATCGATGTTAGGCAGGGGACCGGCTCTCGGCCACCCATTCGACCCAACGATTCGCCAGGACTTCGGGCACCGTCCCTCGGGTGTCCGGTTCAGCCGCGGACCTGCCCCAGCCACTGCAGCGTCCGGCCGATGTCGCCGACCAGCGGATGGCCGGGGCCCCGCAGCCGTTCGACGTCGTACCGGAGCCGGACCAGCGTGTCGTGGGCGGCGGCCCGGTCGCCGAGCGCGAGGAGCAGATGGCCGATGCGGCGGCGCACCTCGAAGGACAGTTCGGCGTCCTGGGCGACGTACTGGTTCTCGTAGTACGGCAGCAGCGCGCGGTACTCGGCGAGTGCCGCCGCCGGTTCGCCGAGCTGTTCGAGGCACTGGGCGGCCTCGTAGCGGAAGCGCAGGGACTGCGGGTCGGCCTGGCCCGCCTCGGTGGCCCGTTCGTCGGCGAGGCGGCGCAGTTCGGGCAGGGCGCGGCGGTACTGGCCGTCGTCCATCAGCGTGGCCGCGTACTGCTTGCGCAGGGTGCGCACGACCGGTGAGTGCTCGCCGTGCTGGGCGGCGGCGGCCGGGAGGATCTGGCCGAGGATGTCGACGGCCTGGGTGATGCGGCCCTCGCCGAGGAGCCGCTTGACCTCGTCGACCGCTCCCGCGACATCGGGCTTGTCGACGGCGGGCGCGGCCTGCGGCTGCGCCGCGGGGGTGCGGGCGCGGTCCGGCCAGGGGGCGTGCGGGCGCAGGAAGGGGCGTGTGGGGTCGAGCGGCCCGCCGGACGGGATCCCGCGCGCGGGAAGCAGCGGCAGCAACTGCTCGTACGTCTCCTGCGCGGAGTCCGGGCGGTGCTGCGGGTCCTTGGAGAGCAGCCGCAGTACGAGGGCTTCGAGCGCCTCGGGCACCTCGGGGCGCAGCCGGCGGACCGGCAGCGGCGGTTCGTAGAGGTGGCGGTGCAGCACTCCGAGGGCGGTGGAACCCGAGAACGGCACGTCCCCGCTGAGGAGTTCGTGCAGCAGCACCCCGAGCGCGTACAGGTCGGTGTACGGGCCGACCGCGCCGCCCATCGCCTGCTCGGGGGCCATGTAGGCGGGCGATCCGATGGGTGAGCCGGTGTGCGTGAGGCGGGTGGTGTCGGTGTCCATCACGGACGCGACACCGAGGTCGAGCACGGTGACCGTGCCGTCCTGCTTGATCATCACGTTCCGCGGCTTGAGGTCGCGGTGGACGATCGGCACGGCGTGCACGGCGGAGAGCACGGCGCACAGTTGCGCGGCGACCGAGACGGCCCACTGCCAGGGGTAGGGGTCGTGCTCGGCGAGGTGGTCGGAGAGGTCGGCCCCGTCGACGTACTGCATGACGAGGAACAGTTCCTCGCCCTCGCTGCCCGCGTCGTGGACCGTGACCAGGCCGGGGTGGTCGACCTGCGCGGTGACGCGGCACTCGCGCACGAAACGGCGGCGCAGCTCGTCGGCCTCCTGGCCCGCGACCTTGTCGGGCCGCAGCAGCTTGACGGCGACGCGCCGGTCGAGGCGCTGGTCGTACGCCGTCCACACCTGGCCCATGCCGCCCTGTCCGATGAGCGTGGACAGTTCGTAGCGGCCGGTGATCACCCGTCCCGACGCCACGCTCACCTGCCGTCCTCGTGCTTGCGGAGGTAGTCGCTCAGCTCGTCGAGCTCGGCGCGCACCTGGTCGATACGGGCGGGCGCGGGACGCTGCGGCGGCGGGGTCGGCGCGGAGGACGGGGGCCGGGGTATCGGAGCCATCTGCGGAACCGGCGTGTGCGGGACCGGCGTGTGCGGACCGGTCGCGGCGGCGTACGGGGGCTGCGGATAGCCGTAGGAGTGCGCCGGGGGCTGCCCGCCGCCGGCGTACGCCTGATGCGCGTACCCCAGGGTGTGGAAGTGGCGGACCTCCACCGCGAGGTAGTACGAGATCGCGGGGACGAGGGAGCCCACGAGCAGGGCCAGGCCGGTCCAGCCGCCCGGCGTGTGGATCTCGTCGCCGGGCTCGGTGCCGAGCAGGACGAGACCGAGGGCCTCGGCCGCGAACGTGGCCACCAGGAGGCCCCAGTCGAGCGATCTGCGGGTCACGAGCGCCAGGCGCAGCATCATCACCCAGCCGAGAAGGCCGAAGCTGCACACGGAGATCGCCACGAAGAGCACGCGCAGGAAGACCAGCAGCCCGGTCGGGGGTGGCGGCTTCACCGGCTGCGCCTGGCCGTGGCCTTGCATGGTTGCTCCTGGAGGCCTGATGAGGACGGACGGAGGTACGGACGTACGAGTGCGGAGTCCGAGCGTATAGGCCGACAAGGACAACTGGTCCAGGGTTGTACCGAACCGTTGTCGCGCTGGTCACCGTGTCCGTCCCAGGGGCCTCAGCCGGGCTCGACCGTGCCGTCCGTCAGGCCGTCGTACATGCCGCGGACCAGTTGCTCGCCAAGGCGCCCCGCGAGGCGCAGGGTCTCCTCGAACTCGGCGAGCGCGCGGAACCGTTCGCCGTAGACGCGCTGTTGTTCCAGGGGCAGCCGGGGCAGTTGGAGCCGGCGCACGTCGAGCCGGGTCGCGGTGGACGCATAGCTGCTGGCCTGGCGGTTGTTGGCGGTGCCCCGCAGGAAACCGGCGAGGAACCACGGGTCGAGCGCGGCCGGGTCGGGCCGCAGCAGCGCGAGGTTGCGGCCGAGGGCGGCGCCCGCGGTCGCCTCGTCGACCACGCGCGCGATGGAGCCGCCGCCGAGCACGGGCACGACGACGTCCCCCGCCTCGGTGAGCACGGCCTCCTCGTCGCTCTCGGGCAGCGTCCCGGACGGCGCCGCACCGGCCAGGACGTCATGGTCGGTGAGGACGGGCACGCGCGCGTGCCCGCCGCTGCCTCCCGTACGCAGTTGGAGCGCGCCCCCGCGCGCGAGTTCGCCGATCGTGGTGAGCGGCCAGCGGACGGGCAGGCGCGGAGCGGCGGGGGGCGGGGTGAGGCGGTCGGTCAGACGCAGGGTCGCGCCCAGGCTGTCGCGCACGTCGGCCAGCTGTTCGGCGCCGCCGCCGGACGCGAGGGGCGGCAGATGTCGGGCCGGGGCCAGGTCGACGTCGTCGTCGAGGAGTTCGATGACCGGCACGCAGCGGCTGAGGCCCGGCTGCTCCGGCACGGTGCCGGTCCGGTCGAAGGGCCGCCACGCGTCGAGGACGGCGCTGCGCACGGCCTGCCAGTCGAGGCCGCCGCGGCTGTCCGCGGTGAACACTCCCGTGTCGGCGAGGAGCACCTCGGGCTGCGCGACCTGTGCGGCGACGGCGGGCTTGCGCAGCACCCACAGGTGCAGGGGCAGGTTGTACGGGGGTGCCGCGCCCGGCGGCAGGGCGATCACCGCGCGCAGGGCGCCGCGGCGCAGCAGGTCGGCGCGGATACGGCGGCCGGAACGGCGGGACGCGGCGGCGGGCGGCATCAGGAGGACGGCGACACCGCCTTCCCTGAGGCGGGCCAACGCGTGCTGCACCCACGCCAGTTCCGACTCGGTGCGGGCCGGGAAGCCGTACTCCCAGCGGGGGTCGTAGGCCAGCTCGTCGTGCCCCCAGTTGCGCTCGTTGAACGGCGGGTGGCACACGACGGCGTCCGCCCTGAGGCTTCCGTACGCGTCCTCGCGCAGGGTGTCGGCCGCGGCGGTGCGCACGACGGCGCGGGTGTGGAGGGCGAGGCGCAGTGCCGTCAGGGCCGCCAGCTCGGGTGCGCTGTCCTGGCCGTTGAGATGCTGCTCCCCGGTGGGGGGCGTGCTCTGTGCGGCCGCCACCGCGCGCAGCAGGGCGCCGGTGCCGCAGGCCGGGTCGAGGACGGTGGTGGCCGGTCCGGCGAGGTCGGCCATCAGGGCGGCGAGGCCGGTCGGCGTGAGCGTGTACTGGCGGGGGTTCGCGTCGAGGTGCCTGCCGAGCAGGAACTCGTACGCCTTGCGCGCGTCCAGTTCGGCGGCGAGTTCGGCAGCCGCGCGCAACAGGGGTGCGGACGGCCGCAGTCGGTCGGCGGTCGGCGTGGCGACGGCCCGTTCGCGGATGGCGCCGAAGCGCGGGGTGAGGACCTGGTCGAGGGACGCGGGCAGCAGGTCGGCGAGGCGGTCGTCGGAGCCGGCGCTCACCTCAAGCCAGACCGTCGGCCGGTCGTGGACCAGCAGGAGAGCGCAGCCGACGTGGATCAGGGCGGTGACGGCGCCCTGCGGGTGTCCGGCGATCTGCTGCCAGACGCGCTCGCGCAGGGGGACCTCGGCCAGCTTGCCCTGGGCGCGCAGCCAGTCCTCGATCTCGGTGAGCGCGAAGGAGGGGCTGGTCTCGGTGCCGCCGACGGGCCTGGGGAAGTCGGCGTGCCGGCGGCGCCAGTTGCTGACGGCGGCGCGGCCGACTCCGGCGAGCCGGGCGATCCCGGCCGCGGTGACCTCTGTCCCGTTCTCCTGCACCCGCTCGGCTCCCCTCGTCCGGTGTGACGTCCGTCTGGTGTGGGGCGTCATGTGTGGCGTCGAGCATAACGACGTAGGCAAGGTCTACCCATTCACGGCCGTGTACACAACCATCCCTGTGAACCGTGTTGACTCGGTTCACAACCTCTGCTGTGATTGACCCATCGGATGAACGGCCGCCGGGTGAAGGCGGTCGTCAACCTCTGGGGAGGGGACTGCCATGGGCGCCAAGGGAAAGATCGCGCTGGGGATCGTCGTGAGCGTCGTCGTCATCGGCGCGGTGTCGGCGAACTCGGGCGACGGGGACGGCGGTTCCGGGAACGACGGCAAGGGCTCCTCGGCCTCCGCCGGGCGCGAGTCCGGCAAGAAGGGCGGGAACGACGCCGGCTCGGACGCGGACACGAAGAGCGGCACCAAGGCCGACAAGGCGGCGGGGGCCGGAAAGAAGGCGGCGTTCCAGGGCGACGGCGACTTCCAGGTCGGCACCGACGTACAGCCCGGCACCTACCGGACCACCGGCAACGCGGACGCCCTCTGCTACTGGGAGCGCTCCAAGGACGCCTCGGGCGAGATGGACTCGATCCTCGCCAACGACAACGTCAGCGGCACCAGTTACGTGACGATCCTGAAGAGCGACAAGCTCTTCAAGTCGAGCGGCTGCAAGGACTGGGAGGCCGTGGACGCGAAGGCGTCCGGTACCCCGGCCACGCTGATCGAGGGCGACGGCGGGATGCACGGAGTGGGCTCCGACATCGCCCCCGGCACCTACAGGTCCACGGGCAACACGGACGGCCTCTGCTACTGGGAGCGGACCAAGGACTCCTCCCACTCGATGGAGTCGATCATCGCGAACAACAACGTGTCCGGCTCGGCCGTCGTGACCATCGCCGCCGGGGACGCGTACTTCAAGACCTCGGGCTGCAAGGACTGGAAGAAGACCGGCTGACGCCCCGCCCCCGCCCCCGCCACGTCCCCTCCCCCACAACCGCTCCACCTCGACCTCGAAGGAAACCGTCATGCGTCGCACCGCACTTGCCGCCCTCTGCCTCGCCGCCGCGGCCACCGTCTCGCTCACCGGCTGTCTGCCCGGCGAGGACAAGGCCGACAGCGAGCCGAAGGGCCCGTTCGCCGGGCTGACCGGCGGCGAGATCGCCGACCGGGCCGTGGAGGCCACCTCGAACGCCTCGTCGCTGCGCATGAAGGGCGACATCACGGACGACGACGGCAGCCGCATAGACCTCGACATGGCCCTCGACAAGAAGGGCCGGTGCGCCGGCACGATGAGCGCCGACGGCCAGGGCGAGGCCCAGCTCATGATGACCGGCGACACCCTCTACATGAAGTACGACGAGAAGTTCCTCCGCGCCCAGGACGAGGACGCGCCGAAGGAGGAGACCGACCAGGTGGTGGCCATGCTGGCCGGCAAGTGGACCAAGATGTCCGCCAAGGGCTCGGACGCCAAGGACATCGCCGGTTTCTGCGACCTCGACACCGTCCTCGCGGACTTCGAGGACGTCAGCTCCGACGCCACCCGCGGGAAGGCGACGACGGTCGACGGCGCCCCGGCGATCGTCCTGCACGAGAAGGACGGCAACGACACGTACACGCTGTACGTCGCCACCGAGGGCAAGCCCTACCTGCTGAAGGTCGTCAGCAAGTCCGCCAAGGACCCGGGCACGGTCACCTTCGGCGACTTCGACACGCCGGTCCCTGCCGAGACCCCCAAGGGCAAGATCCTCGACCTGGACACGCTGGGCGGCTGACGGGCCGCAAGGGCCGGCGCGAAAGCCGGGCGCGAGAGCCCGGCGACAGAACCCGGCGGGGCGTGTCCACGGGGGGCATGCCCCGTCCGGCACGCCCGACCGACGGGCCGGGTGCGCGCACGGCTCAAAGGGCGTACGTCAAAGGGCGTGCGTCGAAGGGCGTCCGTCAAAGGGCGTGCCACACCCACACGTTGGGCTCGACATACACCGCGTACCCGAGCGCCGGCTCGCAGTGCACCGGCACCAGCGCGCCGGGCACCTCGACCCGGCCCTCCTTGTCGAACGGCAGCCCCGTCCACTCCCGCCACTCGTCCAGCGACGCGGCGACGGTCATCGACGCCGGTGCCACCGCCTCGATACGCCCGCCCGCCCTGACGTGGACCCGCAGCCACGGATCGTGCGGCAGCCCGTCCTCACGCGTCCGGAACGCGTACTCCTCCATCACCGTAAGCGGTTCCCGATGCTTCGCGCTCGGCCGCACCGGCGCGACGACCTCGTGGAAGCCCTTGACGCGGGCGTTGTCGCGCATCGCCGAGAGCATCCGTGCCGACAGGCCGGTGCCCTGGGCGTGCGGGGCGACGACGATCGAGATGGCGCTGACGGTGTCGGGGGTGACGCCCCGGCGCAGGTCCCCGAACGCCCGCACCAGCACCTCGTCCCAGCCCCGGGCCGGCAGCGCGCCCGGGCCCTCGTCCCCGTGGGCGAACGGCACGCTGTAGGCGTGCGCGACCACCTCGCCGCCCTCGTCCTCGGCGAACAGCACGTACTCCGGCAGTTCCCTGGCGATCCGGCCGTAGTGCGCGTTGCCGACGAGATCGTTGCGTATGAACTCGGGCCAGGTGTCGGCCATCCCCACGACCGCGTCGTACATCTCCGGACGCTCGGCGAGGCTCGCGATTGTCAGCACCATGCCGGACACGGTAGGCACCGGACCGGCCCCGGTGAAACCGCTTTTCGGGCACGGAACCGCCCGTAAGGAACCCTGCCGGAACCCTGTCGGAGCACTGCCGGAGCCCTGCCGAAACGCCTCCGTGACGCCTCCGCAAGGCCTCTGTCAGTCCGCGTGGAACCGGCTCGGCGCCTGTGTCGACGTGCCACCGGTCGGGAGCTTCTGGCCCGGGCAGGCGGACAGCACCTTCTTCATCGCGGACTTCTCCGCGCCGGTGACCCACAGCTCGTACTTCTTCTTCACGGCCACCTGACGGGCCACGTACGTGCAGCGGTACGCCTTGTGGGGCGGGAGCCAGGTCGCGGTGTCCCCGTCACCCTTGCTGCGGTTGCGTCCCGCGTCGACGGCCAGGAGGTTCAGCGGGTCGTTGGCCAGCGCTATCCGCTTGCTCGCGTCCCATTTCCCGGCGCCCTTCTGCCAGGCGTCCGACAGCGCGACGAGATGGTCTATGTCGACCTCGCTGCGCCCGCCGCGCAGGAAGGTGACGTCCTTGTCGGTGTACGGGTCGGGATCGAGCGTCCCCGATTTCACGCTGCAGTCGCCGTCGCTGAACTTCACCTCCTTCAGGTCCCGTTTGAGGATGTCGTCGCGGGTGTCGCAGCCGTTCGAGTCGGTGTCGGCCCAGGCGGTGCCGAACTTGTCCCGGTCGTACCCCGTCTTGGGCGCCCTCCCTTTGACGGTCAGTGAGTCGACCGCGGTGAGGGCCGCTCCGCCCGCGCCCGCCGGCTCCTGAGGTCCGGCGGCGCCGGTCGTCTCCGCGGTACAGCCGGTCGCGGCGACCAGCAGGGCCGCGATGCCGGCGGTCCTGGTCCAGAACGTCACGGGCGCTCCTTCGTCTTGCCTGCCCCTGCCCGCCCCGAGAGGGCGGTCTTCCTTCATCTCACCGTACTGGCCCGGGGATTGAGAGAGAACGGCGTGAAAGGTGCTTATGGTGTCTTTGGTGAGCAAGTGGCGCACAACCGGCGTGGTGACGGTGGTGAGGCACCCTCAGCCCTCAGCCCTCAGCCCTCAGCCCTCAGCCCTCAGCCCTCGGCCCTCGGCCCTCGGCAAGACACCCTCGGCTCCCGGAGACCGGCTGTCCCGATAGCGCGCCCCTCACACCTTTCCGATTCCCAGCGTCGTCTCCGAGGGCAGCAGTCCCGATCCCAGCACCGCGACCCAGAACTCACCGAGCAGCTCGGCGAGTCGGCCGGTGGCGTCGGGCCCCAGCGCCCGCCATGGAGCGGCGGCCAGTTCGTCGGTGTGGCGCTCCACCGTCCGACGGAGGGCGCGGCCGGCGTCCGTAGCGGTGCCGTCCCCTGCCAGCAGCCCACGGGCGACGAGCCGTTGACGCGCGGCAGTCCACTCCTGCGCGCTCCACCCCCGGCTCTCGAACCGCTCCACGGAAGCGGCGCCGATCGCCGCGAACGAGACCAGCGACTCGACCGGATCGAGGCCCGCGACGAGCAGCGCGGCGAGGTGGCCGTCACCGCGGTGCTCGCGCAGTATCGTCGCCGCGTGCCACAGCTGCCGATGCGGTGACTCCGGCCAGGGCAGCCCGGCGTTGGCGGCGGCCAGGGGCCGGCCGGCCGGGTCGACGGCCTCCGCCGCCCGGCGGGCCAGAGCGGCCGCTTCGGCGAGTTCGGGACTGTCGACGCGGTCGCCGAATATCGCTCGATACGCCCGGTCGACGCCCCGCCCCCGGGCCTCGACGACAGCCTCGGGGCTCGCGATGCCCCACGCCGGACCCATGTGTTCGGCGACCATGCGCGGGCTGAAGCTGTAGAAGGCGGCGGCGACCTGCCCACTCCCGACGGCCCCCGACGGCGCGGCCCGCAGCGGGAAGTAGCTCGGCCAGCGCTCCCCGACGGCGAACCCGAGCGCGGCCACCTCCTCGAAGACCTCCGGCGCGTAATACAGCACGGCGTGCAGCGGTTCGAGCAGGTGCCACATCTGCCGCACCCAGCCGAGCCCGCCCTCGCCGTCGCCCACACCCGTGCCCACCCTCGGATCCCCCTCCATCACACGACCCCCTCCGAACCCACTACGACCCCTCCACGAGACCCCTCTACGACCCGAGAATCGAAGCCAGGAACTCTCCCGTCCACCCCAGCAACTCCCGCCCGACCAGCGGCTTGCCGCCGACCTTCGCCGTCTTCGGGCGAGGGACCAGCACCTGGTGGGCGGACGGCTTGACGACGGTGCCCGGGTACAGCCGCTGGAGCCGCAGCTCCTGCGACTCCCGCAGCTCCACCGGTGCGAACCGGATGTTGTTGCCCTGGAGGACGACCTCGCCCACCCCGCACGCGCGCGCGAGCATCCGCAGTCCGGCCACCAGGAGCAGGTTCTCCACCGGCTCGGGCAGCTTTCCGTAGCGGTCGACGAGTTCCTCGCGTACGGCCTTGATGTCGTCCTCGGAGTTGACCGAGGCGATCGACCGGTAGGCCTGCAGGCGCAGCCGCTCGCCCGGCGCGTAGTCGTGCGGGACGTGCGCGTCGACCGGGAGCTCGATCTTGACCTCCAGCGGCGCCTGCTCGATCTGGGATCCGTCACCGCCCTCCATGGAGGCGCGGTAGTCCGCGACCGCCTCGCCCACCATGCGTACGTACAGGTCGAAGCCGACTCCGGCGATGTGGCCCGACTGCTCGCCGCCCAGCAGGTTTCCGGCGCCGCGGATCTCCAGGTCCTTCATCGCCACGTACATGCCCGCGCCCATCTCCGTGTGCTGGGCGATGGTCGCGAGGCGTTCGTGGGCCGTCTCCGTGAGCGGCTTCTCCGGCGGGTAGAGGAAGTACGCGTAACCGCGGTCGCGGCCACGCCCCACCCGGCCGCGCAGCTGGTGCAGTTGCGAGAGGCCGAAGTTGTCGCCGCGCTCCACGATCAGCGTGTTCGCGTTCGAGATGTCGATGCCCGACTCCACGATGGTGGTGGAGACGAGGACGTCGAACTTCTTCTCCCAGAAGTCGACGACGACCTGCTCCAATGCCTGTTCGGTCATCTGGCCGTGGGCGGTGGCGATCCGCGCCTCCGGCACGATCTCGCGCAGCCGGGCCGCGGCCCGGTCGATCGACTCGACCCGGTTGTGGATGTAGAAGACCTGGCCCTCCCGCAGCAGCTCCCTGCGGACCGCCGCGCCGATCTGCTTCTCCTCGTACGGGCCGACGAAGGTCAGGACCGGATGCCGTTCCTCCGGGGGTGTTGTGATCGTCGACATCTCCCTGATGCCCGTCACCGCCATCTCCAGGGTGCGCGGGATGGGGGTGGCGGACATGGTCAGTACGTCCACGTTCGCGCGCAGCTTCTTCAGCTGCTCCTTGTGCTCGACGCCGAACCGCTGCTCCTCGTCGACGACGACCAGCCCCAGGTCCTTGAACTTGGTCTCCGAGGAGAACAGGCGGTGGGTGCCGATGACCACGTCCACCGAGCCCTCCCGCAGCCCCTCCAGGGTCGCCTTCGCCTCGGTGTCGGACTGGAAGCGCGACAGGGCCCGTACGTTGACGGGGAACTGCGAGTAGCGCTCGCTGAAGGTCCCGAAGTGCTGCTGCACCAGCAGGGTGGTGGGCACCAGGACGGCGACCTGCTTGCCGTCCTGGACCGCCTTGAAGGCCGCGCGGACCGCGATCTCCGTCTTGCCGTAACCGACGTCGCCGCAGACCAGCCGGTCCATCGGGACCGTCTTCTCCATGTCGTCCTTGACCTCGGCGATGGTCGTGAGCTGGTCGGGCGTCTCGGTGTACGGGAACGCGTCCTCCAGCTCGCGCTGCCAGGGCGTGTCGGCGCCGAAGGCGTGCCCGGGGGCCGCCATCCGGGCCGAGTACAGCCTGATCAGGTCCGCCGCGATCTCCTTGACGGCCTTCTTGGCGCGCGCCTTGGTCTTCGTCCAGTCGGCGCCGCCGAGGCGGTGCATCGTCGGGGCCTCGCCGCCCACGTACTTGGTGATCTGCTCCAGCTGGTCCGTGGGGATGTACAGCCGGTCGCCGGGCTGGCCGCGCTTGGCCGGCGCGTACTCGACGACCAGGTACTCGCGGGTCGCGCTCTGCACGGTCCGCTGGACCATCTCGATGTAGCGGCCGACGCCGTGCTGCTCGTGGACGATGTAGTCGCCCGTCTCCAGGGTCAGCGGGTCGATGGTCTTCCTGCGGCGGGCCGGCATCCGGGCGCCGTCCTTGCCGGCGGCCTTCTGCCCGGTGAGGTCGGTCTCGGTGAGCACGGCGAGTCTGAGCGCCGGGTCGACGAACCCGTAGTCGATCGAGCCGCAGGACACCTGCACGACGGAGGGGGCCAGCGCACCGAGGTCCGACTCAAGGCGGGCCGCGATGCCCTCGCCGCCCAGCACCTCGACCGTACGGGCCGCCGGGCCGTGCGCCTCGGTGACGAACACCGTGCGCCAGCCGTCCGCGAGCCAGCCCTTGGTGTCCGCGAGGGCCTTCGCGGTGTCGCCGCGGTAGGTCTCGGGCGCGTGCATCCCGAGCTTCAGCGTGTCGGCGTCACCCGCGGCGTCGTCCGTGAACGTCTCGTCGGCCGCGAACTGCGACACCGACCACCACATCATGTCCAGCTCGCGGGCCCGCTCCCGGACGTCCGCGATGGACCACAGGGAGGCCGCGTCGACGTCGATCGGGGCCTCGCCCCCGCCCGCCGTCGCGGCCCAGGACGCCTGCAGGAACTCCTGCGAGGTCGCCACCAGGTCGGAGGCGCGCGTGCGCACCCGCTCCGGGTCGCACACCAGGGCCATGGAGCCCTTGGGCAGTACGTCGATGAGCAGCTCCATGTCGTCGACGAGGACCGGGGCGAGGGATTCCATGCCTTCGACCGCGATGCCCTCGGCGATCTTGCCGAGCAGCTCGCCCAGCTCGGGGTGGGCCTCCGCGAGGGCCGCCGCCCTGGCCCGTACGTCGTCCGTGAGCAGCAGTTCGCGGCAGGGCGGCGCCCACAGGCCGTGCTCGGCGACCTCAAGGGACCGCTGGTCGGCGACCTTGAAGTAACGGATCTCCTCGACGTCGTCGCCCCAGAACTCCACGCGCAGCGGATGCTCCTCGGTGGGCGGGAAGACGTCCAGGATCCCGCCGCGCACGGCGAACTCGCCGCGCTTCTCCACCAGCTCCACCCGGGCGTACGCCGCTGCCGCCAGGCCCTTCACGATGTCACCGAGGTCGGCGCTCTGGCCCGTCCGCAGGGCGACGGGTTCCAGGTCTCCCAGGCCCTTGACCTGGGGCTGGAGGACCGACCGCACGGGGGCGACCACCACGGAGACCGGGCCGGTCTCCGGGTCGTCGGGGCGCGGGTGGGCGAGCCTGCGCAGGACGGCGATCCGGCGTCCGACCGTGTCGCTGCGGGGGGAGAGCCGCTCGTGCGGCAGCGTCTCCCAGGACGGGTACTCCACGACGGTGTCGGCGGGCAGCAGCGACCTCAGCGCCGCCGCCAGGTCCTCGGCCTCCCGGCCGGTGGCGGTGACCGCCAGGACCGTGCGGCCGGCCTCCCTGGCCAGGGCCGCCACCGCGAAGGGCCTGGCGGCGGGTGGGCCGACCAGGTCCACGTGCATGCGATTGGCGTCGCCGGCGGCCTTCACCGCTTCGGTGAGTGCGGCGTCCTTGACGACGGCGTCGAGCAGACCGTGCAGGCTCATGAAGGGTTTCCGTCCGAGGATCCGAGGAGCTGAGGGGGGTTGGGGGGTGGGGCGGGTGGAGGGGCTGGGCAACGCGAGGCGCCCGACACGTCTGACGGGCCGGGGGTGTCCAGGGTACGACGCCGGGGTCCTCCCCGCCCGCCCCTGTGGACAGAGGGGGATCTCCTCGCCCCCGCCGCCCCTACCCTCCCCGTCAGTCACCGCATGGGGGCTCCGCCCCCTCGCCCCCGCTTGCGCAGTTCCCCGCGCCCCTGGGCACCCAGGGGCGCGGGGAACTGCGCAATCCCTTGGGCCCGCCCCCACCGGCCCGCACCCGACAGCGCGCCCACCGGCAAACAGCCCGGTGCCGCCGAGTCGGAAGACTCGGCGGCACCGGGCTCCCCCGTTCCCTCGGCCGGCGGCAGCTAATCCGTCGCGATGGCCTTCAGGACATTCATCCGCCCCGCCCTGAAGGCGGGCACCAGCGCCGCGAACAACCCCACGAACGCCGAGCCGACGAAGACTCCGATGATCGTCGGCCAGGGGATGTCGAGGACCTTCAGGCCCTCCAGGGCGAGGAGCTGCTGGGCGGTGGCGCCCCAGCCCATGCCGAGGCCCAGGCCGAGCAGCGCTCCGAAGAGGGCGATGACGACCGACTCCAGGCGGATCATGCGGCGCAGCTGGCGGCGGGAGAGGCCGATGGCGCGCATCAGGCCGATCTCGCGGGTCCGCTCGACCACCGACAGGGCCAGGGTGTTCACGACCCCCAGGACCGCCACGATGATCGCGAGGGCCAGCAGGCCGTAGACCATGTACAGGAGCTGGCCGATCTGGTCCTTGAGCTGCTGCTTGTAGTCGGTCTGGTCACGGACCTGGTACTGCGGGTACGCGTCCAGGGACTTCTTCAGCGACGCGTACGCCGTCTTCTCCTGGCCGTCCTCGGCGGTGGCGAACATCATGTCGTTCGGCGGCATCTTGTCGGCCGGGACGTACTGCCGCAGCGTGGTGATGTTCAGGTAGCGCGAGCCCTTGTCGAGGGCCGTGTCGTCGTCCGTGACCGCCGCGACCTTCAGTTTCGCGGTCTGTCCGCCCTTGAAGGCGACGGTCATCGTGTCGCCGACCCGCACACCGTGCTCCTTGGCGTAGTCGGAGCCGACCGACATCGCGTTCTTGCCGTACGCCGCCGACAGGTCACCCGAGACCGTCTCGCGGCGCAGGTCGCTGGAGTACGTCGGGTCCGCGGCCGTGACGTCGGTGTCCTCGGTCTTCCCGTCCGGCGGGGTCAGCTTCACCTCGACGATCTTGTAGCTGGTGACGTGCTCCAGGCCGGGCGTGTCCTCGATGGCCTTCTGGGCCTGCGGGACGATCCGCTGGTTGCCCTGGATGATGAAGTCCGTGCCGACCGACTTGTCGAGTTCCTCCGTCGCCGAGGCGACCATCGAGGAGCCGACCACGGAGAGGCAGGCGACCAGCGCGAGGCCGATCATCAGGGCCGCTCCGGTGGCACCGGTGCGGCGGGGGTTGCGCAGCGCGTTCCGTTCCGCCAGGCGGCCGACGGGGCCGAAGCCTCGCAGCAGGACCGCGCTGAGGGCCCGGACCACACCGCCCGCGAGCAGCGGGCCGATGATGACGAGCCCGATCAGCGAGAGCACCACACCGATGCCCAGCATCGACGCGCCGTCGCTCGCCTTGTCGGCACCGGCCGCCGTGAAGAGGGCGGCGCCGCCGGCACCCGTGAGGAGCGCGCCGATCAGGCCGCGGATCCAGCCGGCGTGGCCGTCGGCCGGCGTACCGGCGTCGCGCAGTGCGGCCATCGGGGAGACCTTGCCCGCGCGGCGGGCCGGCAGGTAGGCGGCGAAGACGGTGACCACGACGCCGAGGGCCAGGCCGATGACCGGGGTCGTGGCCTTGACCGTCAGGTCGGCGGTGGAGAGGTTCATGCCCGCCGTCGACATGAGCTTCATGAGGCCGACCGCGATGCCGACACCGGCGGCGACGCCCAGGATCGAGCCCACGATGCCGAGGAACAGGGCCTCGACGAGTACCGACCGGTTGACCTGCTTGCGGGAGGAACCGATGGCCCGCATCAGGCCGATCTCCCGGGTGCGCTGGGCGACCAGCATCGAGAAGGTGTTGATGATGAGGAAGATGCCGACGAGGAAGGCGATTCCGGCGAAGCCGAGCATGGCGTACTTGATGACGCTCATGAACTCGCCGATGCCTTCGCGGCTCTCGTCCGAGTACTCCTTCTGCGTCTGGATCTTGAACGCGCCGTCGGCCGCGGTGAGCTGCTCGGACACGTTCCGCTTGAGCTGTGTGTCGGTCACGCCGGCGGCGGCCGTGACGTTGACGTGGGTGAACCGGCCGGTGGAGCCGAGCAGTTCGCGCTGTGCGGTGGCGGTGTCGTAGTAGACGACGGCGGCACCGGGGTTGGTGATCTTGAAGGTGGCGATGCCGACGATCTTCGCCTTGAAGTCACCGGTGACGGCTATGGTGCGCAGCTCGTCGCCCATCTTGAGGTGGTGCTTGTCCGCGGTGTCGGCGTCGACCATCACCTCGGTGGGGCCGCGCGGGGCGTGCCCGGAGGTGATCTCCATCGAACGCAGGTCGTTCTTCGTCCAGTTGCCCGCGATCGTCGGGGCGCCGGTGCTGGACCCCATGTTCTTGTTGTCGCTGTCGACGACGGTCACGTTCATCGAACTGACCGCGCCCTCGGCGGACTTGGCGCCCTGCGCCTTCCGCGCCCGCTCGACGGCCGAGGCGGGCAGCGACTCCGGCCTGCCGTTCTGCGGGGTGTCGTCGGCCTCGGCCCCCTTCGGGGAGACCGTGACGTCGGGCGAGGTCGTCGCGAAGAGCTTGTCGAAGGTGGTGTTCATGGTGTCGGTGAAGACGAGCGTGCCGCACACGAACGCCACCGACAGCAGGACGGCGACGGCGGAGAGGGCCATGCGTCCCTTGTGCGCGAAGAAGTTGCGCCTGGAGGTCTTGAAGACGGTCATGACGTGCGCCCCCGGGCGTCGAAGTCCTTCATGCGGTCGAGAACGGCGTCGGCGGTCGGCCGGAGCATCTCGTCGACGATCCGTCCGTCGGCCAGGTACAGCACGCGGTCCGCGTAGGAGGCGGCGACCGGGTCGTGCGTCACCATCACGATGGTCTGGCCGAGCTCGTCGACCGAGCGGCGCAGGAAGCCCAGCACCTCGGCGCCGGCGCGGGAGTCGAGGTTTCCGGTGGGCTCGTCACCGAAGATGATCTCGGGCCGGGCGGCCAGGGCGCGGGCCACGGCGACGCGCTGCTGCTGGCCGCCGGAGAGCTGGTTCGGCCGGTGCTTCAGCCGGGAGGCGAGACCGACGGTCTCGACGACCTGGGCCAGCCACGCCTTGTCCGGCTTGCGGCCCGCGATGTCCATCGGGAGGGTGATGTTCTCCAGGGCGCTCAGCGTCGGTAGCAGGTTGAAGGCCTGGAAGATGAAGCCGATCCGGTCCCGGCGCAGCTGGGTGAGCTTCTTGTCCTTGAGTCCGGTGATCTCGGTCTCGTCCAGGTAGATCTTTCCGGCGGAGACGGTGTCGAGGCCGGCGAGGCAGTGCATCAGGGTGGATTTGCCGGACCCCGAGGGGCCCATGATCGCGGTGAACCGGCTCCGCGCGATGTCCACGTCGACCTGGTCCAGGGCGACGACACGGGTCTCACCGGACCCGTACGCCTTGACGACCTGCCGTGCCCGCGCGGCAACGGCCGTACGCTCTCCAGTGCCCCCGTGCCTGGGAATGGTTACAGCCGATGTCACGGTATGTCTCCTAAGTCGGCCACCGACAGGTCAGTGACGGTCTGCGGTTGTCTTGAACGCCTGCGGTTGTCCTGAGCGCCTGCGGTTGCCCGCGTCGTGCGGTCGAGCCCTGCTGGTACGTCGTGCGGTCGAGCCCTGCGAGTACGTCGTGCGGTGCGGCGGTGCGGTCACGCCGCCCGGTCACAGCCCCAAGTCTGGTGGCGGAGGGTGGTCCCCCGCGCTGGTGCCCAGCGCAGTCTTCTGCTGGGGAAAACCCCACCCCCGAAGGTGCGGGACACCGCACTCAGCGGCATAAAGCCAGGTTAAGGACGACACCCGTACCATCTCGTCCTCCGCCGGGACGAGCCCTCCCCGAGGGGCAGTACGGAGGTACCCCTAGGGGCTGTCCACCCGTCGGTGGAGTTCCTCTCGGGGATGCCTCCACCTTCCGGCCCGCCCGGCATCCGGCCTCCCGCGACGTGCGGCTCAAGTGGGAGAGTGGCCACGGCAGATAGGTGCAAGGGGAAGGAATCCTGTGGGCCAGGGGGACACCGAGATACCGGCCGTCACGGAGGACGGGCCCGCCGCGGCGCGGGCCGGGGCCAGGAACCGCCGGGCCGTCGTCGCCTCCCTCATGCTCTGCATGGGTCTGGCCGCGCTCGACTCCACGATCGTGTCGACCGCCGTCCCGCAGATCGTCGGCGACCTCGGCGGCTTCTCCGTCTTCTCGTGGCTGTTCTCCGGCTATCTGCTCGCGGTGACGGTCACGCTGCCCGTCTACGGCAAGCTCTCCGACACCTTCGGCCGCAAGCCGGTCCTGATCGCCGGCTGCGTCCTCTTCCTGCTCGGCTCCCTGCTCTGCGCACTCGCCTGGAACATGGCCGCGCTGATCGCGTTCCGTATCGTCCAGGGCCTCGGCGGCGGCGCCCTCCAGGGCACGGTCCAGACGCTCGCCGCCGACCTCTACCCGCTCAAGCAGCGCCCGAAGATACAGGCCAAGCTGTCCACGGTGTGGGCCACCTCGGCGATCGCGGGGCCGGCGATCGGCGGACTGCTCGCCTCGTACGCCGACTGGCGCTGGATCTTCCTCATCAACCTGCCGCTCGGCGCGGTCGCCCTCTGGCTGCTGGTCCGCCACCTCCACGAGCCCGAGCGGGCCGCCCCCGCGCGCCGCCCGCGCGTCGACTGGGCGGGCGCGCTCACCGTCTTCGCCTGCGGCGGCGTACTCCTCATGGCCCTGGTGCAGGGCGGGGTGGCCTGGCCGTGGCTGTCGGCTCCTTCAACAGCCCTGTTCAGTACGGGAGTCGGGCTCGTCGGCGTCCTCGTACTCGTCGAACGCCGGGCGGCCGAACCGATCATCCCCGGCTGGGTGTGGCGCCGCCGCACCATCGCCGCCGTGAACCTGGCGCTCGGCGCGCTGGGCCTGCTCATGGTCGCCCCGACCGTCTTCCTGCCCACGTACGCGCAGTCGGTGCTGGGGCTCACCCCCGTCGCCGCCGGATTCGTGCTCTCCGTGTGGACGTTGAGCTGGCCGGTGTCGGCGGCCCTCAGCCAGCACGTCTACCGGCGCGTCGGCTTCCGCAACACGGCGATGCTCGGCATCGGCACGGCCACGCTGATCCTGTTCGCCTTCCCGTTCCTGCCGTATCCCGGCGCGGCCTGGCAGCCCGCCCTCCTGATGCTGCTGCTCGGCGGGGCGCTCGGCCTCTTCCAACTGCCCCTGCTCATCGGCGTCCAGTCGACCGTCGACTGGGCGGAGCGCGGTACGACCACCGCGTCCGTCCTCTTCTGCCGGCAGACCGGCCAGACGGTCGGCGCCGCGCTCTTCGGCGCGGTCGCCAACGGCGTACTGGCCTCCCGGCTGGGCGGTGCTGGCGACCTGGACTCGGTGACCGCGTCCCTGGAGTCGGGCGCTCCGGCCGAGCACGTACGCCGGGCGGTCGCGGAGGCGGTCCATGCCGTCTACTTCGGCGCGGCCTGCGCGGCGGCACTCGCCTTCCTGGTCCTGCTGTTCGTGGCCCCGCGCCGCTTCCCGGTACTCAAGGCCCCCGGCGACTGAGGGCCACCCGGCGATCCGGACCCACCGACCACCGCTGGGGGCGTGTCGCGCAGTTCCCCGCGCCCCTTGAAGGCGGGGCTTCGCCCTCGCCCCCTGGGGGCGCGGGGAACTGCGCGACACGCCCCCACCGAGCCGCGCGGACTACTCCGCCGCCGCCCGCCCCGTCAGCGCGGCGAGGCTGCTGCGGACATGGTCCATGTGCGCCTGTACCTCGTCCCACCGCTCGCCGTGTTCGCGCAGGACCCGTTCCGTCTCGCGGGCCACGCGCTCCTCCCGGACCCCGGCCTCGGCGAGGAGTTCGGCGGCGCGGGCGTCCGCGTCCTCCTGGAGGTGGCGGGCCGACTCCTGCGCCTCGGCCAGCTCCCGTCCCGCGGCGGCCACGCCCTCCTCCGCGCGCGCGACGAGCTCCTCGTGGCGCGCGTCGAGCGCGGCCTCCCGCTCGGCGGCCTCGCACCCGGCCCGCTCCCAGCGCTCGGCGTGCTCCTTCTCCTGCTCGGCGACGAGGCTCTCGCCGCGCCGCCGCGTCTCACGCAGCGCGGCCAGCGCCTCACCGCGGCCCTCCTTCACCTCGCGCCGCGCGGAGATCCGCATCTCGTCGGCCTCGGCCTGCGCGGCCAGCAGCCGGTGCCGGGCCCGGTCGTCGGCCTCGGCGCGCACCTCGTCCGCGTCCGCCCGCGCGGCCTCGCGCACCCGTTCGGCTGCCGCGCGCGCCTCGTCCACGGTCCGGCGCGCCTGCCGCACCGCGTCCTCGCGCAGCTCCGCGGCCTCCTCCTCGCCCAGTTCGAAGAGCCGCCGGGCCCGGTCGCCCAGCGTCTCGTACGTCTGAGGGGCGAGGGCCGTCACGACCTCGCGCAGCCGCAGCGCGTCGGACTCCATCTCCCTGGCCAGCACGGTCAGCCGCGCGGCCCGCTCCCAGGCGGCGTCGCGCCCCGCCGAGAGCGCCGCGACGTACGCGTCGACCTGCGCGAGGCGGTAACCACGCCCCCGTACGGCCTCGAAGTCTGGAGACGAACCCGAGGACAGCGACGACACCGACGACACCGATGAGCTGCTCATGCCGCTCATCTTGGTCGATCAGACGGAAGTGTTCATAACGCGACACTCCGCGCATTCCGCCGCCCGGATCGGGGCAGATTCAGTGACGGCCTGTCAGAGCAGCCCGTCCCACATCTGCTCCAGCAGCACCGACCACCAGCTCTCCGGCGACCCGAGGGCCGCCGGGTCGATCGCGGCCAACTGCGCCTGGAAATCGACGGTCCAGCGCCCCGCCTGCTCCTGGTTGAGCCCGAAGCGAAGACGCCACATACGGCCCAGCAGCGCGAGACTGCGCGCGAACTCGGGCAGCCCCGTGTTCACGAACTGCGGCGGTACGGGAGCACCGCCCGGGCCCGCCTCCACCGGCACGGCCACGATGTTCGCGGTCCCGTACTGGACACAGATCGCCTTGCCGAAGTCACTGCCCATGACGAGGTACGAGCCCGCGTCCGCACCCGGCTGCACCCCGCGCTCCTGCGCCAGTTCGGCGAGCGTGGGCACCGGACGGCCCGGCTGGGCCTGCGCCCAGAAGAACGGGTTCATGTCGACGGGCAGCCCGGCCACCACCAGGGTGTGCGCCACGATCGGCGGCACGCCCTGCCGGGACACCGCCGCCTGGTCGAACCGGAACAGACCGGGCCCGAAGGCCGCCGCCAGCTCCTGCCCGATCGCCTCCGGCGGGATCGGCGGCGCGGACTGCACCGGCGGCAACGGCGCCCGTACCGGACCGGGCCTCGCCGGACCGTCCGCGACCTGGTGCAACTCACCCTGGTGCGCGATCAGTTGGGCCATGCCCTGCTGACGGCTCGCATGGTCGGTGCCGTACGAGGCGATGCTCGTGATCCGCGCCTGCGGCCAGCTCTCCCGGATCATCCGCGCGCAGTACGCGCCCGGCAGCTCGCAGGACTCCAGCTCCGTGTGCAGTTCGAGCACCTGCTGCGGCGGCACGTTCATCGCCCGCAGCTCGTGCAGGATCTGCCACTCCGGGTGCGGGGTGCCCGGCGCGGACCGCCGGATCAGCTGCTGCTCGCTGCCGTCCTGGGCGCGGTAGCGCAGCACCGCCTGGTAGCCGGGGCCGACCGTGGGCTGGGCGTGCTGCGGGTAACCGTAGGCCGGAGGCTGCTGACCGGGCATCGGCTGGCCCGGAAAGGGCTGCTGCTGCCCCGGGAACGGCTGCCGGCCGCCCATGTGCGGAGCGGGCGGCGGCATCCCGGGACCCCCAGGGCCCCCAGGACCCCCGGGAGGCATACCGGGCGCACCGGGCGCGGGGGGCGGCGGCGGAGCCGTACCCGGCCCACCGACCGGCGGACCGGCCAGCATGGTCGCGGCATGGTGCACACCACCGGGCGGCGTACCCCCCGGAGTGCCAGGTCCACCGGGGCCGCCGGGAGCACCCGGGGCACCGGGAGCACCGGGAGCGCCCGGAGGCTGCGGAGCACCGGGGCCGCCGACCGCGGGCCCGGCGAGCACGGTCGCGGCATGGTGGACGCCACCGGAGCCACCGGGAGAGCCGGGGGTTTGGGGCGCACCGGGAGGCTGCGGAGCACCCGGCCCACCAGGACCACCCGGACCACCCTGCGCACCCGGCACCTCCGGCCCGTCGGGGCCGAGCTGCGAGACGAACTGCGTCGGTACGTATCCACCGGCCGGTACACCCGGCGCACCGGGCCCGGACGCCGGAGCGGGACCGCCCGCAGGAGGACCGCCCGAGGGAGGACCGCCCGGAGCCGGACCGCCCGGCCGCGCACCCGGCGTACCGGGCGCCCCGGGAGGCGGCGGCGTACCGGGCGCGTTCGCACCCCGCGCACCACGTGGCGGACCCTGCGCCTTGCTGGTCGCCGCGTCCGCGATGTCACCGGCACCCGGCGGCAGCGGCCGGCCCGGCGCACTCGGAGCGGGCTGCTGCTGCTGCTGAGCGTCGGCGGCGGGCGGCGGCGGAGCACCCTGCGGATAGCCGTACGAGGGCGCGCCCGGAGGGGGCGTACCCGGGCCGGCGTGCTGCGGATGGCCGTACGAGGAGGGCCCGGCCGGCGCCGCACCGGGCGCACCCGCGCCCTGCGCCGCGGTGCCCTGCCCACCCGGACCCTGCGGGAACGCGGGCGGTGCCGGCTCGTCGAGCGCGGGCGCGACACTCGTGCGCGGCAGCCGGCTGCCACCCGAGATCAGCTTGGTCCTGGCCTCGGGGGCGGCCTCGGGCGGAGGCGGCGTACCACCGGGCCCGACATCGCGGATCTGCTGCGCGTACACCGTCGCCGGCAGCGGCACGGAACGGTCGTCCCCCGCCTCGGCGTTGGTGTCGGTACCGGCCCACGGAGTCGCGTCGGCGGGCACGGGGGCGGCACCGGGGGCGCTGCCGCCGGCGGCGGGCCACGCCGTGCCACCGCTCGGGGCGGCGGGCGCCGGCGAACCGGCGGGCGGCCCCGGCAGCGTCTCGGGCAGCGGACCCGCAGGGGTTCCGGCACCGCCGTGCGGGGCGGGCGCCGCGTCGGACGGCGGAACGGCGTCGACCGGGGAAGCGGCACGAGCGGCGGGAACCGCGTCGCTGATCTCGGCGGCGGGCCGCGACCCGGCACCGTCCGACGGCCGGCCCGCGGCCCCGCCCGACGTACCGTCCCGGCGGTCCGGGATGCCCATGCGGTCCGCCGCCTCCTGCAGCCACTCCGGCGGAGTCAGCAGGAACGACGTCTGGTTGAGGTCCACGCGGGCGGGCGGGGCGGGCGCCGGCTCGGGCACCCCCGCCGACACGCCGTACTCCTCCTCGTACCGGCGGATCACCTCGCCCACCGGGAGCGAGGGCCACAGGGTGGCCTCCCCGCTGTCACGCGCGATGACGAGCCGCTGGGCGCCGCCGTCGGAGCGCGGGCCCTCGGCCCGGTCCTCCGCCCACACCACGAAGCCGAGTTCGAACTCCCGGACCCGCACCTCGCGGTGCTGGTAGCCGGGCACTTCTGCGTTGATCCACTCCTCGGCGCGCTCCTGCGCCTGCGCGAAGGTCACCATCGGACGCTCACTCCCCCACCGAAGACACGGCGGACACCGGCACCGCCCGCGCGAAGCCGCCGTCCACCATCAGGTTCGCCACCGTCTCCAGCTCGGGCGGATTGCCCGCGAGCCGGGACAGGAACTGATCGAAGTCGTCACCACAGGGCAACAGCAGCCGCTGTACGCGCTCCGCGGGCGGCCACTCGTCCTGGTCACGGGCGTCGTCGAACGCGCAGAACCACACGGAGCCGGCCCGCTCGCCCTTCACCTTCACCGCGAGCAACCCGCCCTGCACGAAACCGACTCCCAGATAGTCCTTGGTGAGATGGTCCCGCAGGCACTTGTTGACATAGACGAGGTCGTTGACCGCGGCCTCGTCCCGCACCGTGAAGAACGGCTGGTCGACCAGCAAGCCCAGCTCCGCGTCCAGCGCGGCCCCCACCGGCGCACATCCGCCGGCGGCCTTCAGGAAGGACCGGTACGCCCCCGGCAGCCGGTACCCGAGGTCCTCCTCGACACCCTGCACCTGCTGCTCGGTCACGGCGACCGCCGCCTTCGGCAGTCCGAAGTGCGCGGGCCGGGTCTCCTGCAGCGGGCGGGTGCCCCGCTTGTCCTGGTCGACCACCGCGGTGGCCAGACCGCCGTGATGCCGCAGCAACGCCTTCACCTCGACCGGCACCAGCTCCAGCCGGCGCGTGCGCGGCACGTGGTGCCACGTCCAGCCGTGCGGAGTCGCCACCGCCGGGATCGTGTCCCACAGATCATGGCCGGAAGCCGCCAGGGCGGCGTTCGCCGACACGTAGTCGGTCAGCCGCAGCTCGTCGACACCGAACCCCTCGGGCGGTTCGGCGATCTCCGCGGCCGCACGCGCGAAGAACGAGAAGTCGGGGTAGCCGACCTCGTCAACACGTACCCCTCTCGGGTGACGTGCCGCCCGCACCGGATCCGGGAAGTGCACGACCTGCCCGGCGTAGGCCGCGTTCGGCGGCGCGGCTTGTTGCCCGAGCCGACCTGTCGTCATGGCGGTTGCCCCCTGCGGCGTGATGAAGGATCGCGGATGTCGACAGCCTATGCGGTGGAACGACACCGGTCACCGGGCCTCCTGTTCCATACCGGTCAAGGGCCCTCCGGTTCCGTGACCTGCCGTCATCGAGCCGTGACGGTACGACGAAGACCGCGCGTGTCGCACCGCCCCAGCTTCCGCACGAGCCACGGAGTTTGGCACTCTGTCGGAGCACCGGGGGATGTATCAGAGCCTGTGTCTGCGCCCCGGCCGGATCAGCGCGCGCCGTCCGGTGCGTGCGATCGCAAGGCGCCGGGAGGTCCTGGTAGCGGAGCTACCAGGGCTTTTCGGCAACGCGGCGAGCATGCGTGCCAGACGGCGCTGCGCCCGGCCGGGGCGCAGACACAGGCTCTCAGGGGAGGTAACAGGACGATGAGCGCAACGCAGACGGGTACGTCCGGGGATCCGCGGGTCGGCTGGAGCAGTACCGAGGCGCCCGCCGCCCCGGTCCTGCTGCACCGGCGTGACGGCATACTCCCGACCATCGCCGCCGCCCTCTCCGTACGGGGCGCGACCCTCACCGGCACAGCGGGCCGCGGCGACCAGCCGCCACCCCTGCACCCCCTCGTACGGGACTTCCTCGACACGCTCACCAGCGGCCAGCGCGACCGCTTCACCGGCCGCTGCGCCGAGGCGATCCTCATCTCCCGCCATCTCGCCGCCGCCGACGCCGCCCGCTCCAAACGCGCCATCCGAAAACCCATGACCAACGGCGAGGCCAGAAAATCCCTCAAGCAGGCCAAGCTCACCGCCCGCCGCATCCGCGAGGACGGCGACCCGCTGCACGGCAGCTTCGCGCCGCCCTGCCGCGCCTGTACCGCGCTCAGCGCCCACTTCGGCGTACGCATCGTCGACCCGACGGCCCGGGGGAACTGACGGCGGCCCCGCCACTGACAGCGGCCTCCCACCCGCACGAAGGCGCCACCGACGCACCAGAAGCAGCCGGCCGGAACACCGCACGGCAGCTCAGACCGATCGCGAAGGGCAGATGCACACCGACCGCACCGCCGCCACCTCGACCACCCGCTTCTCCGTCCAGGTCGACGCCTCGCTGCGCGACGCCGGATGGCAACCGGGCCGCTGGGACATAAAGCAGGCCGAGTTCTGGGCCGACGCCCTGCGCGGCCACGAGTCCCCCGCGGGGCACCGCCATGCCGTGTTCCCGGCGGCGGTGGAGGCATGGGCGGAGTTCGGCGGGCTGCGCGTCAGCACGGCCGAGGCGGGCCGTCAGATCGCCTCGTCCCCGCTGCACCTGGATCCCCTGCACGGCCTCCACATGGCCCGCACCCTCGCCGACCTCGGCAGGGCCCTGGACACCGAGGTCGCCCCCCTCGGCGAGGAGACCGACAGCGGAGCCCTGCTCGCCATCGACACGGAGGGCCGCGTGTACACCCTGGACCACACGGGCGACTGGTACCTCGGCGCCGACATCGACCAGGCGCTGGCCACCCTCATCGCGGGCAGGGAACCGGTACGCCTGACCGCCGGCTGAGCCGGCCGGCACCCGGGAACCGCGGCACCGATGTCAGCACCGACACCGATGTCACGAAAGGCACCGGGACCGACACCGACGTCACGACAGGCACAGGCACAGGCACCGACACCGACACCGATGTCATGACAGGTGCCGGCACCGGTCGCCCCCGGCTCAGCCCCCGGCCGGAATGACCGCCGACACCCGGAAGCCGCCCGCGTCCGTCGGCCCGGACACGAAGACCCCGCCGAGCCCGACGACCCGCTCCTTCATCCCCAGCAGGCCGTTCCCCCCACTGGGCAGCCTGGCGTCGGACGCGGCCCCCGGCTCCGGCGGCGGGCCGTTCTCCACCTGCATCGCGATCTCCGCTCCCCGATGCGCCAGCCGCACCCGGGTCTTCGCCCCCGCCGCGTGCTTGTGGACGTTCGTCAGCGCCTCCTGCACCACGCGGTACGCGGTCTGCTCCACCATCGCCGCGTACACCCGCGCCTCCCCCTCCACGGAGAGATCGACGACCATCCCCGCGGCGGCGGACTGCCCCACCAGCTCATCGAGATCGTCCAGGCAGGGCCCGTCCCCCGCGTCCTCCTCGGCGGCCCGGGACGCGGCGGCAGCGGCGGCGGCAGCCGCCCCCACGGCCGCCAGCGGCACCGCCTGTACCGGCGCGGAGCCGTACCCCGCGCCCCGCGCCGATCCGTCGCCCGTCCGCAGGACCCCCAGCATCTCCCGCAGTTCGGTCAGCGCCTGGCGCCCCATGTCCCCCACCAGCGAGGCGTTCTTCACGGCTTTCTCGGGATCCTTGCGGGCCACCGCCTGCAACGCCGCCGCGTGCACCACCATCAGACTCACCCGGTGCGCGACCACGTCGTGCATCTCCCGGGCGATCCGGGTCCGCTCCTCGTTGCGCGCCCACTCCGCCCGCTCCTCGGCGCGCTCCGCCAGCAGCTGCAACTCCCGCTCCAGGGAGTCCGCCCGCTCCCGCAGACTCTCCATCAACCGCCGCCGCGCTCCCACGTACAGCCCGAGCAGCACCGGCGGGGCCGTCATCCCGAGCGAGGTCGTGATCGACACGAAGGGTACGAACCAGTCCCCCAGCGCCACATCCCCCCTCACCATTCCCTGGTGCGCCCGCACATAGGTGACGATGAGCATGCCCACCATCGACATCCCGGCCAGCGCCCCGATGATCCGCCTCGGCAACTCGGACGCCGCCAGCGTGTACAGCCCGACGAGCCCCATCAGGAACCCCATCTGGGCCGGGGTGATGGCGATCGACACCAGTACGACGGCTATCGGCCACCGCCGCCGGAACAGCAGTACGGACCCGGCGACGGCCCCGAACAGCATCCCCGCGGGCACCGGCACCCCCGCCGCCCCTGCGAACGGAAACCCCTCTGTCGCGCACTCCACGGACGACACCAGCGCGAGGCCCCCGTCGAGCACCGCGCTGCGCCACCTCGCCCACCACCACGGCCCCGCCAAGGCCGCGGTGTGGTCTTCCCCCGTCGTGGTCATGACTCCAGCCTACGGTCGCCCCCCGCCCCTTTTCCGGCGAGTTTCCCGGACTGGCCTACACCACTCCCCGTAATCGAACAGAAGCGAAACAGACCAGAATCCCTCGAACTGCTGAATCGCCCACCGTTCGACCCCGGGCCGGTGATCCCCACACCCTCCGCGCGCCGATCCGTACCGTCGCGTCGAAGGGCCTTGGTACGGCATAGTGTTGGGTGCCAACTCGACGGCCGACCAAATGTCCGGCCTCAGTCGATTTCCATCCCCCGTGGTGTAATTGGCAGCACTGTGGCTTTTGGTGCCATCTGTCCGGGTTCAAGTCCTGGCGGGGGAGCTGTGGACGCCCGGGCCCTGACAGCACTGTCAGGGCCCGCTCTCATGTCGCTCCTGAAACGCCCCGGTATCCTGCGGATGTCCGTACCCCAGACACCAGTAGCCGAAAGGCATATCCGTGAGCGCCAACCTTCCCCAAGCTCTCGGCTCCGGAGCAGGGGAGACCCCACCCGCAGCCGTCGTCGTTCTCGCAGCGGGTGAGGGCACCCGTATGAAGTCGGCCACACCCAAGGTCCTGCACGAACTCTGCGGCCGTTCCCTCGTCGGCCATGTGCTCGCCGCGGCGGGTGAGTTGGAGCCCGAGAACCTGGTCGTCGTCGTGGGTCACGCCCGCGAGAAGGTCACCGACCACCTCGCCGGAACCGCTCCGGGCGTCCGGACAGCCGTACAGGCCGAGCAGAACGGCACGGGGCACGCCGTACGGATGGGCCTGGAGGAGCTGGGCGTCGTCGACGGCACCGTCGTGGTCGTCTGCGGCGACACCCCCCTGCTCACCGGCGCGACCCTGCGGAAGCTCGCCGCGACCCACACGGGCGACGGCAACGCGGTCACCGTACTGACCGCCGAGGTGCCGGACGCCACCGGCTACGGCCGTATCGTCCGCGACAGCGCCTCGGGCGCCGTGACGGCGATCGTCGAGCACAAGGACGCCTCCGACTCCCAGCGCGCGATCCGTGAGATCAACTCCGGGGTCTTCGCGTTCGACGGGCAGCTCCTCGCGGACGCGCTCGGCAAGGTGCGCACCGACAACAGCCAGGGCGAGGAGTACCTCACGGACGTCCTCGGCATCCTCCGGGAGGCCGGGCACCGCGTCGGCGCCGCCGTGGCGGACGACCACCGCGAGATCGCCGGCATCAACAACCGGGTGCAGCTGTCGGAGGCCCGCCGCATCCTCAACGACCGTCTGCTGCGGGACGCGATGCTCGCCGGCGTGACCGTCGTCGACCCGGCCTCCACGTGGGTCGACGTCACCGTCACCTTCGAGCAGGACGCGATCGTGCACCCGGGCACCCAGCTCCAGGGCGCCACACACCTGGGCGAGGGCGCCGAGGTCGGCCCCAACACCCGCCTGAACGACACCACGGTGGGCGCCGGCGCCCGCGTCGACAACACCGTCTCGAACGGCGCGGAGATCGGCCCCCAGGCGAACGTGGGCCCCTTCGCGTATCTCCGCCCCGGCACCCGCCTCGGTCTGAAGGCCAAGGTGGGTACGTATGTGGAGACGAAGAACGCCACCGTCGGCGAGGGCACGAAGATCCCGCACCTGTCCTACGTCGGCGACGCGACGATCGGCGAGTACTCGAACATCGGCGCCGCGAGCGTCTTCGTGAACTACGACGGCGAGGCCAAGCACCACACGACGGTGGGCTCGCACTGCAAGACCGGTTCGGACAACATGTTTGTGGCGCCTGTCACCATCGGGGACGGTGCCTACACCGCGGCCGGCTCCGTGATCACGAAGGACGTACCGCCCGGTTCGCTGGCCGTGGCCCGCGGCCAGCAGCGGAATATCGAGGGCTGGGTGGCCCGCAAGCGTCCGGGCAGCGCGGCCGCGAAGGCGGCGGAGGCGACATCCCGGGAGGCCGGCGGCGAAAGCTGACCGGAAAAGGTCGGGTCTGACTCGGGCTACCGTGATAGATGCACACCCGCACATCCAGCTGAGACCGCACCTGAGAACTCAACTCATCTCGACATCCAGCTGAGACACCTCTGAGGAGACAGTGCTGTGACCGGGATCAAGACGACCGGCGAGAAGAAGATGATGTTCTTCTCCGGCCGCGCCCACCCCGAGCTTGCCGAGGAGGTCGCCCACCAGTTGGGTGTCGGGGTCGTACCGACGAAGGCCTTCGATTTCGCCAACGGTGAGATCTACGTCCGCTACGAGGAGTCGGCCCGCGGCGCCGACTGCTTCCTGATCCAGAGCCACACCGCGCCGATCAACAAGTGGATCATGGAACAGCTGATCATGATCGACGCTCTGAAGCGGGCCTCCGCCCGGAGCATCACCGTGATCATGCCGTTCTACGGTTACGCGCGCCAGGACAAGAAGCACCGTGGGCGTGAACCGATCTCGGCACGTCTGGTCGCCGACATGATGAAGACGGCCGGTGCGGACCGCCTCCTGACGGTCGATCTGCACAGCGACCAGATCCAGGGCTTCTTCGACGGCCCGGTGGACCACCTGTTCGCGCTGCCGCTGCTCGCGGACTACGTGGGTCACAAGGTGGACCGCTCGAAGCTCACGGTCGTGTCCCCGGACGCCGGCCGGGTGCGGGTGGCCGACCGCTGGTGCGACCGCCTCGGCGCGCCGCTGGCGATCGTGCACAAGCGCCGCGACAAGAACGTCGCGAACCAGGTGACCGTGCACGAGGTCGTGGGTGACGTCGAGGGCCGCGTCTGTGTCCTGGTCGACGACATGATCGACACCGGTGGCACGATCTGTGCCGCGGCGGACGCGCTGTTCGCGCACGGCGCGGAGGACGTCATCGTGACGGCGACGCACGGTGTGCTGTCGGGTCCGGCGGCGGACCGTCTGATGGCCTCGAAGGTCAGCGAGTTCGTCTTCACGGACACCCTGCCCACCCCGGGCGAGCTGGAACTCGACAAGATCACGGTCCTGTCGATCGCGCCGACGATCGCGAACGCGGTCCGCGAGGTCTTCGAGGACGGTTCGGTGACAAGCCTCTTCGACGAGTAGTCGAGGAGGGCGGTCGAGGAGAGCGGTCGAGGACCGGCCTAGATCGATTTCTTGTACGGCCTTCCCGCCGCGTAAGCTGTCACAGTTGCTCGGCGAGGGAGGCCGCACTCTTTGGTGCGGCGGTCCGTTATCGACGCGCTCTTCGTAGCAGGCCGATGGTTCGGCCGGGTGACTCCCTTTCCCTGGCTTCCCTGTTCTACGAGGAGTGACCATGTCCGAGGTCAAGATCGCCGCTGAGACCCGCACCGAGTTCGGCAAGGGTGCGGCGCGCCGCATCCGCCGTGAGGCCAAGGTTCCCGCCGTCGTGTACGGCCACGGTGGCGAGCCGGTCCACATCACGCTGCCGGGCCACGAGCTGCAGCTCGCCCTGCGTACCCCGAACGTCCTGCTGACCCTGGACATCGAGGGCAAGACCCAGCTCGCGATCCCGAAGGCCGTCCAGCGTGACGCCATCAAGGGTTTCCTTGAGCACGTCGACCTGCTTCTGGTGAAGAGCGGCGAGAAGGTCAACGTCGAGGTCTACGTGCACACCGAGGGCGACCTGGCCCCGGGCTCGTTCCTGCTTGAGCACGTGCTCAGCACGCTGACGGTCGAGGCCGAGGCCACGCACATCCCCGAGTCGGTCACCGTCTCGATCGAGGGCCTTGAGGCCGGCGCCGCCATCCTCGCGAAGGACATCCCGCTGCCCGAGGGCACCACGCTGGCCATCGACGAGGACGCGGTCGTGCTGCAGGTCCTGGCCGCCCAGTCGGAGGAGCCCGCGGACGACTCGGCCGCCGAGTCCACCGAGGCCTGATCCCGCACCGGATCACCACTCACCGGCCGCCGCTCCCCAAGGGGCGGCGGCCGGCGCGTATTCACTGAGCACCTGTACGCCAATACACCAGTACAGCCGGTCGAGGACCCATGGGAGTGACGGACGTGACCACGGAACCAGGCGCCCCCTGGCTGATCGTGGGGCTCGGAAACCCCGGCCCCGAGTACGCCAAGAACCGCCACAACGTGGGCTTCATGGTGGCCGACCTCCTCGCCGGACGGATCGGCGGCAAGTTCAAGCGGGCGGGCAAGGCGCAGGCCCAGGTGATCGAGGGGCGGATCGGCCCGCCGGGTCCGCTGAACCGGCGGGTGATCCTGGCGAAGCCGATGTCGTACATGAACCTGTCGGGCGGTCCGGTGACGGGCCTGCGGGACTTCTACAAGGTTCCGACGGCCAACATCGTGGCCGTGCACGACGAGCTGGACATCGACTACGGGGTACTTCGGCTGAAGTTGGGCGGCGGCGACAACGGCCACAACGGCCTGAAGTCGATGACGAAGGCGATGGGTCCGGAGTATCACCGGGTCCGTTTCGGGATCGGGCGCCCGCCGGGTCGTATGCAGGTCGCCGACTTCGTACTGAAGGACTTCTCCTCGACGGAGCGCAAGGAACTGGACTACTTGGTGGACCGGGCCGCGGACGCGGTGGAGGCTCTGGTCATCGAGGGTCTGGAGCGGGCGCAGTCGACGTACAACTCATGACAATGCGGCATGTGAACCCTGCCTGAGCCCCGCCGGAGTTGACCGACCGCAGGCCATGGCCAAGGATCGCCGCCATGCCCGCCCATTCCCATGCCCGCGCCTCCCGCCCGAAAGCGGCCGCGGCGCTGCGGTTCGGGCAGCTCGCGGCGATGGGTACGGTCGCGGTGCTGATCCTGATCGCCGGCGTCTGGGCCTCCTGGGGCACCGCTCAGCACGTGATGCTCACCAAGGGCCGTGAGCGGGGCACGATGACGGTCACCACGTGCGCCGAAGACCACTGCGCGGGCCCGTACCGGCCCACGTCGGAGGGTTCCACCGCCCGGGACCGGGTCGTCCTCGACAGCGAGGTGGCCGTGGAGAAGGGCCGCACGTACCCGGTCGTGGTGAAGCCCGGCACCGACGAGGTCGTCCGCGCGGGCACCGGTGGCCTGCTCTACGCCTGGGTGCCGCTGGGCGGCGCGCTGATGCTCGCCTCGGTGGTGGTCGCGGGCGGCCTGGGCAGGGCCCGGCTGGGCTGGGTGCTCGGCGGCGCGGGCCTGGCGCTGGTGACGACCGCGTTTTTGGCGCTCTGACACCCTCCCCCTTCTCCGCACGCAGACCCTCTCCGCACGCGGACCCTCTGCGCACGCGGACCCTCTGCGCACGCAGAAGAGCGCCGGGGCGGCCCGTATCTGCGCACGCAGAAGAGCGCCGGGGCGGCCCGTACGAAATCCGCACAAGCCGCCCCGGCGCCTCTTTTCCCGCCGATCGGCCGGTCAGCCGGTGTTGCGCAGGCCCGCCGCCACGCCGTTGACCGTCAGGAGCAGGGCGCGGGACAGCAGCGGATCCGGCTCGGAGCCGGCCGCGGCGGTGTCGCGCTGCCGCTTGAGGAGCGCCACCTGGAGGTACGAGATCGGGTCCAGGTAGGCGTCACGGATGGTGAAGGTCTGCTTGAGCACGGGCTGGGCGTCCAGCAGTTCCTGCTCGCCGGTGATGCGCAGCACCTCGCGCACGGTCAGCTCGTGCTCGGCCTCGATGGCGGCGAAGACGTGCTGGAGCTCCTCGGGGACGAGGGTCTCGACGTAGTGGCGGGCGATCCTGAGGTCGGTCTTGGCGAGCGTCATCTCGACGTTGGAGATGAAGTTGCGGAAGAAGTGCCACTGCTCGTGCATCTCGTCCAGGACGCTGTCGAGACCGGCCTCGCGCAGTGCCTTCAGGCCGGCGCCGACGCCGAACCAGCCGGGGACGATCTGCCGGGACTGGGTCCAGCCGAACACCCACGGGATGGCGCGCAGGCCGTCGAGCGAGACGCCCGAGCCGGGGCGGCGGGAGGGCCGCGAGCCCAGGTGCAGGTCGGCGAGCTGGTCGACCGGCGTGGAGGCGAGGAAGTACGTCGGCAGGTCCGGGTCCTCGACCAGACGGCGGTAGGCGGCCTCGGCGGCCTCCGAGACGACGTCCATGGCGGCGTCCCAGCGGGCGAGCGCCTCGTCGGACTGACGCGGGGCGGTGTGCAGCGCGGACGCCTGGAGGGTGGCCGCGACGGTCAGTTCGAGGTTCTCCCGGGCCAGCGACGGCACGAGGTACTTGTCCGAGATGACCTCGCCCTGCTCGGTGACCTTGATCTCGCCTTCGAGGGTGCCCCAGGGCTGGGCGAGGATCGCGTCGTGCGAGGGGCCGCCGCCGCGGCCGACGGTGCCACCGCGGCCGTGGAAGAGCCGCAGGCGTACGCCGTACCGGTGCGCGACGTCGCGCAGCCGCCGCTGCGCCCGGTGGATCTCCCACTGGCTCGTCGTGATGCCGCCGAACTTCGACGAGTCCGAGTATCCGAGCATGACCTCCTGGACATCGCCGCGCAGGGCCACGAGCCGCCGGTAGGACGGGTCGGACAGCATGTCCTCAAGGATGGTGTCCGCGGCCTTGAGCTCGTCGGTCGTCTCCAGGAGCGGCACGATGCCGATCTTCGCCCAGCCGGCGTGCAGGTCGAGGAGTCCGGCCTCGCGGGCCAGCACGGCGGCGGCGAACACGTCGTCGGCGCCCTGGCACATCGAGATGATGTACGACTCGATGACCTCGGGCCCGAAGACCCGGAGCGCCTTCTTGACGGTCTCGAAGACTCCGAGGGTCTTCGATCCGGCGGCGTCCAGCGGGGCCGGGGTCGGTCCGAGGGGCCGGCGCGAGCGCAGTTCCTTGGCGAGCAGCTTGTGCCGGTACTCGCGCGGCATGTCCTCGTAGCGCCAGGACTCCTCACCGAGCCGGTCGAAGAGCTGCCCGAGCGCGTGGTGGTGGGCGTCGGCGTGTTCCCGTACGTCCATGGTGGCGAGCTGCAGGCCGAAGGCGGCGAGCGTGCGGATCGTACGGTTCATACGGCCGTCGGCGAACAGGGCGCCGCGGTGCTCGCGCAGGGAGGTCTGGATGAGCGTGAGGTCCTGCAGCAGCTCGGCGGTGCCGAGGTAGTCGCGGCCCGCCTCGTGCGGGATGCCCTTGGCCAGGCGCAGCTTGGTGTTCTCCAGCTTCTGCCGGATGCAGGTGGCCTTGAGCCGGTAGGGCTCTTCGGCGTTGAGGCGCTTGTAGCGGGGGCTGATCTCCGGCAGCCGCTCCAGGTCGGCCCCCAGCGAGGAGAGCAGTTCCTCGGTGGCACCGGTGTAACGGATGGAGTTGGAGAGGAAATGACGCAGCTCGTCGATGAGTTCGAGCGCGTCATTGATGCCGTGCTCGTGCTGGAGGATGAGGACGTCCCAGGTGACCTGCGGGGTCACGTTCGGGTTGCCGTCGCGGTCGCCGCCGATCCAGGTCCCGAAAGTCAGCGGCCGGGTCTCCTCCGGAAGCTGGACGCCGACGCGCTCCAGTTCGGCGGTGAGGTCCTCCAGAACGTCCCCGACGGCGCCGGCGTGCAGCTCGTCCAGGTAGTAGATGGCGTTGCGGGCCTCGTCGGCCGGTTCGGGGCGGACGACGCGCAGCTCGTCCGTCTGCCAGACCAGGTCGATGTTCTCGGCCAGACGGGTGTCATAGCGGCGCCGGTCGGCCTCGATGACCGGGGTCTCCAGCAGGGCGGCGATACGGCGCAGCTTGTTGAGGACCGAGCGTCTGGCCGCTTCGGTGGGGTGCGCGGTGAAGACGGGGCGAACGTTGAGGTTCTTGACGCTGGCGCGCAGGTGGTCGGGGTCGGCGTCCTTGAGCCGGTCGGCCGTACGGGCGAGGAGTCCGCCCTCGGCGGCACGCCGGGCGCGCAGCTCGCGTCCGCGGTGCACCTGCTCGGTGACGTTGGCGAGGTGGAAGTAGGTGGAGAAGGCGCGGACCAGCTTGGCCGCGGTCTCCAGTTCGGTGCCGCGCAGCAGTTCGGCGGCGGCTTCACCGTCCTCGCGGGTGAGACGGCGGACCTTCTCGACCAGTTCCAGAAGCTCGGGCCCCTCCTGACGTACGAGGGTCTCGCCCAGCAGATCCCCGAGGCGGCGGATGTCGGCGCGCAGTTCACTGCCGGTTGTCGTGGTCTGGTCGTCGGCACTGCTCACAGGTGCGGCTCCTTGCAGTGTTGAAGCTCGTCTGGAGGGGAACCCGTCGGCCCGTGGCGGCAAGCGCCGCGTCAGCGGCTGGGCATACGGGAATGAAACAGAGCGGACCGCGCTGTCCGACCGAGACCAAGGATAGGTGTCCATCCGGACGCGCAGTCTCTCGGGCTCTTGCCCCAGGGCAACGCGCTGCCATACTTACGACGCCGTAGGTTACGCAACCGTAAGCGCTGTTTCCGGCTACCCACAGCCACGCTTACCGGCCACACCCACCCTCCTCGACCCCACAGGGGACGCCCCCATGACCGCAAGTTCCGACGTGATCGATGACGCCCCGAGGGCGCACGACGACTCCCCCGTCCCCTCCGCCACACTGGGCGGCGAGAAGAAGCGCTCGATCGAGCAGATCACCCTTCTCCTCTTCATCATCGTGCCGTTCCTGGCCGTCCTCGCGGCGGTTCCGCTGGCCTGGGGCTGGGGCGTGAGCTGGCTGGACCTGGGCCTGCTGGTGTTCTTCTACTACCTGGGCTGCCACGGAATCACGATCGGCTTCCACCGCTACTTCACCCACGGCGCCTTCAAGGCGAAGCGGCCCCTGCGCATCGCCCTCGCCATCGCCGGCTCCATGGCCGTCGAAGGGCCGCTGGTCCGCTGGGTGGCCGACCACCGCAGGCACCACAAGTTCTCCGACGCCGAGGGCGACCCCCACTCGCCGTGGCGCTTCGGCGAGACGGTCCCGGCCCTGATGAAGGGCCTGTGGTGGGCCCACATCGCCTGGATGTTCGACGAGGAACAGACCCCGCAGGAGAAGTACGCACCGGACCTGATCAAGGACAAGGCGCTCCGCACGATCTCCCGACAGTTCCTCCTCTGGGCGGGCCTGTCCATCGCGCTCCCGGCGCTGATCGGCGGCCTGGTGACGATGTCCTGGTGGGGCGCGTTCACGGGCTTCTTCTGGGGTTCCCTGGTCCGGGTGGCGCTGCTGCACCACGTCACATGGTCGATCAACTCGATCTGCCACGCGGTGGGCAAGCGCCCCTTCAAGTCACGTGACCGTTCAGGCAACGTCTGGTGGCTGGCGGTCCTGTCCTGCGGCGAGTCCTGGCACAACCTGCACCACGCGGACCCGACGTCGGCCAGGCACGGCGTGGAACGCGGCCAGGTGGACTCGTCGGCCCGCCTGATCCGCTGGTTCGAGCGCTGCGGCTGGGCGTGCGACGTGCGCTGGCCGTCACGCTCACGTATCGATTCCCGTCGCAACCCGGACGGGAAGGGCGCCCGGCGCAAGTCGGAGACGGCCGAGGCGGCATGATTGACGGCGTGGCCGACTCCAGCACACCCAGCAATGAAAAGCCGCGGCGCGTCCGCCGCACCCGGATGACGGGGGCGGAGCGACGGGCCCAGTTGCTGGAGATCGGCCGCACCCTCTTCGCCCAGAAGGGCTTCGAGGCGACATCTGTGGAGGAGATCGCGGCGAAGGCCGGCGTCTCCAAGCCGGTCGTCTACGAGCACTTCGGCGGCAAGGAGGGCCTGTACGCGGTAGTGGTCGACCGCGAGATGCGCCGCCTCCTGGACGGCGTGACCAGCTCTCTCACGGCGGGCCACCCCCGCGAACTCTGCGAACAGGCGGCGTTCGCCCTCCTCGACTACATCGAGGAGTACACCGACGGCTTCCGCATCCTGGTCCGCGACTCCCCGATCCCCCAGTCGACGGGCAGCTTCGCGTCCCTGATCTCGGACATCGCCACGCAGGTGGAGGACATCCTGGGCCGCGAGTTCAAACGCCGGGGCTTCGACCCCAAACTGGCCCCCCTCTACGCCCAGGCCCTGGTGGGCATGGTCGCCCTCACCGGCCAGTGGTGGCTGGACGTCCGCCGCCCGAAGAAGGCGGAGGTGGCGGCCCATCTGGTGAACCTGGCGTGGCACGGCCTGGACGGCCTGGAGGCGAAGCCACGGCTGATAGGCCGCCGGAAAAGTTAATACATAGGCCACAACGTGAACCTTGTGGTATCAATACGTCCATGACTGAGATCGCGATCAGCGCCGCCCGTTCCCAGCTCGGTGACCTCGTCCGTCGCGCGGCCCACGGCCGCGAGACCATCGCCCTCACCGACCACGGCCACGTGGCGGCGCTGCTTGTCTCCCCGCAGGTCATAGAGGATTTGGAAGACGCCCTCGCGGTCGCCGACTATCAGCGACGCAAGGCGGAGGGAACGCTTGGAGAGGGCGTAACCCACGAGGAAGTCGGGCGCATGCTGGGGCTGCGGCCATGAACTACCGAATCACCTGGGAACCGAGCGCCACAAACGCGGCCGTGCGGTTCCTCAAGGACGATCCCGCAGGACTCGCCGCCGTCTACGAAGCCGTCGACACCCTCGCCAAGGAGCCGCGCCCCACCGGCTCCACCGCCTACGGACCGAACATCCGGCGGCTCCGCGTCGGTGACTACCGCGTCCTCTACGTGATCGACGAGGACGTGATCCACATTCTGGTCACCAACCTGGGCCGGACCCCCTGAGGCGCGGCTCCAGGAACTCCAGCCGGTTCCCCACCGGGTCCTCGGAGTCGAAGCGGCGGTGGCCCGGGAGCTCGTCGTCCCAGGTGACCGCCGCTCCATGCGCGGCGAGGCGAGTCGCGTACGTCTCGATACCCGTCACCCGCAGCCCCAGGTGGGCCTTCTTCGCGGGCCGGAAATCACGCTCGATCCCCAAGTGCAGTTGCACGCCGTCCGCCCGGAACCAGCAGCCTCCGCGTGCCGCGAGCACGGGCGGCTTGGGGATCTCGGTCATGCCGAGGACGTCGACGTAGTACGCGCGCAGAACCCCCTCGGCCCCCGGCGGCGCGGCGAGCTGGACGTGATCCACAGCCGTCAGCACCCGCTCAGCCGACCTTCCGCGCCACCACGAACAACCGCCGGAACGGCAGAACCGTGCCGTACGGGGCCGTCGGATAGGCGGCCCGGAGCAGATCCCGGTACTCGGCAGTGAAGGCGTCCCGGGCTTCCGGGTCGTCGGCGAGAACCGTGAGAGCCGGCCGCATCCCCGTCCCCTTGGACCAGTCGAGGACCGCGTCCTCGCCCTGCAAGAGCTGCATGTACGTCGTCTCCCAGACATCCACCTCGCACCCCAGCCGCGCCAGCCGGTCCAGATAGACGAGCGGGTCGTGCACCGAGTCCGCGCGCCGGAGGACTCCTGCCAGCCGCCCCTTCCACCGCGGGGAGCCGGCGAGTTCACGCATCAGCACATGCAGAGGCGCGTCAATGTTGTTGGGCACCTGAAAAGCGAAGGCCCCACCGGAGGCCACCGCACCGAGCCAGGAGTCGAAGGCGTCCAAATGACCCGGCACCCACTGCAGCGCCGCGTTCGAGACGACCAGGTCGTACGTCTCCGTCGGCGCCCACTCCGTGAGGTCCGCGTGGGCGAAGTCCAGGCGCCCGCCACCACCAGTGTCCCCCGCATGCTCTTCGGCCTCGGCCAGCATCTCCGGGGAGTTGTCGTAGCCGGTGACGTACGAGCCCGGCCACCGCTCGACGAGCTGGACCGTGACGTTGCCGGGCCCGCAACCCAGGTCCGCGATCCGGGCCGGTTCGCCGGGCAGGGCGGGGACGCGGGCAAGCAGCTCCGCGAAGGGGCGGGCGCGGTGCTCCGCGTGACGCAGGTACTGCCCCGGATCCCAGGTGGGAGTAGTGGTCGTGGACATGGGGAGCCTCCGGAGTCGGGGTGAGCCTGCCTCCACCCTCACACCATCACTCTCTCGTCGTCAAGATACTTCACGTCAAGAGACTTCACATCGACACAACCACTACACTGATCGCCATGGAGGACGAGGTCGATCGGCTGGTCGCAGCATGGCGCCGGGAGCGCCCCGACCTCGACGTGGAACCACTCGAAGTGCTCAGCCGCGTGAGCAGGCTCGCGCGGCATCTGGACCGCGCCCGGCGCATCGCGTTCGCCGAGCACGCCCTGGAGCCCTGGGAGTTCGACGTGCTCACCTCACTGAGGCGCGCGGGAGCCCCGTACCAGCTCTCCCCCGGGCAGTTGCTCACGCAGACCCTCGTCACCTCGGGCACGATGACGAACCGTATCGACCGGCTCGCGAAGAAGAGCCTGGTCGAGCGGCTCCCCGACCCCAGCGACCGCCGGGGCGTACTCGTGCGCCTCACCGAGGAGGGCCGCGACCGCGCCGACCAGGCACTCGCCGGACTCCTCGACCAGGAGCGGGCGATCCTCGCGGAGCTCAGCCGGGCCCAGCGCGGTGAACTGGCCGGGCTGCTACGCCAGCTGACCGCCCCGTTCGACAACATCCCCGGCTAGGTCGGCCGGCCCGACCCCGGCCCGGCGGGCGAGCGCCACGGCCGCGAGGGTCGAGTGCACGCCCAGCTTCCCCAGCACGTTCTGCATATGCGTGCGGACCGTGTGCGGGGAGAGGAACAGCCGCTCGGCGACGGCCTTGCGCCCCAGCCCGGCCACCATGCAGCGCAGCACCTCGCGCTCACGCGGAGTCAGCGACTCCACCAGCCGCTCACTCTCGGTACGGTGCTTGCGCGCGGCGGTCAGCTCACGCAGTACACCCGTGAGCAGGGCCGGCGGCAGGTGCGTCTCGTCGCGCAGCACGCCCCGGATGACGGTCAGCAGCCGGGACAGCGAGCAGTCCTTGGCCACCCAGCCCGAGGCGCCCGCCTGCAGGGCGAGGGCCGCGCGCCGCGAATCGTCCTTCTCGGCGAGTACGACGATACGGACACCGGGCTGGCCCGAACGGACGCCGGCCACCAGCGAGATGCCGTCGACCAGGCCTTCTTCGTTGTTGTCGTGCACGGGCACGGCCGGGCGGACGCCCGGCACGTTGCCGCCGAGGTCGGCGTCGACGAGCAGCACGTCGAATCTGCGGCCTTCCGCGACCGCCCGCTCCAGGCAGCGCAGTGCGGCCGGGCCACTGCCCGCCGCGGAGACGTCGACGTCGGGCTCGGCGGCCAGGGCCGCAGCGAGCGACTCGGCGAAGATACGGTGGTCGTCAACGACCAGAACACGGATGCGAACCACTGAAACCCCCACTGGTCGGGGGACGGACCGGCGCAGGTACGGCGCCCGAGGTGTTCCCGGGCCTCCTGTCGGCTCGGAAAACGGGGTGCCGCAGTCGCACGGCCGCCGCCGTGCTGAAACTGCTACCCCCACTTCGGGCGTCGTACCCGACTGTCTCGCCCCCTGATCAGCACCGGCCCCCACCGGTGCTGCTCATCAGAGTAAGGCCGTGCGGCAGGAGCGGAAGGTGATTTGCAGAACTGATTGGCCGACGCGTTTATGGTGAGCCGTATGTTTCGTATTGAGACAGAAGTCGACAAAGAGCGTAGCCAATTCCTGCGGTCTCGGCTGCGGGAGGCCAATACGGCCGCGTCTCCGGTGCTGCGTTCTCTCCGCGGAACCCCTGGTGAACGGGAAGTTCCGCTGCACGTCTGGGCGTTGGAGCCGGGGGGCTCGGTCGCGGGCGGGCTGGTCGGGCACACCTGGGCGACATGGCTGCATGTCGCGTATCTCTGGGTCGACGGGCGGCACCGCGGGGCCGGCCTCGGGTCGCAGCTGCTGTCCCGCGCGGAACGTCTGGCCACGTCGTCGCGGGGGTGCCGCGCCTCCCGCCTGGAGACGTGGGACTTCCAGGCTCCGGACTTCTACCGGAAGCAGGGGTACGAGGTGGTGTGCGTGATCCCCGACTATCCGCCGGGGATCACGGAGTACACGCTGACGAAGCGGCTGCTGCCCTGACCGGGGGTTCGGGGGGGCCGGCCCCCGAGTCGGTGACGGTCAGCCCACCCGCCGTGCCCCTTCCGACGGCACCGCCGGAAACACCCGCGGCGCCGTGTACCCCGCGGCCGCGAACGCCTCCTCCACAGCCTTCGTGACCGTGTCCGCGTCCGCCGTCTCGACCAGGACGACGGCCGAGCCGCCGAAGCCGCCGCCCGTCATACGGGCCCCCAGCGCACCCGCCCGGACGGACGTGTCGACGGCGAGGTCCAGTTCCGGGCAGGAGATGCGGAGGTCGTCGCGGAGCGACGCGTGACCGGCCGTCAGGACGGGGCCGATCCCCCGGATGTCCCCCGCGTCGAGGAGCGCGATGACCTCCTCGACCCGGTGGTCGTCCGAGACGACGTGACGCACGTACCGGCGTACCCGCTCGTCCGAGAGCCGGGCCAGCGCCGCGTCGAGGTCCTCGTACGGGAGGTCGCGCAGGAAGGGAACGCCGAGCTGCCGGGCGCCCTCCTCGCAGCCCTCCCGGCGCTCCGCGTACGCCCCGTCGCCCAGCGCGTGCTTGACGCGGCTGTCGACGACGAGGAGCTGGAGTCCCTGGGCCGGGAGGTCGAAGGGGACCTGCCGGATCGACAGGTCGCGGCAGTCGAGGTGGAGGGCGTTGCCCTCCGTGCAGCAGGCGGACGCCGTCTGGTCCATGACCCCGCAGGGCACGCCCACGAAGTCGTTCTCGGCGCGTTGGGCGACCCGGGCCAGTTCGGGCCCGGTGAGGCCGAGTTCGTACAGGTCGTTCAGGGCCAGGGCCGTCACCACCTCCAGCGCCGCCGAGGAGGACAGGCCCGCGCCCGTCGGGACGGTCGAGGCGAGGTGGATGTCCGCGCCGGTGATCGCGTGCCCGGCCGCGCGCAGGACCCAGACGACACCGGCGGGATAGGCCGCCCAGCTGGTGTTCGTCAGCGGGGCCAACTCGTCGACGTGCAGTTCGACGACCGGGCCCTCGATGTCGGCCGAGTGCAGCCGCAGCACGCCGTCGTCGCGGCGCGAGACCGCGGCCACCGCGGTGTGCGGCAGCGCGAGCGGCATGACGAAGCCCTCGTTGAAGTCGGTGTACTCACCGATCAGGTTGACCCGGCCGGGCGCCGCCCAGATCCCCTCGGGAGGGGTCCCGTACAGCCTCTCGAAGCCGCCGCGCACCTGCTGAGCCGCCTGCCCCGCCGACGCTTCCTGCTGAGCCCCCACTAGTGCCCCTCCGCCTTCGCGATGTCCTGCTGTGCGATGTCCTGCTGTGCGAGGTTCCGCGCGAACTCCCACGCGTCCGCGACGATGCCCGCGAGGTCCGCGCGGGACGGGTTCCAGCCGAGCCGTTCGCGGGCCGTGGCCGCCGAGGCGACGAGGACCGCCGGGTCGCCGGCCCGGCGCGGGGCCGCGACCTCGGGGATCGGGTGTCCGGTCACCTTGCGGACGGTCTCGATCACCTCGCGGACCGAGAAGCCGTTGCCGTTGCCGAGGTTGCAGATCAGGTGCTCACCCGGCTGCGCCGCGGCGACCGCCAGCAGGTGTGCCTCCGCGAGGTCGGCCACGTGGATGTAGTCGCGGACGCAGGTGCCGTCCGGCGTCGGATAGTCGTCGCCGTAGACGGAGATGGCGTCGCGGCGGCCCTGGGCGACCTGGAGGACGAGCGGGATGAGGTGGGACTCGGGATCGTGCCGCTCACCGGAGCCGCCGTACGCACCCGCCACGTTGAAGTAGCGCAGCGACACCGCCGCGAGTCCGTGCGCGGCGGCCTCGCCCGTGATCATGTGGTCGACCGCCAGCTTCGAGGCGCCGTACGGGTTCGTGGGCGACGTCGGCGCGGACTCGGTGATCGGGGTGGTCTCCGGCTCGCCGTACGTCGCCGCCGTGGAGGAGAAGACCAGCTTGCGCACACCCGTCTCGCGCATCGCGCCGAGCAGGGCCATCGTGCCGCCGACGTTGTTGTCCCAGTACTTCTCGGGCTTCACGACCGACTCGCCGACCTGCGAGAACGCGGCGAAGTGCAGCACCGCGTCGAACGAGGAGTCCAGCCACTTGCCCGCGTCACGGATGTCGCCCTCGACGAAGGCGGCCCCGGCCGGGACGCCCGCGCGGAAACCGGTGGAGAGGTTGTCGAGGACGGTCACCTCGTGGCCCGCCTCCAGCAGGTGCTGCGCGACCACGCTTCCCACATAGCCCGCACCGCCGGTGACCAGGTACTTCCCACTCATGAACTCGCTACCTCTCGCAGTCGCTGGGCCGCGGTCTCCGGCGGCACGTCGTTGATGAACACGTTCATGCCGGACTCGGAACCCGCGAGGAACTTCAGCTTGCCGGAAGTGCGGCGGATGGTGAAAAGCTCAAGGTGGAGCGCGAAGTCCTCACGCACCACTCCGTCGAACTCCTCCAGCGTGCCGAACGGCGCCTGGTGCCAGGCCGAGATGTACGGCGTCGGAGGCTCACCTTCGCCGAAGATCCGGTCGAAGCGCCTCAACAGTTCCAGATAGACCTTGGGGAACTCTGTGCGCGCCCCTTCGTCCAGGCCCAGCAGATCGGGCACGCGGCGGCGCGGATACAGGTGCACCTCGTAGGGCCAGTGCGCCGAGAACGGCACGAAGGCCACCCAGTGCTCGGTCTCCAGGACGACCCGCTCGTCGGCGAGCTCCCTCTCCAGCACGGCGTCGAAGAGGTTCTCCCCGCCCGTCGCCTCCTTGTGCGCCGCCACCGAACGGAGCATCAGGGCCGTTCGAGGCGTCGTGAAGGGGTACGCGTAGATCTGCCCGTGCGGGTGTCCGAGGGTCACACCGATCTCGGCGCCGCGGTTCTCGAAACAGAACACCTGCTCCACGGAGGGGAGATGGGACAGCTCCGCCGTGCGGTCGGTCCACGCCTCCAGGACCAGACCCGCCTGTGCCTCGGTCAGATCGGCGAAGGAGGCGTCGTGGTTCGAGGTGAAGCAGACGACCTCGCACCGCCCGGAGTCCCCGGCCAGCGACGGGAAGCGGTTCTCGAACACCGCCACGTCGTACGACGAGTCCGGGATCTCGCTCAGCCGGCCGCCCTCGGACGGGCACAGCGGGCACTCGTCGGCCGGCGGGTGGTAGATGCGGCCCTGGCGGTGCGAGGCGATGGCCACCGCGTCACCGAGCAGCGGGTCGCGCCGTACCTCCGATGTGGTGACCGTCCGGTCGAGCGGGCGCCGGTCCACCGCGTCGCGCACGGTGTCGTCGCGCGAGTCGTAGTAGATGAGCTCACGACCGTCGGCCAGCCGGGTCGAGGTCTTCTTCACGCCGGACTCCCCATCCCTTACCCGATCAAACCAATAAACAGAATCAAACACATCAAACCACAAACCCCCACGTACGTCACCACCACAACCGAACAAAGAACACCAAGGTGAAGTGAGAGCAGGATGCAGACCCCCACATACCCGGCCACATCCCTGGCCACGGACTCAGCCACAGACCTGGCCACATCCCTGGCCGCGGAGCTGCGGCTCCCCACCAACTGGCTCGACTACACGATCCTGGCGATCTACTTCGTCGTCGTGCTCGGCATCGGCTTGGCCGCCCGCCGCTCGGTGAGGACCAGCCTCGACTTCTTCCTCTCCGGGCGTTCGCTGCCCGCCTGGGTGACCGGACTGGCCTTCGTCGCCGCCAACCTCGGCGCGACCGAGATCCTGGGCATGGCCGCCAACAGCGCCCAGTACGGCGTCTACACCGTGCACTGGTACTGGATCGGCGCCATCCCCGCGATGGTCTTCCTGGGCCTGGTGATGATGCCCTTCTACTACGGATCGAAGGTCAGGTCCGTCCCCGAGTTCCTGCTGCTGCGCTTCGACAAGGGGGCGCATCTGCTCAGTTCCGTGCTGTTCGCCTTCGCCGCCGTCCTCATCGCGGGCGTGAACCTCTACGCGCTCGCCATCGTCGTCGAGGCGCTGCTCGGCTGGCCGGAGTGGGTGTCGATCGTCGTCGCGGGCGCCTTCGTGCTCGCGTACATCACCCTCGGCGGGCTGTCGTCGGCGATCTACAACGAGGTGCTGCAGTTCTTCGTCATCCTCGCCGCGCTCATCCCGCTCACGGTGCTCGGCCTGAAGAAGGCCGGCGGCTGGGACGGTCTGAGCGACTCCCTGACGGCGAGCCACGGCAGCGACTTCACCACCGCGTGGGGCGGCACCGGCATCGGCAGCGGCAATCCGCTCGGCGCCAACTGGCTGACCATCGTGCTGGGCCTCGGCTTCGTGCTCTCCTTCGGCTACTGGACGACCAACTTCGCCGAGGTGCAGCGCGCCCTGTCCGCGAAGAACCTGTCCGCGGCCCAGCGCACCCCGCTCATCGCCGCGTTCCCCAAGATCTTCATCGTCTTCCTGGTGATGATCCCCGGCCTGGTCGCGGCCGTGCTCGTACCGAAGATCGGGACGTCCGGCTCGGACCTCCAGTACAACGACGCGATCCCGTACCTGATGGAGGACCTGCTCCCCAACGGCGTCCTCGGTATCGCGGTGACGGGTCTGCTGGCGGCGTTCATGGCGGGCATGGCGGCCAACATCTCGTCCTTCAACACCGTCTTCACCAACGACATCTGGGGCAAGTACGTGAAGCGGGACGAGGAGGACGCGTACTACGTGCGCTTCGGCCGTCTCATCACGGTGGTCGGTGTGCTGGCGTCGATCGGCACGGCCTTCCTCGCCTCGTCCTTCTCGAACATCATGAGCTACCTCCAGACGCTGTTCTCCTTCTTCAACGTGCCGATGTTCGTCGTCTTCATCGTCGGCATGTTCTGGCGGCGCGCGTCCATGAAGTCCGGGTTCTGGGGGCTGCTGGCCGGCACGACGGCCGCGATGGTCAACTACTTCGTCCTCTACAAGCAGGACATCATCGACATCCCCTCGGACCAGGGCGCCAACTTCGTCTCCGCGATCGCCGGGTTCGTCGCCGGCGCGGTCGTGATGTTCGCCGTCTCCCTCTTCACCGCGCCGAAGCCGGAGGAGGAGCTGCGGGGACTGGTGTACGGGACCCGCTCGCCCGGCATGGAGGAGCCGGCCGGCGCGGGCGACGACGCCTGGTACCGCAAGCCGGCGCTGCTCGGCTGGGGCGCCATCATCCTGGCCGCCGCCTGCTACATCCCGTTCTCGTTCTGACGACTTCCGACGACCGGAGGGCTGATCACCCCATGTCCACCACCCCCGACCACCCCGACCGCCCCGGGCGCTCCGAGCGCGACGTCCAGCGCGAGGTCACCGAACTGCAGGGCAGGTCGGCCACCGCGGCCCGGCTCTTCGACATCCGCCGCATCATCGGCGGCCTCTTCGTGGTCTACGGGATCATCGTGACGATCGCCGGGATCACCGCGTCCGACGCCGACATCGACAAGGCGGAGGGCGTCAACATCAACCTCTGGACGGGCCTGGGCATGCTGGCCCTGGGCCTGTTCTTCCTGGCCTGGCTGTGGCTGCGCCCCGTGGCACCACCGACCCCGGCCGACGACCCGACCGACGACCCGACCGACTGACGGCCGGCCCGGGGGCGGGCAGCCGCAGGACCTAGGCCCTGTCGCCCTGGGCCTCCTGCCCCGCTCCCGGTACCGAGTGCTGCGGCACCGGCCCCGCACGGTCCAGCAGGCCCGTGCGGGCCGCCAGCGCCGCCGCCTCAAGGCGGGAGCCCACGCCCAGCTTCATCAGTACCCGCTGCACGTGCGTGCGGGCGGTGCTGGGCGCTATGCCCATACCGGCCGCGATGAGCCGCGTGTCCTCGCCGTCGGCCACCCGCACCAGCACCTCCACCTCGCGGGGCGTCAGCATCTGGAGCAGCCGCTGCCCCTCGTCGTCGGGCTGCGCGGCCGGGTTGAGGAGTTCGCTGAAGGCGCCCTGGAGGAGCTGCGGCGCCACCGCGGCCTCCCCCGCCCGTGCCTTCATGATGGCGCGCTCGACACCCTCTATGCGCTCGTCGTGCCGTACGTAACCGGAGGCGCCGGCGGCGAACGCGGCGGCGATGCCGCGCGGGTTGGGCACCGGCCCGAGGACCAGCACCGCGACCTGCGGACGCTCCCGCTTGATCTTCACCACCGGGTCGAAGATGCCCGGTTCGGCAGGCGTGGCCGTGCCGATCAGGCAGACCTCCGGCGCCCTGGTGATCACCAGCTCCGCCGCTCCCGCGGCGGGCGCGGCCGCGGCCAGCACACGGTGTCCGCGCAGTTTCAAGGCCGAGGCGAGCGCCTCGGCGAGCAGTCGGTGGTCGTCGACCACCATGAGCCGCACTCCCATCGAGCCCAACCCCCCAGTCCCCCCAGGATCCCTACTGGTACCCCATGGATAGGAGCCCCCCGGCTCTCCATCCCCCGGAAGCTACACGCTTGTTCGACGTTGCGCTCCCCCCAGTGAAGAGAAGTGCCCCGTAATGTCAAGATTCATCTCATTCGCGGAACGGCGCGCGGGAGACAACCTCCCCGCACCGGCACACGGGTGTACACCCGGAAGTTTCCTTTGATCATGGGTCTCCGTCGAGTACGGAGGGGCGACTTGCCACACTCCGCAGGGAACACGTCTGACCCGGGTCACTGTTTGACCGCCCGGTATCACCCTTGGACCATTTCCTGGCCGGCACGGCGGAACGGCCGGCACAGCGGAACGCCCCTGCCGCCCGGGAAGCGGGCGACAGGGGCGTTCCGCGGACCGCGGGGGTGCCGCGAGGGGCTACCCGGCGCCGAACCCGATCGCCACGTAGTCCTTCTCGTCCTTGGAGTAGGGCGCGCTGATCAGGTCCTCGGCCATGAAGAGCCGGCCGCCCGTGTACAGCATCTCCGACGACTTGGGCACCATCCCGCTGATCGCGCTGCGGACCTGGTCGGTGGCCGGGGTCTCCAGGAGCTTGGTCTCCTTGAAGGACGTGCCGTCGATGGAGACGACCTGGGAACCCTTGTCGTACGGGCCGTTCTTGTACGCGATGATGTCGGTGCCGTCCATCCGGACCGGCCAGATCTCGTAGCCGTCACCGGCGTCGGCCCGGTCGCTCGTGGACTTGCCCGTGGCCAGCGAGAAGGACACGATCTCGTTGACCCGGCTGTACTTCTCGGCACCCTCGTGCTGCTTGGTCGGCACGTACAGCTTGTCGTTGCCGACCGCGATCGCCTTGCAGCTGTGGACCTTGTTCACACCGCAGTCGTGCTCGTACTTGCCGTCCTCCAGCGTGATCTTCGTACGCAGCTTGCCGCTGTCGTCCAGCGAGAAGACGTCCGTCGCGCCGGACGCGGTGATCTCACCGGAGTCCACGCCGAAGACGACCGGCTTGGTGGAGATGACCTTGGCGTTGTCGATGCCCGAGGCGAGCTTGTAGCTCCACTTGACGGTGCCCGTCTTCGGGTCGAGCCGCTGGACCTCGTACTTCTCGTTGCCGTAGTCGCCGCACTTGCGGACCGCGACGAGCTGCTCGCCGCCCGCGTAGCCGACGTCCTCGCACGTGCCGACCTTCGGCTGCCACAGCACCTTGCCGTCGGCGATGTCGAAGGCGGCGCCGCCGTCGAGGCCGGAGCCCACCGCGACCGTGGTGCCGCTGATGCTGGCCTCCTTGAACGCGGCCTTCTCACCGCCGCCCGGAGCCACGGACTTCGTCCAGAGGGATTTGCCGGTGTTCACGTTGAAGGCCGTGACCTCGGTGCACGAGGGGTACGGGTCGGCCTTGGTGCGCGGGGCGTCCTCCGCGACCACCACGGCGACACCGTCCTTGGTGACCTCGGGCGAGCCGGCGCAGGTCAGGCCCGTCAACGGCAGGGTCCAGGTCTCCTTGCCGGTGTCCGGGTCGTGGCCGACGACCTTGCGCACGCCCGCCTTGGCGTACACCTTGTCCGTCAGCCAGGAACCCTCCACGCTCCAGACGTCCTTCTTGGGGACCTCGGGCGCGGGCAGCTGGAAGAGGACCTTCGCGCTGGTGCTGGACGGCACCTTCTCCGAGCCGCCGCCACCGCCCGAGCCGCCGTCGCCGCTGTCGCCGTCCTTGCCGCCGTCGGTGCCGCCGGGGCCCGCGGAGGTGTCCTTGTCGTCCTTGCCGGACGAGCTCGCGTACCAGACACCGCCGCCTACGATCAGCGCGATCGCCACCACGGCCGCGACGATGATCGCCGCCTGGGCGCCGAACTTCCTGCCGCCCTGCGGCGCCTGCGGCTGCATCGGCATGGTGTGGGGCTGCGGATAGCCGTACTGGGGCTGCTGCCCCGGGTAGCCGTAGCCCTGCGGCGGCTGCTGGCCCGGGTAGCCGTAGCCGGGCACGGTCGGCGGCTGCGGGGGCCCCTGCGGGTAGCCGTACGGCTGCTGCGGCGGGCCCTGCGGCGCGGCGGGCGGGCCTGCCGGGGGCGGCGTCTGGGGCGGGGGCGCCTGCGGGTAGCCGTAGCCCGGCTGCGGCTGCTGCGGGGGCCCGGCGGGCGGTGTGGGCGGACCGAACCCGCCCGGGGGCGGGTCCTGCGGGGCGCCGAAACCGCCTCCCTGGGGCGGCTGGTTCGGCGGCGGGGGCGGCGGCTGGCTCATGGCGTGAGTACCTCGGATGCGAAGGGGACGGAAGGGGCGCGGGACGCGTGGGACGCGGGTGGGCGGAAGCGGAGACGGGCCCGGTCACTTGCCGTAGGCCAGCATCAGCTTCTCCTTCGACTCGTCGTTGCCGGTCAGCCGGGTGGTGGAGAGGTAGAAGCGCCCGTCCACGTAGTCGACGGCCTTCGAGAAGAAACCGTTCTCCACGTCCGCCGCGCCCTGCGGGTTCTGCAGCAGCGTCTTCGGGGTGTGCGTACCGCCGCCGGTCGGGATCGAGACGATCCGGCCGCCCGCGTCGTACGAGGGCTCCACGTACGCGACGAGGTTCGTGCCGTCCATCCTCAGCGGCAGCATCGAGTCGTCCGCGGGGGACTTGACGCGCCACTTCTCCTTGCCGGTCTCCAGGCTGACCGCGACGACCTCGTTGGCGCCGCTCTTCGCCTCGGTCGGCAGATAGAGGGTGTTGGCGTCGGCCGCCACCCCCTCGCAGCCCTGGAGGTCACGCGAGAGGATCGCCCAGCCGCACTGCGGCGCGAACGACTCGTCGACGTCGACCTGCGAACGGGCCGTGCCGTCGTTCTTCAGCGTGGTGACGTTCCACTGCTTCTTGTCGGCGTTGGTGAGGTAGAGGACCACGGGATCGACGGAGTACGCCCGCTCCACGCGCCAGCCCTTGGGGATCTTCTTGGTCCACTTGGCCTTGCCGGTCGCCTGGTCGAGCTCCTGCACCTCGTCGTGCTCGTTGTCGCCGCCCGCGCCGCAGGAGGAGACGGAGAGCAGCTTGGCGCCGCCCGCGAAGGCCGAAGGGAAGCAGGCGTTGTCGTACCTCTTCTTGTCGAAGAGCTTGTCGCCGCTGTCCGTGTCGTAGCCGAGGCCGGACTGGGAACGGCCGACCATCAGGGTGTCCCCGGAGATGTTCAGGCTGAGGGAGAGGGAGCTGTCGAACAGCTCACCCTTCGGGATCTCCTTCGTCCAGCCCTTCTTGCCGGTCGCGAGGTCGATCTGCACGAGTTGGTTGCACTCGGCGCCGCTCTTGGTGCCCTCCTTGTACGCCACGAAGACCTTGTCGTCGGACGTCTTCTGGGCGGAGGCGGCACAGATCGCCTGCGGGAACGTGATCGCGGGCCAGCTGACCTTGCCGTCACCGACGTCGTAGGCGAGGAGCTGCTTGTACGCGGCCTTCACGGCGACCTTGTCCGTGATCCACATACCGGGGGCGTCGGCGCCGGAACCGGGCGCGTCGGGCGCCTCCTTGTACCAGAGCACCTTCGACTCACCGGCCTGGCGGCCCTCGTTGAGGTCCTCGGAACCGGCGTCGCCGTCGCCGTCGCCGTCACCGGGGTTGACGGGCGCGTCGGACCCGGAGGGCTTGGCGTCCTGGCTCCTGTCGGCGACGGGCTTCTTCTCGCCGCCGTCGTCACCGGAGACGGCCCAGACGGTGGCACCGACGACGAGCACGGCCGCCAGCGCCACCCCGACGATCACGAGGGGCTTGCCCTTGAAGGGGCCGCGCGGGCCACCGCCGGGCGGAGTGCCGGGCCCGCCCGGGAACTGCGGCTGCGTCGGGTAGCCGTAACCGGGCTGCTGCTGGCCGTAGGGCCCCGGCTGCTGCGGCTGACCGTAGGGACCGGGCTGGGTGTACGGGCCCGGCTGCTGCGGATAGCCGTACGGGCCGGGCTGCTGGGGCTGTCCGTACGGACCGGGCTGCTGCGGGTAGCCGTAACCGGGCGCGGGCGGCGGCGGGGTGCCCGGCGCGCCCTGCGGGGGCGGCGGAGTCTGCGGGGCGCCCTGGGGTGCTCCCTGCGGGGGCGGCGGGGCCGCCGGCGGCTGGGCAGGCGGGGGCGGCGTGGCGCCCCGCGGGTCCTGCGGAGGTCCGAAGCCGCCCTGCGGCGGCTGGTCCTGCGGCGCTCCGAACCCGCCCTGCTGCGACGGCTTTTCAGGCGGCTGAGTCATCAGCGCGTTCCCCCTCTTCACTGATTTTTAGCCATGCCCTGCAGTACGCACCGCAGCAGGCGATGCACTCACAGTGGTGGTCATAGGGCCTGAGGGTGTTCTCAGACGGCTCTTTCTATCACCCTGCGGCGCTCGAACACCGGGCCGGTTCTGCCCTGTTTCCAAGGGAGAACCGGCCCGTGATGCCCTCGTTACGCTTGTTCACGCGCTCTTCACGCGTCGTCGGCGAGCTCCAGCCAGCGCATTTCCAACTCCTCGCGCTCGGTGGCCAGTTCGCGCAGCTCGCTGTCCAGTTTGGCCACCTTCCCGAAGTCCGTGGCGTTATCGGCGATTTGGGTGTGCAGCTTGCTCTCCTTCTCGGAGATCTTGTCCAGCTGCCGCTCGATCCTCTGAAGTTCCTTCTTCGCGGCGCGGTCCTCCTTGGCCGACGCGGCGGCGGGAGAGACGCCCTTCTCCGCGGCCGGAGCCGAGGCCGCGGCGGCCTCCTCCATCTTGTGGCGCCGCTCCAGGTACTCGTCGATGCCGCGGGGCAGCATCCGCAGGGTCGCGTCGCCGAGGAGCGCGAAGACCCGGTCGGTCGTGCGCTCGATGAAGAACCGGTCGTGGGAGATCACGATCAGGGAGCCCGGCCAGCCGTCGAGGAGATCCTCCAGCTGGGTGAGGGTCTCGATGTCGAGGTCGTTCGTGGGCTCGTCGAGGAAGAGGACGTTCGGCTCGTCCATCAGCAGCCGCAGGATCTGCAGCCGGCGGCGCTCACCACCACTGAGGTCGCCGACGGGCGTCCACTGCTTCTCCTTGTTGAAGCCGAAGGTCTCGCAGAGCTGGCCCGCGGTCATCTCCCGGCCCTTGCCGAGGTCGACCCGGTCGCGGACCGCCTGGACGGCCTGCAGCACCCGCAGGTCCGGGTCGAGTTCGCCGACCTCCTGGGAGAGGTAGGCGAGCTTGACGGTCCGGCCGGTGACGACCCGGCCCGCCACGGGCTGCGTCTCGCCGTCGGAACGGGCGGCATCCGCCATGGCGCGCAGGAGGGAGGTCTTGCCGGCGCCGTTCACCCCCACCAAACCGATCCGGTCACCCGGACCGAGCTGCCAGGTCAGATGCTTGAGGAGCACCTTGGGCCCGGCCTGCACGGTGACGTCCTTCAGTTCGAAGACGGTCTTGCCGAGCCGGGACGAGGCGAACTTCATCAGCTCGCTGCTGTCGCGGGGCGGCGGTACGTCCGCGATCAGCTCGTTGGCGGCCTCGACGCGGAAGCGCGGCTTGGACGTACGGGCGGGGGCCCCGCGACGCAGCCAGGCCAGCTCCTTCCTGACCAGGTTCTGCCGCTTGACCTCCTCGGTGGCGGCGATGCGCTCCCGCTCGGCGCGCGCGAAGACGTAGTCGGTGTAGCCGCCCTCGTAGTCGTAGACGTCACCCTTCTGCACGTCCCACATCCGGGTGCAGACCTGGTCCAGGAACCACCGGTCGTGGGTGACGCAGACGAGGGCGGACCGGCGCTCGCGCAGATGCTTCGCCAGCCAGGCGATGCCTTCGACGTCGAGGTGGTTGGTGGGCTCGTCGAGGATGATCAGGTCCTGCTCGTCGATGAGCAGCTTGGCCAGCGCGATGCGCCGCCGCTCACCGCCGGAGAGCGGTCCGATCACGGTGTCGAGGCCCTGCGGGAAGCCAGGCAGGTCGAGCCCGCCGAACAGGCCCGTCAGTACGTCCCTGATCTTGGCGTTGCCCGCCCACTCGTGGTCGGCCATGTCCCGGATGACCTCGTGCCGGACCGTGGCCGCGGGGTCCAGGGAGTCGTGCTGGGTGAGCACGCCGACATGCAGGCCGCCCGAGTGCGTGACGCGCCCGGAGTCGGCCTCTTCCAGCTTCGCGAGCATCCGGATCAGCGTGGTCTTGCCATCACCATTACGGCCGACCACCCCGATCCGGTCCCCTTCGGACACGCCGAGGGAGACTCCGTCGAGCAGCGCACGGGTTCCGTACACCTTGCTGACTGCCTCGACATTGACCAGATTGACGGCCATCGCACTCCTGACAAGGGGGATCGATCGACCTTCCAGAGTAGTCGCCCGCAAGGATGATCCTTCCGACCACCCCAAAAGCGCCCGGGAACGCGGGCAACGACACAGTCCTGCGCCTTCCAGGGGCGCGGGGAACGGCGCAGTCTTGCGCCTTTAGGGGGCGCGGGGAACGGCGCGACCAGCCCCCACCGGGCCCGCAGCCACAGGCACTCGGCCACCGACGGCTTCTGCCTTCAGGGGCGCGGGGAACGGCGCAATCCTTCGCCCATCAGGGGCGCGGGGAACGGCGCGACCAACCCCCACGCACCCGCACCCGCACCCGACAAACAACCGTGCAGGTCACTGCAGAACAGCCCCCCGCACAGGCCCCACAGCCACGCGCGCAGCGCGACAGCTCCCGGACGCCACCAAGGCGTCAACAACCCTCGCACCGGCATCCGCGTCAGCCACAAGAAACGCGGTGGTGGGCCCGGACCCCGACACGATCGCGGCCAACGCCCCACCGTCGACCCCGACAGCCAGTGTCGAGGCCAACGAGGGCCGCAACGACAACGCGGCCTCCTGGAGGTCGTTGGACACGGCCCCGGCCAGCGCCGAGACGTCCCCCGAGGCCAGCGCCTCAAGCAGCACCCCGGAGGCAACCGGCTCCGGCACCTCGACCCCGTCGTTGAGCCGGTCGAACTCCCCGTACACCGCCGGCGTCGACAGCCCTCCGTCGGCCACGGCGAACACCCAGTGGAAGCTCCCCCCGACCGGCAGGACCCGCAGCTTCTCCCCCCGCCCGGTCCCGAGCGCGGCCCCGCCGACCAGGCTGAACGGCACGTCACTGCCGAGCTCGGCGCAGATCTCCAGAAGCTCGTCCCGCGAGGCCCCCGTACCCCAGAGGGCGTCGCAGGCGACCAGCGCGCCCGCGCCGTCGGCGGAGCCGCCCGCCATGCCTCCGGCGACCGGAATGTCCTTGGCGATGTGGATGTGCACATCGGCCCGGCGCCCGTACCGCGCGGCCAGTCTCTCCGCCGCCCGCGCCGCCAGGTTCGTACGGTCCAGGGGCACCTGGGACGCGTCGGGCCCCTCGCAGGTGACCCGCAGGGTGTCGGCGGGGGTCACCGTCACCTCGTCGTACAGCCCGACGGCGAGGAACACGTTGGCGAGGTCGTGGAACCCGTCGGCCCGGGCCCCGCCCACGGCCAGCTGGACATTGACCTTGGCAGGAACCCGTACCGTGACGCTTCCCGGCACGCCGTGCGTCCCGCTCTCCGTCCCGCTCTCCGCCTCGCTCTTCGCCCCGCTCACTGCTTGTTCTCCGCGATCCGTGCGAACTCCTCCACCGTCAGGGACTCGCCCCGCGCCTGCGGCGAGACCCCCGCGGCGACCAGCGCGGCCTCGGCGGCGGGCGCCGAACCGGCCCAGCCGGCCAGCGCGGCCCGCAGCGTCTTGCGCCGCTGGGCGAACGCGGCGTCCACGACGGCGAAGACCTCGCGCTTGGAGGCGGTCGTCCTCACCGGCTCCGCGCGGCGGACCAGCGAGACGAGGCCGCTGTCCACGTTCGGGGCGGGCCAGAAGACGTTGCGGCCGATCGATCCGGCCCGCTTCACGTCGGCGTGCCAGTTCGCCTTCACGGAGGGCACGCCGTAGACCTTCGAGCCGGGCGGCGCGGCCAGCCGGTCGGCGACCTCCGCCTGCACCATCACGAGCGTGCGCTCGATGGTGGGGAAGGTGTCGAGCATGTGCAGCAGCACGGGCACGGCGACGTTGTACGGGAGGTTCGCGACGAGGGCCGTCGGGGCGGGGCCCGGCAACTCGGTCACCTGCATGGCGTCCTCGTGGACGAGCGAGAAACGCTCGGCGCGGTCCGGCATGCGGGCGGCGATCGTGGCGGGCAGCGCGCCCGCGAGGGCGTCGTCGATCTCGACGGCGACGACCCGGTCGGCCGCCTCCAGAAGCCCCAGGGTCAGGGACCCGAGGCCCGGTCCGACCTCGACGACCACGTCCTCGGGACGGACGTCGGCGGTCCGGACGATACGCCGCACGGTGTTGGCGTCGATGACGAAGTTCTGACCGCGCTGCTTGGTGGGCCGTACGCCGAGGGCTGCCGCGAGTTCGCGGATGTCGGCGGGGCCCAGGAGGGCGTCGGAGGCGGGGCTGGTCACGCCCCAAGGGTACGGGTGACCACTGCCGGGTCCCGTCCATGGGGGCTGCGCTCCCCCTTGAAAGGCTGGGGCGCAGCCCCGTCTTTCAGGCGCGCGGGGAACTGCGCGGCCGACCCCCACCGGGCCCGCGGACGTAATCCGCCACGGGGCCCGGGGCGAAGCCCCGGTGGGAGAAGCCCTGGCGGGAGAAGCCCCGGTGGGACGACCCCTACAACCGCCCCCCACAGTGCGGCCAGGGACTGGCCCCCCGCCGCACATACAACTTCTTCGCCCGAAACGTCTGCTCCGCCGCGGAAGCGTCCTGCGGTCGCCCCGCCCCACCCAGCGCCTGCCAGGTCCGCGTATCGAACTGGTAGAGCCCGCCGTACGTCCCGGACGGATCGACCGCCCCCGGCCGCCCCCCGGACTCGCAGTGGGCGAGCCCCTGCCAGTTCAGCCGGTCGGCTCCCCGCACGGACATGGGAAGCGGCTTCGTCCCCACCTTCACCACCTGCGCGCGCGGCTCCCGCACCACCTCGGACCCCAGCAGCCGCGGCTTCTGCTCGACGCCGTTGACGGTCCGCAGCGCGTACGTGTCGCGCCGCAGCCCGGGTTGCCCCGCCTGCTCCACGACCTCGGTGCCCCGGAACAGCCCGGCATCCCGGGTCCGCCGCACCTCGAAGGGCAGCGGCTCCTCACGGACCTCCTTCGTGCCGGTGATCCGCATGACCGTCACCGTCTGCCCGTCGCGCGGGAAGCTGTCGGCCGGCACGGAGAGGGTGTCCTCGCCGTGCAGCGTGATCCCGGCCTGGTCCACGGTCTCGCGGACCGTCGCCGCGTTCGTGCGGACCGTCCGCGCCTGTCCGTCCGCCATGACGGTCACGGTCCGCTCGGTACGGACGTCGAGCGCCAGCCCCGCCCGCCCGATCTGCCGAGCGAGCGGCACCGACACGTACGCCCCCTGCGCGCGCACCCCGAGTTCCCGCAGTGCCACGTCCACGGTGTGGGCGGTGGTCCATACGTGGCTCGACCGCCCGTCCAGCGTGAGCCGCAGAGGCCGCCCGTACTCCACGGCGATCTCCGCACCGCTGGTCAGTGCGGTTCCGGGGGCCGGGGCCACGTCGTGGGCGCCCACCCGGACTCCTTCGTCGGCGAGCAGTTCGCCCACGTCGTCCGCGAAGGTGTGCAGCATGCGGGGCCTGCCGTCGACGGTCAGTTCGATCGCCTTGTCGTCGGCGACGAAGGCGGAGGTGCCGCCCGCGAGGAAGGCGACGACCAGTGCCTGCGGGAGCAGTTTCCGTACGTCGGGCCGCTCCGCGCTCCTGCGGCGCCGGGCGGCCCGCCGGGCTTCGGCGCGTCCACCGGACCGGGCCGACCCGTCGAAGAGTTCGGAGGCCGGGTCGACGGTCAGGTCCGTGGTCAGATCCGTGGTCCAGCCCCTGGTCAGGTCCGTGGTCAGTTCGGTGGTCGGGGCGAGAGGCACCGCCTGCCGCGGAAGCGTCGGCGCGTCGGGGAACCAGCCTTCGCCGCGGTGCTGCACATGACCTCGCCCGTACTCGTGCCCGTACCCCTGTCCGTACCCCTGTCCGTACGCGGGCTCGTACGCGTACACAGGCCCGTGCCTGTTCCCGTACTCGTGGGCGGGCACGGGCTCATGCTCGTACGCGGGCCGATACGTGTCCGGATGTCCGTGACCGTAGCCATAGCCATAGCCGTGGCCGTATCCGTAGCCGTACGGCTCGGAATCGGCGAGCCCGTGTGCCGGAATCGGGCTCGAAATCGGGCTCGGGTCCGGGCTCGGGCTCGGGCCATACGCCTCGTACTGCGGACTGCTCACGACGACACGCTCCAGAAGACCGGTGGAGAGAGGTACGCCCGCGGGGCTCCTTCGGGTTGAGGGGAGGCGGGTGGGCGGACAGAACCTAGCGGAGCGTTCGTCACTCTCCAAAGCAGCGCGACCACACAGTGTGGCGAAGCGCTCCCGGCCGGACCCCGGGAGCGCGCTGCCCGTTATGGCTCAGTAATCGAACGCGCGGGCAGTGTTCGCCGAGAGCGCCGTCGCCAGCACGTCCTCGTCGAGCCCCCGCACGGCGGCCATGGCGCGGACCGTGACCGGAATGAGATAAGGGGCGTTGGGCCGTCCGCGGTACGGGACGGGGGTCAGGAAGGGCGCGTCGGTCTCGACGAGGACCAGTTCGAGCGGCGCCACGGCGAGGGCGTCGCGCAGCGGCTGCGCGTTCTTGAAGGTCATGTTCCCGGCGAACGACATGTAGTAGCCGGCGCGGGCGCAGACCGCCGCCATCTCCGCGTCCCCGGAGTAGCAGTGGAAGACGGTCCGCTCGGGCGCGCCCTCCTCCTTCAGGATCCGCAGCACGTCGGCGTGGGCGTCCCGGTCGTGGATGACGAGGGTCTTGCCGCGCCGCTTGGCGATCTCGATGTGGGCGCGGAAGGACCGCTCCTGGGCGGCGATGCCCTCGGGTCCGGTGCGGAAGTGGTCGAGGCCGGTCTCGCCGACGCCCTTGACCTGGGGAAGGCCGGCGAGCCGGTCGATCTCGGCGAGCGCCTCGTCCAGCGCGACCGCGCCACCGGCCGCCCGGGCCCCCTGCCGGGACCCTTCTCTCCCGGGGTCGCCGTGCACGATCCGGGGCGCCTCGTTCGGGTGGAGGGCGACGGTCGCGTGGACGGCGTCGTACGCGGCGGCCGTCTCGGCCGCCCAGCGCGAGCCCGGCAGGTCGCAGCCCACCTGCACGACCGTCGTCACGCCGACCGACGCGGCCTTGGCGAGGCCCTCCTCGACCGTGCCGGACTGCATGTCGAGGTGGGTGTGCGAGTCGGCCACCGGCACCCGCAGGGGGTCCGGCAGGGGCGGGGCATCGGCGTGGGAAGGCATACCCCTGATCCTACGAAGGGGGCCCCGCGGCAGAAGAACGCCGGGTCCCGCCTCGCGGGGAAGCGGTCCGCGAGGCGGGACCCGGCGCCCGTGCCTGCGGGTTCCGGAGGCCAGGGTGCCGGGAGGCCGGGGTGCCGGGAAGCCGGGAGGCCCCGGAGTCACCCCGCCTTGCGGTGGTGGAACGGGTGCAGCAGATCGGAGAGGTGCCAGTGGTGCTCGGCCTTGGGCAGCGCGGCGGTCTCCGGAAGCCGGGCCGCGTCCGGCAGCTGTGCCACCTCCGGCGACTGTGCCGTGTCCGCCGCCATGGAGGGGGCCTTGGCGGGGACCGCTGCGGGGGCCGTCGCGGCGACCGGGGCACGCTTCATCGGCGGTACGGACAGCGCGCGGCGCATCGAGTTCTGCGCCGAGGACACCTGGCCGGCCCGCATGATGCGCACGATGTGCCCGTCGCAGTTCACGCAGCTCGGCCGGCTCAGCGGCGACGGCACGACCAGGCCGTCGGCCACGTACGTGACGAACTCGGCTCCCTCGGCGTCGAAGTGGTGCTCGATCTCGTACGACTGCTCCCAGCCGTGCCCGCAGCGCATGCAGGCGAAGGAATAGGACTCGTGGACGGTGTCGGTGGCCGTGATGCGGTGTGCGGGTCCGCCGGTGATCCGACCGGGCTGCCCTGCGGTCTCACTCATGCCAGCTCCTCTTGTCCGCTGGACGAGGACGGGTCTGTCCTTCCTCCAGTGGACGCCTCCGCAGACGCGAATGCACCGGACCTGTCGAGTGTTGGAGCCGTCTTGGCCGTTCCTTGTCGGACGGCCCTGGATTCGCGGTCGGAGCTTTGCCTTGGACGGCGGTCCTTTACGAGCGCTTGGGCCGGTGCGCTCCCCTGTGAAATCGTGCGCTCCCCTGAGAGCACGCGCGCTCCCCCCGGCGGGCCGACCACGCCCTCTTCCAGCAGGTCAGAGGACCTGTCAGGGGGTCGCGCGTTCGGCGTTCTTCGCCGCGACGACCGCGTCGAAGACCTCCCGTTTGGGCACACCCGCGTCCGCGGCGACGGCGGCGATCGCCTCCTTGCGCCGCTCCCCAGCCTCCTCGCGCACCCGCACCCTGCGCACCAGCTCGTCGGCGCCGAGCACCTCGGTTCTCTCCGGGGCGCCCTCGACGACGACGGTGATCTCGCCGCGTACCCCTTCGGCGGCCCAGACGGCGAGCTCCCCGAGAGGGCCCCGCTTGACCTCCTCGTACGTCTTGGTCAGCTCGCGGCAGACGGCGGCCCGCCGCTCGGCCCCGAACACCTCGGCCATCGCGGCGAGCGTGTCGTCGAGCCGGTGCGGGGCCTCGAAGAAGACGAGCGTGCGCCGTTCGCCCTCGACCTCCCGCAGCCGCGAGAGCCGTTCGCCGGCCTTGCGCGGCAGGAATCCCTCGAAGCAGAACCGGTCGACGGGCAGCCCGGACAGCGCGAGCGCGGTGAGCACGGCGGACGGGCCGGGGACGGCCGTGACCTTGATGTCCTTCTCGACGGCGGCGGCCACGAGCCGGTAGCCGGGGTCGGACACGGACGGCATCCCGGCGTCCGTCACGAGCAGCACGCGCGCGCCGCCGACCAGCGCCTCGACCAGTTCGGGCGTACGCGCGGACTCGTTGCCCTCGAAGTACGACACGACCCGCCCGGTCGGCTGTACGTCGAGGCCCTGGGTCAGCCGCCGCAGCCGCCGGGTGTCCTCGGCGGCGATGACGTCGGCCCCCGCCAGCTCCGCCGCGAGGCGGGGCGGTGCGTCCGCGATGTCCCCGATGGGCGTGCCTGCGAGTACGAGGATTCCTGCCGCGGTTCCATCGGTTCCTGTCACGGTTCCATCCTCGCAGGGGCGGCCCGCGGGACTCACACAGACCTGTTCCCTACGATGGCGCGGTGACAAGTACCGCGTCCTCCACGGACACCCGGCAGGGACAGGGCGTCGAAGAGCAGCGGCCGTCGTGGCAGCAGCGGCTGCGCAGGTTCGGCTACGCGGCCGGATCCAGAGACGACGTCCGCGACCACCTGGTGCCCGCGTACACCGAGCCCGGCCCACGTCTGTGGGCGGCGATCGGGCTCCGCCAGGAGGCCGCCGAACGCATCGTCCGCTGGTCGGCGTGGGGCGGCCCGCTGCTCATCACGCTGCTGGCGGGCCTGATGCGGTTCTGGAACCTGGGCAGCCCGAAGGCGGTGATATTCGACGAGACGTACTACGCCAAGGACGCCTGGGCGCTCATCCACCGCGGGTTCGAGGTCAACTGGGCGAAGGACGCCAACGACCTGATCCTGCAGAACGGCGGCGACGTCAGGATCCCGACGGACGCCGCCTATGTCGTGCACCCGCCGGTCGGCAAGTACGTCATCGGGCTCGGCGAGTGGATGTTCGGGTTCACGCCGTTCGGCTGGCGGTTCATGACGGCGCTGCTCGGCACGCTGTCCGTGCTGATGCTGTGCCGGATCGGCCGCCGTCTGTTCCGCTCGACGTTCCTCGGCTGCCTGGCCGGCGCGCTCATGGCGGTGGACGGCCTGCACTTCGTGATGAGCCGCACCGCGCTGCTCGACCAGGTGCTGATGTTCTTTGTCCTCGCGGCCTTCGGCTGCCTGGTCGTCGACCGCGACAAGACCCGCGAACGCCTGGCAGCCGCGCTTCCGCGGGACGCCGACGGGGTCGTACGCCCGAACGCGGAGGCAGCCCAGAACACCCTTCTCGGCCGCCGCCCCTGGCGCCTTCTCGCGGGCCTGATGCTCGGCCTCGCCATCGGCACCAAGTGGAACGGCCTCTACATCCTCGTCGCGTTCGGCCTGATGACGGTCCTGTGGGACGTCGGCTCCCGACGGGTGGCGGGCGCCCGCCGCCCCTACCGGGCGGTCCTCAGGCACGACGTGGGCTGGGCGTTCCTCTCCACGGTCCCGGTGGCGATCGCCACCTACCTCGTCTCCTGGACGGGCTGGTTCCTGTCCGCCACCGACGGCAAGGGCGGCTACTACCGCAACTGGGCCACGGCCGACGGCCGCACCAGCGACTGGGGCTGGCTGTTCCCCGACTGGTGGCGCAGCCTGTGGCACTACGAGACCCAGGTGTACGAGTTCCATGTCGGCCTGCACTCCCCGCACACGTACCAGTCGAACCCGTGGAGCTGGATCGTCACGGGCCGCCCGGTCTCGTACTTCTACGAGTCGCCGCTGCCCGGCAAGGACGGCTGCCCGACGGACGCGGGCGAGAAGTGCGCGCGCGAGGTCCTGGCCCTCGGCACCCCGCTCCTGTGGTGGGCAGCCGGCTTCGCGATCCTCTACGTCCTGTGGCGCTGGCTCTTCCGCCGCGACTGGCGGGCGGGCGCGATCGCCTGCGGCATTGCGGCGGGCTACCTCCCGTGGTTCCTCTACCAGGAACGCACGATCTTCTTCTTCTACGCGGTCGTCTTCCTCCCCTTCCTGTGCCTGGCGGTGGCGATGATGATCGGCGCGATGCTGGGCCCACCGGGCACCACGGAACGCCGTCGAGTAGTCGGCGCGGCGGCCACCGGCGTCCTGGTCCTCCTGATCGCCTGGAACTTCATCTACTTCTGGCCGATCTACACGGGCCAGGCGATCCCGATCGACAACTGGCGGGCCCGAATGTGGCTGGACACCTGGGTCTAGCTGGGCAGACGCTACGACGACCCGGCTACCGGTGCCGGGCCGTCGTGGTCGTCGTTGGTCGTCACTGGTGGTCGTTGGTCCCCCTCGGACGGCCCGGAGACGGCCCGGCCTGTAGGGCATCCGCACAGATGGACGCAAGTCTGCGTCCACGGCGACGATAGAGACAGTCGACGGCGCTTAGACGGATCTCAGATGCACGAGCCGCAGGGGTGGTCTGCCAGCGACTTACCATCATCGGAACCGACAGATGCGCGTGAGTCGTAGTCTCATTACATGGACGACGATGCAACCGATACCGGGCAGCAAGATCAGGCCGAGTCCGGTGAATCAGACCGGATCCATCCGCCGCAGCTCGGTGCGTCATCGCGTATTGACTCGTCTCTCGTAGCGGCGACGCGAGCACAGCGTGAACTGGGGTTGGGATCCATCGCGGCCAGCCTCAATTCCTTCGCGGAAATGGCAGCACAGACCCGACGCGACCTCAACATCGCACCCCTCGCAGCCAGCCTCAATTCCTTCGCAGAGATGGCAGCACAGACCCGACGCGACCTCAACATCGCACCCCTCGCAGCCAGCCTCAATTCCTTCGCAGAGATGGCAGCACAGACCCGACGCGACCTCAACATCGCACCCCTCGCAGCCAGCCTCAATTCCTTCGCAGAGATG
>NZ_JBIRGP010000003.1:0-88542 GCF_044328075.1 Streptomyces sp. NPDC017991 | reverse complement strand
ATGGCAGCACAGACCCGCGAACAACTCGTCGAGTCAGGATCCATCGCCACCCTCGCTGAAGTAGCAGCTCAGATATCCGTTAGTCGGAGCACTCTTCGTAACTTCCAAGCAGCGGTTGGCCAGTCCTGGCTCCGAGAGATGCAAGCAGTGTCGCCACTCCTGGATCAGCACTTTGAGCAGCCAATACTGAACCTCGTTGACACAACCCTGCAAGGGCTCGCCAGCCACGACGCTGGCAACGAAGTCGCGCTAGACAATCTATCGGACGAAACCGTCCATGAGATTGAAGAAGCGCTGTCAAGTTTCGAACAGTCATTGCAGGGATTCCCCCCTGCGATAGCACGTCGACTCTGGATCACATGGGTTCAAATCACCGTGTTCGCACTTTGCCTGCAAGCCCTGATCATCTTGCCGACCACGGCAGAAGTAATGGCTCTAATGGGTAGCGGCGCGTTGCCAGTTGCTCAGCAGGCGGGACTTGCAGCCGCCAAGGTCTGGGACAAATACCATCCGCGCCCGGAATCGGATACGCCCGAGGAGGAGTGAATACACACATAGCGGCGGCCCGCACTGTTCCATGCGGGCCGCCGCTGTGCGCGGGGATTAACTGAGGGGCGGGCTGTAGCGCAGAACCCAACCAGGGCTGGGACGGTGCACGGTGACCTCAACAGCGCGCCCGGTCTTTGTGTAACCGGTGTACGTGATCTGAATAAGGTTGCTGCCGACCTCGACCTCGAACGCCTCTGCTTCAACCGAGGTCGCCGCTTACAGCGTGATCTCCTCAGTCGCTTCGGTCTGCTCGTATCCCGCGTCGCGCATGCGGCTGATCATGCCGCCAAGAGCCGGGTCAGGGTTCTCGATGTTTGCCGCCTCTGCTACGTCAACGGGGACGTAACGAGTCGGCGAGCTGGACCAGGCGGTCCCCGTCATACATGTGCCTGGCGCGGATCACGGTCTGGTCAGCGCTCGCGATGCCGAGAAGTTCGGCGACCTGAGAGGGCGCGGTGTCGCGACGGATCGCAGTTTCCACGCGGGGAGTCCCCCGAGTCGCTTGATCTCGGTCTCGAAAGCTCCACGGCTTTCACCAGCCTCGCGACGCTCCGTGCGGTAGCGCTCCGTGGCGTCGCGGCCGATGGCGGTATTGTTGCTCACTTCGATCTTTCCTCTCAGACGGCGGGCTGGTCAATGGGCCACTCATAGCTGAGTGACCAGAGGGTGATGGGCATGATGTGGACGCAGACGTCCACGGCCCTGACGCTCTCGGTCAGGCCGACATGGGTGTCTCGTAGACCAGCCTGTCGACTGAGACGCCGAGCGACTCGGCTTCCGGCGACGCACTTCCTAGCTGCCTCCAAACTGCTCTGAGACGACCCCACGGGCATCGCCCCCCTCGGCACGAACACGGAGGGGGCGAGCGCTAGGGAGTTCCTTGCGGGGTCTTTCGCTGCCCAGCGTCAAGGGGAACGCGAGTCCGCCTGGCTACTGCGGTGCCTCCGGAAGCGGCAGCCATCGGGGCGTACTACTTGCTCTTGCCTTGCGCCTGGGGAGTGGTGACTACCGACAGGCGATAGTCACCATGTAGGAGCCGCCCCTCGATGCACGTCCCAGCGGGTCCGTTCATAGAGCAACCGGCGCGACCCTGTTCGTCGTGGATGGGGACGGAGTGGCCGAGCCACCTTGTCCAGGCAAGGCACTGGGGGGGCCGGAGAGCTGCCACAAGGCCGGCGTTCATACGTGCTCCTTGCTTGCTACCCGGTCGGTCACGTACGACCGCACCAATCCGGCTGGTTCGGCGAGGCCATGCAGTGCTTCCCATCTGCGCCATACCGCCTTGCCGTTCGCACCTGTGCCTACTGACCACATGTCGACCTCTGGCGCGAGGGGTGGCACAGGCCTGACTCTCGCGTGCCTGGACCATCGAACCCAACGCACCCTGTACGGGTCCGGCGCATCCGGCCATGCGAGGGGCGCTTGAGGGACATGTGCTCTCATGACTGTCTGCGCGCGCCGTCGACCAGGACCAGGGCGGCACAAGCGCCAAAGCACCAGTAGCGCCAGAACGACGCCCGCGCCGGCCAGCGCCGTACGGATAGACTCATTCACTGCTCGTAGCTCCTTGCTAACTGCGGACACTCCCCGGTTTCGGCATGCGGCGCCGGTACGGGGTTTGCTGACGCACGCGCCCAGATGAGTACGCACTAGGTTGGGCGCGTGCGGAGGCTCACGAATTGCGCAGGGGGCTACCCCGACCTCTGCCACATCGAGTACCGCCTCTGGAGAAATAGAGGTTTGCCCGACAGGGTCCTGCGATGTAACAGGTAGCGCCTTATTTCATTCTCACCTCCGCCCAGACGGTCACCCCCAGCACTCCCTTTTCCACCCCCCAACAACTCGACATGACCTCTACCAGGAATAGGCCCCTGCCACGTTCCGATGTTTCAGACGACGGCCGGACTTCCGGATTTCCGCACCCTTCGTCCCGCACCTCGATGCGGAAGGTGTCGCCGTAGCGCTCGACTACAACACTTACAGGCCCGTTGTTGGGTGCGTGTTGAATCGCATTGGTCACCAACTCGCTTGCGATGAGCGTTAAATCATCGCTCACAGAAACGTAAGCGGCAGAATCCGACCACTGAGAAATGAAGTCTTGGCAGTCCTTACGCGCAAGAGCTACCGACTCCGGGCCGGTGGGATACTGATGACGAGTTACAGCTTTGGGCACGGCTGCTCATCCCCCATAGGGCGTGCGAGTACGGAGGGTGCCGCTTCGATCACACTGCGGCACTACGTGGAATGTTGCACCTTTCGGAGGTAGACGTGCAACCTTCCACCGCAGGTTCGCTCGGATGAGGGGGTGTCAACTAGGCCGCGGGGCATGGTTCGCTGGCGTGCGCACTGTCAAATACACGCAGGCCAGCGAGGGTTAGGGGAGGTGCAAGTGGGAGCGCGCAAGGAACCTACGGCGCGTCAGGTCCGGTTGGCTCATGTCCTCCGCGACATGCGCGAGGAGGCAGGACACGGCAGCCTGGAAGCCGTCGCACGGGAGTTGGGATGGTCGAAAGCCAAACTGTCCCGCATCGAAACCGGTTGGTCCGGTGTGTCGGAGCCGGACCTGTTGACGCTGCTTGACAGGTACAAGATCGATAACCGTTCGTGGCGCTCACACCTGTGCGAAGTGCGTCGCCGGACAGCGTCCCGCGATGGCTGGGAAGTCCGCCTGAGGTCGACTGTGTCCGCCCAATACGCGGACTACGTAGGGCTGGAACAGGATGCGGCAGAGCTGTACAACGCAGAGCCCGTCCTCCTTCCCGGACTCCTGCAGACGTACGACTATGCCGCGACCGTCCTTTCGCAGCACATGCCGGGACTCACGGAGGCACAACGCGACGCGCGCCTATTGATCCGCGAACGGCGACAGACTGTGTTGACACGCGCGGAACCACTTGTGTTCTGGGGCATCATCAGCGAAAGCGTTCTAAGGCATGTGATCGGCGGGCCGGACGTCATGGCGGCACAGCTCGACCACGTGCTGAAAGCGTGCGAGCAAAACCCCTCGATCAACTTGCAAGTGCTGCCAGAAAAGCATCCGCTGCATGCGGCTCTGATCCAACCGTTCGTGATCCTCCAATTCCCAGTCCGCTGGGAACCGGACGTCGTTTTTCTTGATGGATTGACGCGTAACAGAATCCTCGAAGACGTTCACGACGTGCAGGAATACAGCAGGGTATTCAGGCGTCTCAACTCGGAAGCACCCAGCGCCCCCGAGTCACTTGAGCTGATCGAGAAACACAGGAACCACTACCAGCAAGGGGTAGTAGCGCAATGAATGAGCACGTCATACCGGATTCATCGACGCTTGACGTCGAGTGGCAGTCCATCTCGACCGGCGACGGAAACTGCTTCGAGTTCGCAGCCCTGGGCGACGGACGAACTGCCGTCCGGCAGAGTAAGGCGCCGCAAGGTCCGGCCCTGGTCTACTCGCCCGGTGAGGTCGCGGCGCTGATCGCCGCCGCCAAGTCGGGGCAACTAGACCAATTCGGTCAGGGCTAAGGGTCTGAGTGCGCGCTCCGGGACCACAGCGCGCGAGGCGTCCCCTGCCGACAGACGTCCGGCGGGGGACGTTGTTGTGTGTCCGGCAGGGCATGACCAAAGCCCTTCCTGAGGCCGAAGGCCATGCAGGAGCCGTCGGTGGACCCCCCGCCGGAAAGCCGTAGGCTCCCCGGGTGATTGCCACCATCGTCCTTGACGTAGGCGAGACCATCACCCGCGACGACCGTCACTGGAACTCCTGGGCCGACTGGCTCGATATTCCTCGCCATACTCTCTCCGCCCTCGTCGGTGCCGTCGTCGCCCAGGGTCGGGACAATGCCGATGCCGTTCGTCTGGCCAGGCCTGGGATCGATCTCTCCGCCGAGTACCGGGCGCGCGAGGCCGCAGGTCGTGGGGAGATGCTCGACGAAGCCGATCTCTACGATGACGTCCGCCCCGCGCTGTCCGAGCTTCGCAGGCTCGGGATCCGTGTGGTCATCGCCGGTAACCAGACTTCTCGTGCGGGCGAACTGCTCCGCGCACTGGGCCTGCCCGCGGACCTGATCGTGACGTCGGGCGACTGGGGTGTGGCCAAGCCACAGCCGGAGTTCTTCGAGCGCGTGCTGGAGGTGGCGCAGGCCGCGCCGGAAGAGACGGTGTACGTCGGCGATCACCCGGCCAACGACATCTTCCCGGCGAAGACAGCCGGGCTGCGGGCGGCACACATCCGCCGCGGGCCCTGGGGACACCTGTGGGCGGACGAACCGGAGTTGGTGGCGGCGGCGGACTGGCGGATCGACAGCCTCACCCAACTCACGTCGATCATCGCGAGCTGACGACTGGCGGCACAGAAGGCCTCGGACCCGCCCGGGACTTGCTTGGCTGTTCGCACACGCGCCACGTGCAGATATGAGTACCGTCCGGACCAGGCGTACCGAACGGAGCCCGTATGTCCACACCGTCCGCTCACGGTGGAGTAGGCCGGCGTATCGCCTACTACCGCAGCGTCGTGCACCCGAAGATGACGCAGCAGCGACTCGCCGACACGGCCCGGGTGGCCCTCGGCACCATTCGCAAGATCGAGCGCGGTGAACGTGGCGTGAGCGACGCGACCCTTGAAGCCGTCGCGGTCGCTCTCGGCGTCGACCCAGCCCTGCTCCGCACCGACCGACGTTCAACACATACCGCCGTCCACGACGCACTGCCCGCGCTGTCCGCCGCACTGGCCGCCTATGACATCCCGGAAGACGGCCCGGTGCGTCCCCTGCACGAGCTGCGCGCAACAGTCGCCGAAGCCGTCCACTGGCGCCTCGCCGCCCAGTACACGCGCATGGCCCGTGAGCTGCCCGACCTGCTCACCGAACTCGCCCGCGCCTACCACGCGGCCTCTGCCCACGAGCGGCGTGAACTGGCCGAACTCCTGGTCGGTGCCTACCGCTCGGCGGACGCCGTGGCCTACAAGTTCGGCGCCCTCGACCTGTCCGCCCGGCTGGTCGAACTCATGCGGTGGATCGTGCCCGAGGCCGAAGATCCGCTGCTCACCGCCGCCGTGGCCTACGTACGGACGGAGACGTTCTTCGCGGCTCGCGCCCATGCCACGGGGCTTCGCACCCTGGAACAGGCCATCGACAGCGCACCCGTCCCCAACACGGCATCCGAGAAAGCGGCGAAGGGTGCCCTCCACATGCGGGCCGCTGTCATCGCCGGCCGGGCACGTGACGCCACCGCCGCACAGATCCACCTCGCCGAAGCTCACGCTCTCGCGGACCGGACGGCCGAGGGTGTCTACTACGGCACCGCGTTCGGACCCCACTCCGTCCGCGTCCACGAGGTGTCCGTCGCGGTCGGCCTCGGGGCCGACCACGTGGGGCGTGCCCTCACACTCGCCCGGGGATGGCAGCCGTCAACCGACCTCCCGGCCGAGCGGCGCTCCGGCTTCCACATCGAACTGGCGCGCGCCCAGCTGTGGTCAGGACTCGCGGACCCCGCCTTCGAATCGCTGAAGGTCGCACGCCGGATCGCCCCTCAGCACACCCGCGAACACCCGTGGGTCCGTGAGGACGCCGCCACGCTGCGCAGGTTGAAGCGTGCCGAATCGGAGAGCCTCACACACTTCGCACAGTGGTGCTCGGCTGTCTGACGAGCAGTCGACCGCCCCTCGCCGGGGTACTTGTGGCTCTTGCCCGCCCTCACCATCTGACTTGTGATCAGAGGCCGACAGAGGGGATCACGGATGCCTGAAGCAATCACGCCCACGCCGAACACGGTGCCCGCGTATGGAGGGATGCCGGTGGCAAAGGCGCAGTACGAGCCGTGCCTCGGCGACACCGTCGAGGACGCCCGGCAACAGACGATCGGCAGAATCATGGACTTCGTCGGCCCGTACGTACAGCTGCGCCCGATGGACGACGGACGCGAAGGGGACGCTCTCCGGGACTCGCTCCAGCCCGTGCCCCTCACCGCACTACTGAGCGCGGGTGTGGCAGCGGCCAACGCCCGCTCCCGGGGTGAGTCCAGCATCGTGAACCAACCGATCCCCGTTCCCTTCGGCCTGACCCGGATGCGGCCGTTTCCTGACGCCGCTGTTCTGGTACCGGCCACAGTGGTGCTGGACATGAAGACGCAGACCGGACGGTGGTTGGGGCCGGACGGACTGGACATTCCCGCATTGGACCGGCACAAGCGGTCCGAGACGTCGAAGGAGACGAAGACGAGAACGAGCCTGGACGGGACCTCCGACGAAGGCGCGGACCAGCAGGGAGACAGCGATTGAACGCGTCACCCGTCCTTGTCGTCACCCAGCTCGACGACGCGACCGCCGATGGGGTCATCGAGGAGTTGAACCGTCGGTCGGTTCCGGTCGTGCGATTCGACCCCGGCGACTTTCCGGCTGCCGTCACCGTTGACGCGCGCGTGGGTGATGTCGGCCTCACCGGCGACGTACGGACCACGACCCGGGCAGTGGCTCTCGACCGGGTTCGCTCGGTGTACTGGCGCCGCCCTGGTCCGTACAACGCTCCCAACGGGTTGGCCGGCCAGGACGCCCGCTGGTGCATGGATCAGGCCCGCTATGGGCTGGGCGGCCTTCTCTCCGCTCTGCCGGGCGCGCACTACGTCAACCACCCCTGGCGCAACCGGGACGCGGAGTACAAGCCCGCTCAGCTCGCCGCCGCCGCCCGCTGTGGCCTCCGCGTACCCCCGACACTCCTCACCAACGATCCAGGACGCGCTCGCCAGTTCACGGACGAGTACGGACCGACGGTCTACAAGCCGCTGCACAATACCGACTACTCCGACCCTGACGGGCACGCGCTCACCGTGTGGGTCGAGGAGGTGGAGACGGACGCACTCGGGGCCGGCGTCGCACAGACCATGCACCTGTTCCAGCAGTGCGTGGACAAGAGGGCCGACATCCGTCTCACCGCTGTCGGCGACCGCCTGTTTCCCGTACGCATCGACGGCTCTCCGGGCCTTGACTGGCGCCGCCACTACGACGACCTCACCTACACGCCGATCGGCACTCCGCCCGATGTCACCTCAGGCGTACGGACCTACATGCAGGCTTTCGGCCTCGTCTACGGCGCGTTCGACTTCGGACTCGACACGGACGGCCGCTGGTGGTGGTACGAGTGCAATCCGAACGGGCAGTACGCCTGGTTCCCGGACCCCGTCACAAGCCGCATCACAGCAGCCATCGCCGACGAACTCCAGCACCCCCACCGGGACACCCCATGACCGCCACCGCTGCTCTCCGCAAGGACCTCGCCGACGCCCTCGCTGCCCAAGGTCTGCTGACGGACGTGGCATGGCGAGCCGCTGTCGAGGACGTTCCCCGCGAACTCTTCCTCGGCTCAACGATCTATCGGCCGCACGGAACGCAATGGAAACCCGCACGCCGCGAAGATCTCGGTGAGGACGAATGGCTTCGCCTGGCCTACTCGGACACCACCTGGGTCACGCAGGTGGACGGCATCGCCGCCGGTGACGCCTCGGGCCCGCGCTCCGGGCGCCCGACCTCCTCCAGCACTCTGCCTTCCCTCGTCATGCGGACCATCGAGCTCGCCGGACTGCGGGACGGCGACAAGGTGCTGGAGATCGGCACCGGAACCGGTTACTCGACTGCTGTACTGTGCCACCGTCTGGGCGGCGGGAATGTCTACTCCATCGAGTTCGACGAGCGTCTCGCGGCCCTCGCCGCCGACCGCATCGGTGCCGCGGGACACAGCCCGAACCTCGTCACCGGCGACGGCCTCCAAGGCCATCGGCAAGGCGCCGAGTACGACGCCGTCGTTGCCACCTGCGCCGTACGCAGCATCCCACCCTCATGGCTGTTCCAGCTCCGCGACGGCGGCAGCATCATCACCACTCTAAGCGGCTGGATGCTCGCCTCCGGCATGATCCGCCTCACCCTCGACGACGAGGGAGTCGCGCGCGGGTGCTTCACCGAGGACGCCGTCTCGTACATGCTCGCCCGTCCGCACGAGCGTCCTCCCCACCCCCTTTTCTTCCCTCACCCGGGCAGGACCCGTTCCGTCCACGTGACTCCCGCGCTGCTCGACCAATGGACCGGGCACTTCGTGGCGCAACTCGGCGCACCCTCGGCAGAGTTGATGCGCATGGGTGACGACGTGATTCTCCTCGACGTGGCCACCGGTTCCCAGGCCTGGACAGAACCACATGGAACCGGCTGGACCGTCCACCAAGACGGGCCCCTGAGCCTGTGGGACCAGGTTGAAGACGCGCTGATGACCTGGCAGGAGGCGGGGTCACCCGACCAGACATCATTCGGAATGACCGTCACGGACGTGGACCAGATCGTCTGGCTGGGGCACCCGGAAGGGCCTCGTTGGCGACTGCCGAACTGACAGCCGACGGCCCTACACGTCTGGGAGACCTGAGCCCGGTCGGCCCATTACCCCCGGAGTAATCGACCGCTCTCCCCGCCCCCGGCAGGATCAAGCACTCAGGCACATCGACGGGGCCCCCACCAGGGCCCCGTGATCCAGCGCCGCAGCAGCGAGGAGAGCGTCATGTCCGTCACGTCCGCCGCCACCGCCACAGCCCCCGCGGAGGCCACCCGCGCCGTCGTGGAGGAGTTCCTCGCCGCCCGGCTCGCCGGGGACACCGGGCGGCTTGCCGGGATCTTCGCCGAGCGCGTCGACTGGATGCTCGCCGAGAATCCCGGCGTGCCGTGGATCCGGCCGCGCTCCACCGCCGCCGAGTGCGCCGCCCAGTTCACGGAACTGGCGGAGCACATCGTGCCCGAGGACGCGCGCGCCTCCGTCGACGTCTTCCTCGTCGACGGCGCCGACGCCGTGCTGACGGGGCGCCTGTCGGGGACCGTGCGGGCGACGGGGAAGTCCTTCGAGGGGCCGTTCGCGCTGCACCTCACCGTCAGGGGCGGCCGGATCACCCGGCACCACCTCTACGAGGACGGTCTCGCGATCGCCGAGGCGTGCACCCCCTGACCGGCGGGCGCGGGCAGGGCCCGTGCCGTCCGCCGACCGGGTCCGCGCGCCTAACAATCGGGGAACAGCACCCCCATCCGTCACTCTCCCCGCATACAGTGCGACGCAGGGACGCCGTTCTGAACGCGTTCAGAACGGCGCACGGGGAGGATCGGGGAGGGGACGCGAGATGCGGAGCGGGGTCAAGGTCGGCATTGTCGGCGGGGTGTTCGCCGTACTGGTGGGGGGCGCGGGGTACGGCGCGTACAACATCGTGAGCGCCGTCAGCGGGGACGGAGGGTCCTCGTCCGCCGGTGCCGAGAAGACCGGGCCGCCCTCGGACGACGAGGTCGCGGAGACCTCCGGGAAGTTCTTCGCGGCCTGGGAGCAGGGCGATGCCGCCACCGCCGCGGACCTCACCGACAACGCCCTGGCCGCCAAGGAGCTGCTCATCGCCTACGGAGGCCAGGCGCACATCGGGAAAGTGAAGATAACGCCCGGTAAGGCGACGGGCGCGACCGTGCCGTTCGAGGTGTCGGCCACCGTCTCGTACGAGGGGAAGAGCAAGCCGCTGACGTACAGCGGCGAACTGGCCGTCGTGCGGGGGAAGACCACCGGGCGGGCGCTCGTCGACTGGCAGCCGTCCGTTCTCCACCCGGATCTCAAAACCGGCGACACACTCGTCACGGGCGAGGCCGCGAGCCCGCCCATCGAGGCCGTGGACCGCGACGGCGTCGTCCTGACGAAGGCCAAGTACCCCTCCCTCGGGCCCGTGCTGGACACCCTGCGCGAGCGGTACGGCGACAAGGCGGGCGGCATACCCGGTGTCGAGCTCGCGATCCAGCACCAGAGCGAGAGCGTCGGAGACAGCACGCTGGTGACGCTCGCCAAGGGCAGGGCCGGCAAGCTGCGTACGACGATCGGCGCGGGCGCGCAGGCCGCCGCGGAGAAGGCCGTCACGCGGTACGCGGAGTCGTCGGTGGTCGCCGTGAAGCCCAGCACCGGAGAGGTGCTGGCGGTCGCGAACCACCGCGGGGACGCCTTCAACGCGGCGTTCCAGGGCAAGGTCGCCCCCGGCTCCACCATGAAGATCATCACCGCGGCGATGCTCATCGACAACGGCGTGACCGCGATGAACAGCCCGGCGCCCTGTCCGCCGACCGCGACCTGGCAGAGCCAGACCTTCAAGAACCTCACGGGCATGGAGCCCAACGAGAAGGCCACGCTCGCGAACAGCTTCATGCGCTCGTGCAACACGGCTTTCGTGAAGCTCATCGACGGCTCCGACGAGCGCCCGCTCACCGACGAGTCGCTCACCACCGAGGCCCAGGAGCGGTTCGGCCTGGGCAAGGACTGGAAGACGGGCATCGTCTCCTTCGACGGGAGCGTCCCCGCGTCCGGCGGCCCGAACCGCGCCGCCAACGCGATCGGCCAGGGCGAGGTCCAGATGAACCCGCTGAACATGGCCTCGGTCACCGCGACCGCGATCACGGGCACGTTCCGCCAGCCCTACCTCGTGTCGCCGAAGCTCGACGACCGGCAGCTGGCCACCGCCCGCGGTCTGCCGTCCGGCACCGTCGACCAGCTGAAGGGGATGATGCGGCTCACCGCGACGAGCGGCACCGGCGCGCAGGCCATGTCCGGGCTCGGCGGTGACATCGGCGCCAAGACCGGCTCCGCCGAGGTCGACGGCCAGGAGACGTCCGACAGCTGGTTCACCGGTTTCCGGGGCGACATCGCGGCGGCGGCGATGACGGAGGAGGGCGGTCACGGAGGGGACGCGGCCGGTCCGATTGTCGCAGCTGTGCTACGGACAGGCGGCTGAACTCACCCTCACAGGCCGGGACTCTAGGGTGGTGACTCTCGTTCTGGAAGAGCCGGCCGGGACTCGGGAGCCGACCGGGACTCGGGGAGTGTGCGGGGGGCTCGGGAGCGTGCGGGGACTCGGAGTGTGCGGGGACTCGTACAGTCGGCAGGGGCGGGGACTCGCAGAGGGCCGGTCGGGGCGTCGGGGAAGCAGCGAAGGAACAGGAAGCCGTGGGGAACAGAAGGCGCGCGACTGAGCGTGGCAGGACCAGGCCCGCCGTCATCGGCGGGATGATCGCCGCTGTCGTGGGCGGTGCGGGGCTCGGCGCCTACGCCCTGTACGGCGGCGGCGCGGTGGCCGACGCGGGCTCGGCCTCCGACGCGAAGCCCGTGAAGAGCGGCCCGCTGTCGGCGGCCGAGGTGAAGTCCACGGCCACCGCCTTCCTCACGGCCTGGCAGAGCGGTGACGTCGAGAAGGCCGCCGCCGCGACGAACGACACCACGGCGGCGCGCACCCTGCTCACGGGCTACGGCAAGGAGGCGTACATCGAGGATGTGACGCTCACCGCCAAGAAGCGCTCCGAGGACACCGTGCCGTTCGCCGTCAAGGGCACGGTCGCGTACAAGACCCTGACCAAGCCTCTCGCGTACGAGTCCCAGCTCACCGTCGTGCGGCGCGCCAAGGACGGGAAACCGCTGGTCGACTGGCATGCGGCGGTCGTGCACCCGGAGCTGGAGGACGGCGACGAGCTGGTCACCGGCGAGGCGGGGACGCCCCCGGTGAAGGCCCTGGACCGGGACGGCGGCGAGCTGACCACCGCCAAGTACCCCTCCCTCGGGACGGTCCTGGACGGTCTGCGGGAGAAGTACGGCAAGAAGGCCGGCGGCAAGGCGGGTGTCGAGCTGCGGGTGATCCGCGCCGGCTCCGAGGACGCCGAGGGCGACAAGAACGGCAAGAGCGACGCGGACAGCAACAGCACGAAGAAGACCGGGGCCTCCGACAAGAACCCCGACAAGACGCTGCTGGAGCTGAGCAAGGGCACGCCGGGCACGGTCCGTACGACGCTCAGCCCGGCCCTGCAGGCGACCGCCGAGCAGCAGGTGGCCGCCAAGTCCAAGGCGTCGGCGGTCATGATCAAGCCGTCCACCGGCGAGATCCTGGCCGTCGCGAACTCGGGGCACGGCTTCAACACCGCGTTCCAGGGCTCGCTGGCCCCCGGCTCGACGATGAAGATCGTCACGGCCTCGCTGCTCATCGACAAGGGGCTCGCGTCGGTGGACAAGGAGCACCCCTGCCCCAAGTACTCGACGTACGGCGGCTGGAAGTTCCAGAACGACGACAAGTTCGAGATCAAGGGCGGCACGTTCAAGGCGAGTTTCGCGCGCTCCTGCAACACCGCCTTCATCAGCCAGGCCAAGAAGCTGAGCGACGACGACCTGACCAAGCAGGCCCAGCAGGTCTTCGGCCTCGGCATGGACAACTGGGCGATCGGGGTGCCGACCTTCGACGGCTCGGTGCCGGTGCAGTCGCAGGCCCAGAAGGCGGCCTCGCTGATCGGGCAGGGCGGGGTGCGGATGAACCCGCTGAACATGGCGTCGGTCGTCGCCACGGCCAAGACGGGCACGTTCCGCCAGCCCTATCTGGTGCCTCCGACCGTCGACGACCGGACGCTCGCGAAGGGGTCCCGCTCGCTGTCGGCCGACACGCAGGCCCAGCTCAAGGAACTCCTCCGGTACACGGCGGCTGCCGGTACGGCGGCCGAGGCCATGGCCGGGCTCGGCCCCGACTTCGGGGCCAAGACCGGTTCCGCGGAGGTCGACAACCAGAAGAAGCCCAACGGCTGGTTCACGGCCTGGAAGGGCGATCTGGCCGCCGCGGGCGTGGTCCAGCAGGGCGGCCACGGCGGCGAGACGGCCGGCCCGATCGTGGCGGCACTGCTGAAGGCGGGCAGCTGACCGACGAAGGCCGCCGCCGACCGCGTACGGCCGCCGCCGGCTGACCTACGGCCGCTGTCGATCCACGTACGCCACAGCCCCACGTACAGCCGCTGTCTGCGGAGGTACGGCCCCTGCCCTCCGGGGCGGCTGAACCGGTCCGGGGGAGGCCGCCGGTTCAGTTCGACGACACGGGGGTGGCCGTGTACGTCCGGCGCAGGAAGCGGATCAGCGTCTTCGCCTCGAACTGCACGACCGCCACCCCCTTCGCCGAGTGGAACTCCATGACGGCCTGGACCCGGCCGCAGGGCCAGATGCGTACGTCACCGGCGGCGGCCGGCGCCCGTAGCCCCTGTTCGAGCAGGTCGCGGGCGAAAACCCACTCGTGGTGGCCGGGCAGCATGATGTGCACCCGTCGGGGGTCGGCCTCCGGGTCGTATCGAAGGGCCACCGGCACGGCGGGCGGATCCTGCGCCTCGTCCGTCACGATGTGGGCGCGCGCGTACTGCTCAACGGCGGACATCGATCGCTCCCTCTTTGAACTGATCCTTCTCTAATGTCGCATATTTTCCGATATGCGCTCCCAGATGAGTCGTAGTCGTATTCGAGGTCACCTCGCTCTTGCAAGCTGTTCGCATTAAGCCACTATCATCGAACGGTTATCGCCAGTCGGCCTGCCCCCGGAAGCGGAGCCCTCCATGCACGTGCCCGACGGATTCATCAACGCGCCCGTCTCCGCCGCCGCCGGAGTCGTGGCCGCCACGGCTGTCGCGGTGAGCCTGCGCGGCGCCCGACGTGAGCTCGCGGGCACCTCCCGGCCGAGCGAGGCCGGGAGCGGGGCGGAACGCACGGCCCCGCTCGCGGGACTGGTCGCCGCGTTCATCTTCGCCGTGCAGATGCTGAACTTCCCGGTCGCGGCCGGGACCAGCGGACATCTGCTCGGAGGCGCGCTCGCCGCGATACTCGTGGGCCCCTTCACCGGGGTCCTCTGCGTCTCGGTCGTGCTCCTCATGCAGGGCATCCTCTTCGCGGACGGCGGCCTCACCGCGCTGGGCGTGAACATCACGAACATGGCGGTGGTCACCACGGTCGTGGCCTACGCCGTCTTCCGCGGCCTCGTAAAACTCCTGCCCAGGAAGCGTCGGTCCATTACCGTCTCGGCGTTCGTGGCCGCTGTGATCTCCGTCCCGGCCGCCGCCGTGGCCTTCACCCTGATCTACGCGATCGGGGGCACGACGGACGTCCCGATCGGGCAGGTCTTCACCGCCATGGTCGGCGTCCACGTCCTCATCGGCATCGGTGAGGCCGCGATCACCGCCCTCACGGTCGGCGCCGTCATCGCCGTCCGCCCGGACCTCGTGTACGGGGCCCGCGGCCTGAGCACGCCCCTGAAACTGCGGGTCAACGGCGAACTGGTCGACACACCTGCCGCCGAGCCCGTCCCGGTCGCCGCCCGGTCCCACCGCAGGGTGTGGCTGGCCGGGCTCGCCACCTCCCTCGTCCTCGCCGGCTTCGTCAGCTTCTACGCCTCGGCGAACCCCGACGGCCTGGAGAAGGTCGCCTCCGACAAGGGCATCGACGCCAAGGCCGAGGACCACTCCGCCGCCGACTCGCCGCTCGCCGACTACGGCGTCGAGGGCCTCACCAACAGCCGGCTCTCCGGCGGCCTCGCGGGCGTGATCGGCGTGGGCGCCACGGTCGTCGCGGGCACGGGCGTCTTCTGGGCCGTCCGCAGGCGCCGTACGCCGGAGGACCCCTCCTCCGACGCCCCGTCCACGTCGGGCTCCCAGCTCGGCGAGTCCGTCTGACATGGGAGCGGGCCACGCGCACCGGCTCTACCGGCACGGACACTCGCCCGTGCACGGTCTGCCGCCGCACACCAAACTCGCCGCCGTCCTCGCCTTCGTACTGGTCGTCGTCTCGACCCCGCGCGAGGCGATGTGGGCCTTCGGGCTGTACGCGCTGCTGCTGGCCGGCGTGGCGTACGCGGCCCGCGTCCCCGCCGGCTTCGTACTGAAGCGGCTGCTGATCGAGGTGCCGTTCGTGGCCTTCGCCGTGCTGATGCCCTTCGTGGCGCAGGGCGAGCGGGTGGACGTGCTCGGTCTGTCCCTCAGCGTGAACGGCCTGTGGGGCGCCTGGAACGTGCTGGCCAAGGGCACCCTCGGCGTCGCCGCGTCCGTGCTGCTCGCCTCGACGACCGAGCTGCGCGAAGTCCTCCTGGGCCTCCAGCGGCTCCGGCTGCCACCCCTCCTCGTACAGATCGCGTCCTTCATGATCCGGTACGGGGACATCATCGCGGCCGAGATGCGGCGGATGCGGATCGCGCGGGAGTCGCGCGGCTTCGAGGCCCGTGGCCTCCGCTCCTGGGGCGTCCTCGCCAAGTCCGCGGGCGCCCTGTTCATCCGCTCCTACGAGCGTGGGGAGCGGGTGCACCTCGCCATGGTCAGCCGGGGGTACACCGGTGCGATGCCGCTCATCGACGAGGTGACCGCGTCGCGCGCGCAGTGGTCGTACGCCTTCGCCCTGCCGTGCGCCGCACTCGTCATCTGTCTGCTGGGATGGACCCTGTGACCTCGCCCCCTCCGCTCCCGTCCGCGCCCCCCGCCCCCTCGCTTGAGGTGGCCGGGCTGGCCTTCGCCTATCCCGACGGGCATCAGGCCCTCTTCGGTGTGGACTTCGCAGTCGCCCGCGGTGAGCGGGTGGCCCTGCTCGGCCCGAACGGCGCCGGCAAGACGACCCTCGTGCTCCACCTCAACGGCATCCTGACCGGCGGCGCCGGGACGGTCACGGTCGCCGGGCTGCCCGTCGGCAAGAAGCACATGGCGGAGATCCGGCGGAAGGTCGGCATCGTCTTCCAGGACCCGGACGACCAGCTCTTCATGCCGAGCGTGCGCGAGGACGTGGCCTTCGGGCCGGCCTCCGCCGGGCTGAAGGGACCCGAGCTGGAGGCACGGGTGCGCACGGCCCTCGAACGGGTCGGCATGGAGTCCTTCGCCGACCGCCCCCCGCACCATCTCTCCTTCGGCCAGCGGCGCCGGGTGGCCGTCGCGACCGTGCTGGCGATGGAGCCGGAGATCCTCGTCCTCGACGAGCCGTCGTCCAACCTCGACCCCGCCTCGCGGCGCGAACTCGCCGACATCCTGCGCTCGTTGGACGTGACCGTGCTCATGGTCACGCACGATCTGCCGTACGCCCTCGAACTGTGCCCCCGTGCCCTGATCCTCAGCGACGGCGTGATCGCGGCGGACGGCAGGACCGGCGAGCTGCTCTCGGACGACGCGCTGATGCGGGAGCACCGCCTGGAGCTGCCGTTCGGCTTCGACCCGCGCTCGGTGACAATGGGCGCGTGACGCTCGCGGCGCGGCGTGAGCGGCGAGTCGTGAGGGGTACGGACGTGGTGGATGTGAACGGCTCGGTGGCCGAGGGCTTCGAGCCGGTCGGGGCGGCGTTCGTACGGAACTTCGAGACGCTCGGGGACCGGGGCGCGGCGGTCGCCGTGTACCGCGACGGCCACAAGGTCGTCGACCTGTGGGCGGGCACGAAGGACATCGACGGTACGGAGACGTGGGCGCGCGGCACCGCGCAGATCGTGCGGTCGGCGACGAAGGGGGTCGCCGCGGCGGCCCTGCTGCTCCTGCACCAGCGCGGGCAGCTCGACCTGGACGCGCCGGTGGGCGAGTACTGGCCCGGGTTCAAGGCGGCGGGCAAGGAGCGGCTGCTGGTCCGGCACGTGCTCTCGCACCGGGCCGGGCTGCCGGTCCTGGACCACCCGCTCACGGCGGAGGAGTCGCTGGACCCGCTGCGGGGCGCCGAGGCGGTCGCCCGCCAGGCCCCGGTGTGGGAGCCCGGCGCGGACCACGGCTACCACGCGCTGACGTACGGCTGGCTGACCGGCGAACTGCTGCGGCGCGTCACCGGTGACGGCATCGGCGACTGGATCGCGCGGGAGATCGCGGGTCCGGTGGGCGCGGACCTGTGGGTCGGGCTGCCGGACGGGGAGGCGGCCCGGGTCGGCAGGGTGGGGCGGGTGGAGACCCCGGCCGGCGACGGGGGCCTGCGGGCACGCCCGAAACAGTCGGTGGTGGAAGCCTACGAGGACCCGGCCTCCCTCACCCGGCGGGCCTTCGCCGCGATCACCCCGTTCCCGGACCAGAACGACCCGGCGTACCGGGCGGCGGCGCTCCCCGCGACGAACGGCATCGCGACGGCGGACGGGCTGGCCCGCTTCTACGCGTCCCTGATAGGCGAAGTGGACGGCGGCACGCGCCTGTTCACTCCATCGACCCTGGCGGCGGCCCGCACGGAGGAGTCGGCGGGCCCGGACCGCGTCCTGGTGATCAACACCCGCTTCGGCCTCGGCTACATGCTCCACGGCTCGGCGTCACCGTTCCTGGCCACCGGTTCCTTCGGCCACCCGGGCCGAGGCGGCGCCCTGGGCTTCGCGGACCCGGAGTCGGGCACCGCCTTCGCCTACGTGACGAACGGCTTCCGAAAGACGGTCACGGCGGATCCGCGGGCACAGGGGTTGGTACGGGCGCTGCGGGCGGCGTTGGCCGCGTAGGCGGATCGTGTCACGTCCCGCGTTCGGGCGGGCCTTGCCGACGCTCGGTGCGGCTCGCGACCGGCGTGGCGGAGGCGGCCAGGACACCCCCGCGATCCTGGCACGCCTCCGGCCCAGCCGTCCCGAAGCCCCCCTCGGGCCCGCTCGTATCGCGGTGATCACAAGGATGCTCGGCGCGCGTCCGTCTGTCGTTGGCCGTCGGTCCCCAGCTACTTGGCCGGGCGTCCACGGCCCCGTGCGTCCGCGGACCGCGCCTGGCTGCGGAACTCGCCCGGCGGGAGACCGTAGGCGGTGCGGAAGGCCCGCGTGAACTCCGGGGCGCGGGGGAAGCCCCAGCGGGCGGCGACGGCGTGGACCGGTGTCGCGCTCAGGGCCGGGTCGGCGAGGTCCCGGCGGGCGTTCGCCAGGCGCCGGTCGCGGACGTACGCGGCCACGGAGACGTTCTCGGCCTGGAAGAGGCGGTAGAGGTGGCTGCGTGAGATGTGGTGCGCGGCGGCGATCCGGGCGGGGGTCAGGTCCGGGTCCGCCAAGTGCCGGTGGATGAACGCCCTGACGCGCAGGAACAGCGTCCGGTCGTGCGTCTCGGGCGGCAGCCGCGGGTCCTCGTCCACTGCGTGCGCGAAGACCGCGGTGATCAGATCGGCGACGACCGTGCCGAGGCGGGGCGCGTCCGAGGGCCGGTACGGGTTGGTGTCGGCCGCGAGTTGGACGAGGAACTGGGCGAGCAGCGCGCCGGTGCCCTCGCGGCCCGATATCCGGCGCCCGATCGCCTGGTCGGCGTGGCCCGTCGGCAGGGCCACCAGCGTCCGCGGTATCTCGACCCCGACGATGGTGACCGGGTCGGGGCCGGTGGTGATCTCGTACGACCGCGAGGAGCAGTTGATGTGGAAGTCGCGTATCCCGTACGCGGCCTGCTGTCTGCCCCAGGCGGCTTCGCCCTCGCCCCGCAGCAGCAGGGAGAGGTGGAATGCCTCGGGGTCGGACCGGCGGACGAGTTTCGGGGTGCGGCGGAAGACGAGGTGGTCGAAGGTCGCCGGCCACACCGTCACGTCCCCGAGCCCGATCACGCGCTGGTGCCCGCGGTAGTCGGCCGCGCGGTCGCTGGCGAGCTCCATGGGCGCGTGCGTGCGGCCCAACTGCTGCGTCCACGCCTCGAACCGGTCTGCCACCGGCAGGTCCAGGGTTCGCAGGACCGATTCGTGCAGCACGCACGTAGTGAACCACATGGGTCCACTGCCGCCGTGGGTGCGCCTTTGTCGGCACCGCTGCCCCGGGCGACGGTCGAGCGTCGGCTGCGGGCCGGTGGGGGCTGGTCGCGCAGTTCCCCGCGCCCCTTTCGGGGGCGGGCCTAACCCGCGTGCAGCATCAGGCCGATGCCCACCACCAGCAGGCCCGCCGCCGCGATCCTCGGTGCACCGAACCGTTCCTTGAAGAAGACGGCTCCGATGGCCGCGCCGACGATGATCGATGATTCGCGCAGGGCCGCGACCGGGGCCAGTTCCGCTCGGGTCTGGGCCCACAGGACCAGGCCGTACGCGGCGACGGACAGTGCGGCGCCGAGGAGGCCCACCCCGGCGAACGGGCGTAGTACGGCGAGGAGTTGGCCGCGCCAGCGGTACAACGCGTACGCCGGGACCACCACGCCCTCCACCGCCATCAGCCAGGCGATGTAGGCGAGGGAGGAGCCCGAGGCGCGTACGCCCAGGCCGTCCACGACCGTGTAAGCCGCGATGGTCAGGCCGGTCGCCAGCGCCGCGACGATCGCCGCCCAGTTCGGCCGGCTCCCGCGCAGGCCCCACAACGCGACGCCGGTCAGGCCCGCGCACGACACGGCGATGCCCGCCGCCGCCCAGCCGTCGGGCACCTCGTGCGCGAAGAGGGCCGCAAGCAGGGTGACCACCAGGGGCGCGGTGCCGCGCGCGATGGGGTACGCCTGGCCGAAGTCGCCCAGCCGGAAGGACCGCATGAGCAGGACGTAGTACGCGACGTGGATGACCGCCGAGGCGATCAGGTACGGCCAGGCCTCCGCGGCGGGGAACGGCACGAACGGCACCATGGCCAGCCCGATGAGCGCTCCCCCGCCCGCGATCAGCGTGAACCCGACCAGTTTGTCGGTGATCTGGTGGGCTATCGCGTTCCAGCCGGCGTGGGTGACCGCCGCGACCAGGACGGCCGCGGTGACCAGCGGGGTCACGCGGTCTGCTCCCGGACGTCCACCAATGTGCCGCCGGCGTGGTCGATCAGTGTCCTCGGGGCCATCGGGAACACGGAGTACGGGGTGCCCGCGGCGGCCCACACGAGGTCGTGGTCCAGCAGTGAACGGTCGGCCAGGACACGGGTCTTGCTGCGATGTCCGAAGGGGGGTACGCCACCGATCGCGTACCCCGTCGTCTCGCGTACGAGGTCCGCCCTGGCCCGGGTCACCTTCTCGGCGCCCAGCGCGTGCTGGACGAGTTTGAGGTCCACGCGGGACGAGCCGTCCATGAGGACCAGGACCGGGACGCCGTCCGCCGCGAAGATCAACGACTTGCAGATCTCGCTGAGTTCGCAGCCCAGGGCCGCGGCGGCCTCGGCGGCGGTACGGGTCGCCTCCGGAAAGCGGCGGATCCGCGGAAGCAGGTCGTCGAGACCCAGCTTCCGCGCGGCCTCGGCGAAACGGGGGTGGGCTCCGGACTCTTCGGTGCCGTCAGTGGCGCTCGTCGTCATACACGGCACGCTAGCGGTGCGTGTACCGGGCAGGCGAACGAGTTGCTCGGCACTGGCCGCGAGACCGGCCGGCGAAGAAGAAGAGAAAGGACAAGGGGAAGGGGAAGAAGTCGGTCGCCACCGCCTGGCTCCCCGGGGGAGGTGGGGTCAGGCGACGAGGGCCGGGATGACCACCGCGTCGATGTACGAGGAGAGGAACGCCTGCGTCGGCGGCTCGTTGTCGATCATCGTCCGCGCTGCGAAGGACCCGATGATCATGTGCAGCAGGTAGTCGATCGCGGGGTTGTCGGCACGGACCTCACCACGGTCGACGGCACGCCGCACCACCTGGCGCATCTCGTCCAGTTCCGGTTCGACCAGCCACTCCCGCAGCGCGGCCAGCAGGTCGGGGTTCGTGTGGACCGCCGTACCCAGGGCGCGCATGAGGGAGGAGTTCTGCTCCATCTCGCAGTCGTCCTGGCGGGTGATCATCGCGTGGAGGTCGCCCCGCAGGGTGCCGGTGTCCACGCTGGCGATGCCGACCGGTTTGTGGTGCCGGACCGATCTGGCCACCAGTTCGGCCTTGCCGCCCCACTGGCGGTAGAGGGTGGCCTTGCTGGACCGGGTGCGGGCCGCCACGGCGTCCATGGTCAGGGAGTCGTAACCGACCTCCCGGAGCAGGTCGAGCACGGCCTCGTACAACTCGGCCTCGCGCTCGGGCGTGAGCCGGCTGCGACGCGTCGTTGCTGTCTCAGCCATCCCATTCACCGCTTCCGCTCGAACGAAACTGTCTCGTACTCCTCTGAAGATACCCTGCGCGTAAACGAAACGAAACCGTTTCGTACGTGTGGTGGGTCACGCGCGTCCTCGCAACCACGAGTTGCCGGGCCCCGCCCACCGGAAAAGCATGGGTGGGTGAGCGACGCGAACAAGAACGGGAACGGGAACGGAAACTGGCACGGGAGCGGGAGCGGAAACGGGCACGAGTACGCGGCCGGGGCCCGGGCCCGGGCCGGCGGCTCCCCCTCCTACCTGCGGTTCCCGCATCTCAGCGGGGACCGGCTCTGCTTCGTGGCCGAGGACGATGTCTGGGTGGCCCCCCTCGACGGGCCCGGACGTGCCTGGCGGGTGACCGTCGACCGGACCAAAGTGAGCCATCCGCGCTTCTCCCCCGACGGGCGGCACCTCGCGTACACGACCTGGCGCAGTCTCGCGCCGGAGATCCAGCTGGCCCCGGTCGACGGCGGACCGGCCCGGCGGCTCACCTACTGGGGCAACGCCGACACCCAGGTCTGCGGCTGGTCGCCCCCCGACGCGGACGGCGACTGCGACATCCTCGCCGTCGCCTCGCACGGCGAGCCCTTCTCCTACTTCACCTGGGCCTACAGCGTGCCGGTCGGCGGCGGCCCCGGCGGCAAGCTCCACTGGGGCCCGGTCTCCGACATCGCGGTCGCGGACTTCGACGGCGAGCGCAGGACGCTGCTCCTCACCGGTACGCCCCCGCACGAGCCCGCCGCCTGGAAGCGCTACCGCGGCGGCGCCACCGGACGGCTCTGGCTGCACGGGCGGCGCGTCCTCGCCGACCTCGACGGGCATCTGGACTCGCCGATGTTCGTCGGCGACCGGATCGCCTTCCTCTCGGACCACGAGGGCGTCGGCAACCTGTACTCGTGCCTGCACGACGGTTCCGGGCTGCGGCGCCACACCGACCACGACGCCTTCTACGCCCGGCACGCGTCGAGCGACGGCACCCGGGTCGTCTACCAGTGCGCGGGCGAGCTGTGGATCGTCGACGAACTGGCCGCGGACGCCCGGCCCCGCCGCCTCGACGTCCGGCTCGGCGGGCCGCGCGCGGGACGCCGCCCCTACCAGGTGCCCGCCGCCCAGCACGTCGACGGGATCTCCGTGGACGAGACGGGCCGGGCCGGCGCGGTCGTCGTCCGCGGCAGCCTGTACTGGCTCACGCACCGCGACGGCCCGGCCCGCACCATCGCCGACACCCCGGGCGTCCGCGTCCGGCTGCCGGAGATGCTCGGTTCCGGCGGGCAGGTGGCGTACGTGACCGACGCGGAGGGCGAGGACGCCGTCGAGATCGCGTATCTGCCGCGCGCGACCGGCGCACGCGAGCCCCGTCGGCTGGCCGCCGGGAAACTGGGCCGCGTCCAGGAACTCGTCTCCGACCCGAAGGGCGAACGGCTCGCGATCGCCTCGCACGACGGCCGACTGCTGCTGCTCACCGTGGACGAGGAGGGCGGGACGGGCGAGAGGGGCGGGACGGGCGGGACGGGCGGGACAGACAGGGCGGGCGGAGCAGATGGTTCGGCCGAGGCGCACGGAACCGGCGCGGTCACGGAACTCGTCCGGTCCGTCAACGGGCCCGTACGCGACCTCGCCTTCTCCCCCGACGGGACCTGGCTGACCTGGTCGCATCCGGGTATCGGCCGCACGCTCCGCCAGATCAAGCTGGCGCGGATCGAGGGGCCCGGCGCCCGCACGGTCGTCGACGTCACCAACGGCCGCTTCGAGGACGAGAACCCGGTCTTCACCCGCGACGGCCGCTTCCTCGCCTTCCTCTCCTGGCGCGGCTTCGACCCGGTGTACGACGTCCACACCGGCGACCTCTCCTTCCCGCTGGGCTGCCGCCCGTACCTCGTACCGCTGTCCTCGGCGACCCCGTCCCCGTTCGCGCTCACCCCCGAGGGCCGTCCGGCGGCCGGCGGCCTGGACGACGAGGGAGGCGGAGGTGGAGGCGGGGACGGGGGCGGTGCGGGGGGCGGCACGGTGACCGTCGAGACCGAGGGGCTGGAGAGCCGGGTGACGCCGTTCCCGGTCACGGCCTCCAAGTACTCGGCGCTGTACCCGGTCGCGGGCGGCGGACTCGTCTGGCTGCGCTGGCCGATCTCGGGGGCGCTGGGCGAGACGTTCGCGAACCCGGACGACACCAGCGGCCGGCCGACCCTGGAGTACTTCAACCTCGCCAAGGCGAAGAAGTCCGAACTCGTCGAGCACCTGGACTGGTTCGCGCCCAGCGGCGACGGCAGCCGTCTCGTCGTGGTCGACGAGGGGGAGCTGCGGGCCGTCCCGTCCACCGAGCCGGGCGACGGCGACACGACCGTCTGGATCGACCTGCGCCGCATCCTGCACGAGGCCGACCCGGCCGCGGAGTGGCGCCAGGCGTACGCCGAGGCGGGCCGCCTCATCCCCGCGTACTTCTGGGAACCGGGCATGTGCGGCATCGACTGGCAGGGTGTTCTGGACCAGTACCGGCCGCTGGTCGAACGGGTCGCCTCCCCCGACGAGTTCGCGGACCTGCTCCGCGAGGTGCTGGGCGAACTGGGCACCTCGCACGCGTACGTGGTCGCCGCGCGGCGCAGCGAAGGGCCGCCGCACTATCAGCGGCCCCAGGGGCTGCTGGGCGCCAACTTCGTCTGCAGGGACGGGAACTGGGTGGTCAGACGCATCCTGCCCGGTGATTCCTCCGACTCCAAGGCACGCTCCCCGCTGGCCGGTACGGGCATCCGCGAGGGCGCGCGGCTGACGCAGGTGGACGGGCGGCCGGTGGACCCGGTCACCGGTCCGTTCCCGCTGCTCGCGGGGGCGGGCGGTACGACGGTGGAGCTGACGTTCATCCCGGCGGAGGGCTCGGGGGGCGCAGGGTGTTCGCGCCGGGTGGCGGTGGTCCCCCTCGTCGACGAGCGCCCGCTGCGCTATCAGGACTGGGTGGCCAAACGCCGGGAGGTGGTACGGGAGTTGAGCGGCGGCCGGTGCGGTTACCTGCACATCCCCGACATGGGCGGCTCGGGCTGGGCCCAGTTCAACCGCGATCTGCGGATGGAGGTGTCGCGGCCCGCCCTCATCGTCGACGTACGCGGCAACGCGGGCGGCCACATCAGCGAGCTGGTCATCGAGAAACTCACCCGTACGATCATGGGCTGGGACCTGACCCGTAACGCGCGGCCGGTGTCGTACACGTCCAACGCGCCGCGCGGGCCCGTGGTCGCCCTGGCCGACGAGATGACCTCCTCGGACGGCGACATGATCACGGCGGCCTTCAAACTGCTGAAGCTGGGGCCGGTGGTGGGGCAGCGCACGTGGGGCGGGGTGGTCGGGATGACCGGGCGCCATGAGCTGGGGGACGGGTCGGTCATCACGGTTCCGATGAACGCGGCGTGGTTCGACGCGTACGGGTGGGCCGTGGAGAACCACGGGGTCGCTCCGGACCTGGAGGTTCTGCGTACGCCGCTGGACTGGGCGGAGGGGCGGCATGCGCAGCTGGACGACGCGGTCCGGCTGGCCCTGGACCTGCTGACCCTCCACCCGGCGGCCACGCCGCCCCTGTACACGGACCTCCCCGACAGATCCCGTCCCACTCTGCCGCCCCGGCAGGGGCACTGACCGATTCGCTGCCACCTGCGGGCGCGTCGTGGCCGACCGCGCAGTTCCCCGCGCCCCTTACGGAACCCCGGCGAGGGCCGGCCGATCCGCTGCCACCTGCGGGCGCGTCGTGGCCGGCCGCGCAGTTCCCCGCGCCCCTTACGGGGCACCCCCGCCCCGGCGGGGACACTGACCGATCCGCTGGCACCTGCGGGCACGTCGTGGCCGACCGCGCAGTTCCCCGCGCCCCTTACGGGGCACCCCCACCCCTCAGGGGCGCGGGGAACTGCGCAATCTTTTGTCTTTCAGGGGCGCGGGGAACTGCGCGACCAGCCCCCACCGACCCGCAGACGACAACGGGCCCGCAGACGACTTCCAGCCCGCAGACGACAAAAAACGTGGGGCGCCCCAGAGAAGAGGGCACCCCACGTCAATTCCGGCCAAGACCGAAGGCCGAACAGAGCGTCAGCTCAACCGAGTCGGACGTCTCAGACGTCGAACTTGTCGAGCCGCTCCCGCGCACCTTCGGGCGAGCGCCGCTCCGCCCGCTCACGCTCGGGCCGCTCACGGTCCGGACGCTCACGCTCGGCAGGCCGCTCACGCTCGGGCATCTGCTGCCCACGCTCGCCCGCCTGGTCACGACGCTCACCGAGCTTCTGCTTCGCGTTGCGCTGAAGCTCTTCGGTCTTGTCCTGGAACTGGTCCTTCATGGCCATGAGGTTCACTCCCGTTTTTGGGTGAGGGGATCGGGCCTCGACCAGCGTGACACGCCCGGACATCACGCGCATTTCGGTCAGTTACGGTCGGTGACGCACCGTGTTCCGACCCGTCTCGTCAGCCTCCCCGCCCGCACCGACTAGCCCCGTCCCGACACTCCCCAGCCGCGGTGCGAACCGCCGCATCTCCCGCTGCCCGACCGTCCCGATGAGCGCCGGAAGATATCCGCGTACCCCCTGCATCCCGCGCAGCCACCACTGCCCGTACACATGACTGGACCTGCGCTCGATCCCGGTCACGATCCGGTCGACGGCCGGCCCCAGCGGGTACGTCTTGTTGGCGGGCCACGGCAGCCGCTGGCGCAACTCCCGCATGACGTCGTCCTGGTCGGCCCCGCGCACCATGTCGGTGTCGGTCCAGGAGAGGTAGCCGACCCCGACGCGTACGCCCTTGTAGCCGACCTCGGCCCGCAGGCTGTGCGCGAACGCCTCGACGCCCGACTTGGACGCGCAGTACGCGCTCATCATCGGCGCGGGCGTGATCGCGGCGAGCGAGGCGACCTGGAGCAGATAGCCGCGGCTCTCCATGAGGACGGGCAGAAAGGCGCGGGCGGTGACGGCCGAGCCGATGAGGTTCACCTCGATGACCCGCCGCCAGGCGACCGGGTCGGAGTCCACGAACGGGCCGCCGTTGGCGACACCGGCGTTGGCGACGACGATGTCGACCTTGCCGAACCGCGCCTTCACCTCGCGGGCGACCTCCGCCATCGCCTCGTGGTCGGTGACGTCGGCATGCCAGTACCCGCTCTCGCCGTGCAGCCGCTCGGAGACACCCTTCAGTTCCTCGGGCTCCAGACCGACGAGCGCGACGATGGCGCCGCGGGCGGAGAGCTTGCGGGCGAGGAGTTCCCCGACGCCCCGCGCGGCCCCCGTGACGACGGCGACCTGTCCTTGCAGACCGACCTTGTTCATACGCCCTCCTTGATCACTGCGTAGGTGGCGACGAGTGCCCGTATCCGGGTGGTGACCAGGTCGGGTGCCTCGATGGGGGTCATGTGCCCGATGCCGGGCAACTCGGTGGAGCCGACGCAGTGGGGCAGCGCGGCGACCAGGGAGCGTGCGTGCACGGCGGGCGTCAGCCGGTCCGCCGTCCCCACCACGACCTCGGTGGGGACGCGCAACTCCCGTACCGCGTGGTCGAGATCGAGCAGGTCGAGCACCTTCGACCAGGAGTACCGCACCTGCCGGGGACACGCGTGCACGATCCGCGCGCACGCCTCGACCATCGCAGGCGCCGAACCGGGGCCCATGGTCCCGTACTTGAGGATCCGCCGGGCGAGCGGTGTGACCGGCCCGAGCGGCGCCCGCGACCCGAGGATCTGCTTCGTCAGCCAGGTGCGCGGCCGACCGGCCCGCATCGGCAGCAGCAGTGACTCGGCGACCAGCCGTGAACTGCCCGTGCTGCACAGGAGTACGGCGGCGGCGTGCGCACGGAACCCGGCCCGTTCGGACGCGGCGATGAGCGTCATCCCGCCCATGGAGTGCCCGACGAGAACCGCCTTCTCGCCCGGCGCGAGGGTGGCCGCGAGCACCGCCTCCAGGTCGTCGGCGAGCCCGTCCGTGCTGCACGCGGGGCTGGCGGGGCTGCGCCCGTGCCCGCGCTGGTCGTAGACGATCACCCGGTGGTCGGCGGCGAGTTCCCGTATCTGCGCCGCCCAGAAGGCGGTCGAGCACGTCCAGCCGTGCGCGAGCACCACCGCGGGGGCGGCCGGGTCGTCGACGGCTCCGTGCACCTCGACGTGCAGCCGCGCGCCGTCGGCGGAGACCGCCGTCAGCTCGCGCGCGGGGACGGGCGGCGCGTAGGGACCGGAGACCTCGCGCGTCGGTCGGCTCATGCTTCTGCCTCGGCCTTCTTCTTGGTACGGGCGGCCGGTCGCGCGGGCTGCGCGGCCGATGCCGGTACGAATTCGGGTTCGGGTTCGGGTGCAGGTGTGGGCACCGGTGGACGGATCAGGTCGTACTCCGCCAGGTCCACGTGCCTGGTCGCACCTCGGAACTCCGTGGTCGTGCCCGGCCAGACGGTCGTGTTGACGCCGTTCTCGTCGAGGTACCAGCTGTTGCAGCCGCCGGTGGACCAGACCGTACGTTCCATGCGTTTCTGGACGCGGGCGTTCCAGGCGTCGACCGCGCCGGGGCGCGCGTCGAGGGCGGCCCGGCCGCCGAGGACGTCCAACTGCCGAACGTAGTCGGCCAGGTAGTTCAAATGGGACTCGATCATCAGGATCATGCTGGAGTTCCCGAGGCCCGTGTTGGGCCCGATGATCGTCATCCAGTTGGGGAATCCGGCGGCGGTCGCGCCCCGCAGCGACCTCATGCCGGACGCCGACCACGCCTCGGCGAGCGTCCGGCCGTGCGCACCGACGACCCGGTCGGCGATGGGCATGTCGGTGACGTGGAACCCCGTACCGAAGACGATCGCGTCGACCTCGGCCTCGCTGCCGTCGGCGGCGACGACGGTGGAGTCGCGAATCTCGCGGAGTCCGCTCGCGACCACGTCCACATTCGGTTTCGCGAGGGCCGGGTAGTACGTGCTCGACAGCAGGATGCGCTTGCAGCCGATGCGGTAGGACGGGGTCAGCTTGGCCCGCAGCCGCGGGTCCTTGATGGCCCGGAACATGTTCCGCTTGGCGATCTGCTCGACCAGCCCCAGCTCGTCGGGGCGCTTGGTGAACGCCTGGACCTGCAACTCCCGGATGCCCCACAGGAGTCCGCGCCGCAGCCGGGCGGTGACGGGCAGCGTCCGGTGCAGCAGGCGCTCGGCGCCGCTGACGGCCCGGTCCACGCGCGGCATCACCCAGGGCGGGGTGCGCTGGAAGAGGGTCAGCCGCGCGACCTCGGGCTGGATGGCCGGCACGATCTGGATGGCCGATGCCCCGGTGCCGATCATCGCGACCCGCTTGCCGCGCAGGTCGTAGTCGTGGTCCCAGCGGGCCGAGTGGAAGACCTTGCCGGGGAAGGTGTCGAGCCCCGGAACGTCCGGCACCTTGGGGTCGGAGAGCGGCCCGGTGGCGGACACGACGAGGTCGGCGGTGAGGGTCCCGCTGCTGGTCTCGATCACCCAGCGCAGTCGCTCGCCGTCCCACGTCATCAGCTTCACCTCGGAGCCGAGGCGCAGATGGGGCCGCAGCCCGAAGACGTCGGTGACGTGCTCCAGATAGGCCCGGATGTGTTCCTGCCCGGAGAAGGTGCGCGGCCAGTCGGGGTTGGGCGCGAAGGAGAACGAGTAGAGGTGGGACGGCACGTCACAGGCGCAGCCGGGATAGCTGTTGTCCCGCCAGGTCCCGCCCACGCTGTCGGCCCGCTCCAGGACGACGAAGTCGGTGACGCCCTCGCGGCGCAACCGCACGGCGGCTCCCAGCCCTCCGAAACCGGAGCCGATCACCGCCACCCGTACATGTTCGTGCTCGGTCATCCCGATGCCTCCATGCCGCGTCCATGCCGCGTACGACCGCGCCAGTGAACACTGGCGCAATGGGGAGACTAGAGCAGCTCCGTACTGATGGGTAGGGGTCGCGTCCAGGAAAGTTACCCGCGGTACGACGTAGGGTGCCGATGTGGCGGACAAGCGGGAGTACCGAATGGAGGAGCTGGCCCAGAAGGCCGGCATCACCGTGCGCACGCTGCGCTTCTACCGCGAGCGGAAGCTGATCCCGCCACCGCGCCGCGAGGGCCGCATCGCCTGGTACGACGAGGACCACCTCGGCCGGCTGCGTACCATCGCCGCACTCCTGGAGCGCGGCCACACCCTCAACGGCATCGCGGAACTGGCCGAGGCGTTCGACCACGGCCGCGACGTGGGCGAACTGCTGGGGCTCGGCGCACCCACCGAGGAGACCCCGGTCCGCCTCTCCCCCGAGGAACTGGCCGACGTCTTCGCGGGCCAGGCCACCTCGGAGAACCTCGCCGCGTCCCTGGACCTCGGCTACCTCGCCACCGACGGCACGGACATCGTCCACATCAGCCGCCGGCTCCTGGAGACCTCGGCGGCGCTCGTCCGCGAGGGCATCCCGCTCGCGGACATCCTCTCCGCCGCCCGCCGCGTACGCGAACACGCCGACGCCCTGGCCGAGTTGTTCACCGACGTGGTCCTCACCGCGGACCGCACCCCGGAAGACCTCCAGCGCCTACGCCCCCTGGCGAAGAGCGTGGTGGAGGCGGAGCTTTCGATGGCGCTGGACCGACGCCTGCAGAAACGACCGTGAACCTCAGGAACGGGTCCCGCCGGTCGCCGGACGCACATCATCCGCCGGCAGTTCAGCGGTCGTAGACGACGGTCACCGGCGCGTGGTCGGACCAGCGCTCCCCGTGGGTCGCCGCCCGTTCCACGAAAGCCTTGACGGCGCGGGCCGCGAGTCCGGGCGTGGCGACCTGGTAGTCGATCCGCCATCCCGAGTCGTTGTCGAAGGCCCGCCCGCGGTAGGACCACCACGAGTACGGCCCGTCCACGCCGGGGTGCAGCGCGCGTACGACATCCACGTAGCCGCCCCCGTCTCCATCCCCGTCCTCCGTCACGGCGAAGACCTGGCCCAGCCACTCCCGCTCCTCCGGCAGGAAACCGGAGTTCTTCTGGTTGGCCCGCCAGTTCTTGAGGTCGGCCGGCTGGTGGGCGATGTTCCAGTCGCCGCACACGACGACCTCGCGCCCCTCGGCGGCGGCGCGCACGCGCAGCCCCTTCAGGTAGGCGAGGAACTCGTCCATGAACCGGATCTTCTCGTCCTGCCGCTCGGTCCCGACCTCACCCGAGGGCAGGTACAGGCTCGCGACGGTGACGCCGGGCAGGTCGGCCTCGACATAGCGCCCGCTGCCGTCGAACTCGGCGGACCCGAAGCCGACCTGGACGCGGTCGGGCTCGCGGCGCGTGTAGAGGGAGACGCCGGCCCGTCCCTTCGCGGCGGCGGGCGCGTGCACGACATGCCATCCGTCGGGCTGCCGTACGCCCTCCGGAAGCTGCCCGGGCTCGGCCCGTACCTCCTGGAGGCACAACACATCGGCGGACGTCTCCGCCAGCCACTCCACGAAGCCCTTCTTGGCGGCGGCCCGGAGCCCGTTTACATTCACAGAGGTCACAGTGAGCACCCGGGCACGATACCGGCACACTGGACGAGCACAGCGCACCCCTCCATCACCCCCTACTGCATAGAAGTACGATATTCAGCATGGATATACGCCGGGTCGCCTTCGACCACCCCGACGCCGTCAAGCTCAACGACGAGGTGCAGGCCGAGTACGCCGTGCGCTACGGGGACGAGGGCGACGTCACCCCGCTCGACCCGACGATGTTCGAGCCGCCGCTCGGCCTCTATCTGATCGCGTACGACACCGAGGACCGGCCCGTGGCGACCGGCGGCTGGCGCACGCAGGACGAGAACGACGAGGGCTACTCGGACGGCGACGCCGAGCTGAAGCGCATGTTCGTGATCGGGGAGGCCCGCGGCAACGGCCTGGCCCGCCGCATCCTGCGGGCCCTGGAGGCGGACGCCCGGGCGGCGGGCCGCACCCGCATGGTCCTGGAGACCGGCAACAAGCAGCCCGAGGCCATCGCCCTGTACGCGTCCAGCGGCTACGAGCCCTGCGTCAAGTTCGGCCACTACCGCTTCCACGAGGACAGCCGCTGCTTCGCGAAGCTCCTGTGAGGACGTCCCGGTATGTCGCGCGTAAGGGGTGAGTACACCGCAGACCCGTGCCCCCGATGCTCCGTGCAGGCGGTCCGCCCGGGCAGCCCGATGTCCGTCGGGGGACGCGATGTGGTCGGCTACGCCTGCGACCACTGTGCGCACACGTGGTCCCGGCCGGTGGAGACCGACGTGGACGTCCACGACGTCGTCAGAGTGGACCTCCCGCACGCCACGCTCTACGGCACCGTCCGGCAGATCCGGACCGACCGCGTCCAGGTACGCGGCTCGGGCGGCGAGTGGCTGCGGTGGGTGGAGCGCTGGAGGGTCATCGTCTACTGACATCCACCGCCGCGACCCGTCCCCCTGGGCCGCCGCACAACACCGAAGAACCCCCGCCGGATCTCCCCGGCGGGGGTTCTGAGCTGCGGTGGGCCGTTCACGGGTGGGTCTGAGCTGGGGATACGAGCACGTTCTCCAGGACCTTCCCAATCAGGCGGAGATCATTTCCCGACAACTTGCACACACCATGCATATGCTTGGTCGGCCGGTTCGGGGAGCTCGACGAAATGACGCGGTGCGTCAGCGGGAAGATCGATCTACGAGACGTCTGCCGCTTCGCCTTCGGCTCCTGCCGCAGCCACAGCACCCCCCAGAAGCACCCATGGCCCGAAGCCAGCGCCAGATCTGCTTCCTTACGGTCCGACTCTACGAGAGCGGCCTGTCGCTGGCTCGAGTGAGCGACCGCATCTGGTTGACCGCCTGGACCGTGCAGCTTCTCTTCCGGGAGCGCGGTCACCGGATGCGCCACCACGCACGGGCGAACGCGGTGAAGGACCACAGAGGGTCGGAAAGCCGGACTGTGTGTCCGTACCAGGTGATAGACCTCCTGTATGGCTGGCATTCAACACCTGTCGATGAGGGTTCCGTGGCGGGACCGCCCCTGGGACCAGTTCATCTGCGACGACCCGTTGGGGAACTCGTCATGTACGTTGCTCACCGCGATCGGCAAGGGCCGGGATGACTCGTTCGAGGTCGCCCACGCCGGTGCCGGGATCGACGCCCTCGATCAGAACCAGCTCCCCTGCCTCAGCGAGCGAGCGACGTTCATGTCTCCGCTCGGCTACACGGTCGTCAAGCAACATCCGTACCGACACAGCCGTGCGCTACAGGGGATGCTCCACGACACTCACGTCACGCTCCCCGGCTACGCCTTCGAGGCGGTTCCCTTCCGCTGGATGAACCGCGAGGTCTTCGCGCAGGAGGTCGGCCATGAGCGAGCCCCCTTGTTCAACCAAGTCGCGGAGGATGCCGTTGACGCCGCGCTGCGCTCCAACCCGCCGTGGGTGATGGATGGAGGCAACCAACGTGCCATCTTGGATGCCTTCTTCGAGCCCGTCGCCCCGGGTGACTCGTTGGTCTTCGCCTATCTGAAGCACTCACCATTTCAGGAGCAGCGCACCGACCGGCTGCTGGTAGGCGCCGCACGGGTCACCCGCGTCACCCCGCCGCCAATGTGGAACCAATCGGGGAACCCGCCTTTCAGTTCCGCCATGTGGGAAACGGTTGTCGAGCACTCGCTTCGCGCCGACATGGCCGATGGGATCTTGCTGCCTTACCAGCAGCTCATCTCCCTGATGGACGAGGGCATTGACGTCGACATGGCGCTCGCGTGGGCCCCCGAGGGCCGCGTTGTCGAGTTCTCGTACGTCACCGAGCACCTGTCCGACGATGCCGCCATCGAGGCGCTCACCTCGCTGCAGTCGGCCGCCGATGGCATGCGCGAACTGGGTGTGGACCTGCCTGACGCCGGCTACGAATGGCTACAGGACCAGATCGAGCGACTCTGGCAGCTACGCGGCCCTGTCCCCGGCCTGCCGGGTTTCCTCAAGGCGATCGGTGTCCAGCAGCCGTACGTGGCAGCGCGAGCGGTGATGGCAGAGGCGGGTGACGACACCGACCCGTGGGACCTCCTCCAGGCTTTCTTTACCGACCCGTCCTGCGCGCCGAGTGGGATAAGAGCGCACATCGGCGCCCTCCAGGCCAGGATCTGGAAGAAGGTGACGCCAGAGCGTCAGGCTGTGCTGCGCCTGCTCTCCGGCTTCGACATCTCCCCGGCACAGGTGCAGATGCTGCTCGAAGGCGGCACGGAGGTCGAGATGACGGCCGAGGACCTGCTGCAAAATCCGTACTTCGCTTCCACGTGCACCTACGGCAGCGCGGAACACGTGCCGTTCACGACCATTGACCGCGCCCTCTTCCCCCCGACCCACGTCACCTGGAAGCCTCCGGTTCCTGACGCCGTCAAACTGAAGGACCACCTCGATCGACGTCGGATCGAAGCATTGTTGACCGACGTGCTCGAGCGACAAGGCCGGCAGGGCGACACAGTCGTGCCGGAAGGCGAGACCATCGCTCTGGCAATCGACGTTCCGCTCGCTCAACCGCCCGCGCTGACCAAGACCATCCTGGCGGGTCTCGATCTGGACCATGACAGCGTCAACGAGTGGAGTGAGTGGTCACCCCTGACAAGCGTGTCGCTCGCGGACGGCACTCCCGCGTACAAGCTCACACGATTCGACGAGACCTCTTCCGTCATCCGGGACTGGATCAGGACACAAGAGAACCGGGACAGCCTCGGGCGGGTCACGGACGCCAGAACAGTGTTGGACAGGGCGCTCGACCGGAACCAGAACGTCACTGGAGAGCTCGACGAACTGGAGGAACGCGCTCGCACCGAGAAGGCCGCCGGCCTCTCGGCCCTTCATGACGCCCCGCTCTCGGTGCTCATCGGGCCGGCGGGAACCGGCAAGACAACGCTGCTGCGCGCCTTGGTCGAGTATCCCGGTGTCCCCGCAGGCAATGTGCTGCTTCTCGCTCCCACCGGCAAGGCGAAGGTCCAGCTGGAGACCAAGGTGAAGCTGCCCGCCAAGACTCTGGCGTCGCACCTGAGCGCCACTCACAGGTACGACGGAGAGACCGGCCGGTACCTCGTGTGGGGAGACCAGCAACCACGACACAACTACGCCTTGGTCGTCATTGACGAAGCGTCGATGCTCACCGAGGAGATGCTCGCAGCCACCCTCGACTCCTTCACCGGTGTCAAACGACTCATCCTCGTCGGCGACCCACGCCAACTCCCACCGATCGGCGCAGGCCGCCCCTTCGTCGACCTCGTCAACAAGCTGCGACCCGACAGTTTCAGTGGCTGGGTGCGGGTGGCACCGGGCTACGTCGAACTCCAGGTGCCTCGGCGCCAACTCGCCGATGGGAGCCACGGCAACCGACACGACCTTGAGCTGGCAGCCTGGTTCGGCGACAACACACGGGGCGCAGGCGACGAAGCCATCTGGGCAGAGCTGGCCGCCAACCCCGACTTGCCCACCGTGCGATACGTGCCTTGGGGCGACAGAACTGCCGTCGAGGCGCTGACCGACGAGCTCAAGCAGAACTTGGTTCTCGATGGCGACCCGGACCCAGCGCGAGCCTTCGCGCTCACCTACGGCGGCGTCATCAACGGCGCGTACCTCAACTGGCAGGTAGGCGCGGGCGAACATGCCGAGGACTGGCAAATTCTCTCCCCGACCCGCTCTCGAGCATTCGGCACAGTCGAGCTCAACCGCCACATCAAGCGCACGTACCGGTCAAACGACACCACGTGGGCACAACGAGACACCCGTCGCGGCAACATCCCGAAGCCGATCGGACCCGAGCTGATCGTTCGTGGCGACAAGGTCATGCAGACCACTAACAAGCGCCTGAACGCGTGGCCCAAGCAGAACGCGATGAACTACGTTGCGAACGGTGAGATCGGCGTCGCGATCGGATTCGTCACGCCAGCGGCGAAGACGCCCAAGTCCCAGCTGCGCCTCAGCGTCGAGTTCTCTTCCCAAACCGGGTTTCAGTACTCGTACTGGCCGACGGACTCCGATGACGCGCTACTGGAACTCGCATGGGCCGTCACGGTCCACAAGTCGCAGGGATCGGAGTTCGGCACGACCTTCCTCATTCTACCTTCCCGGGCGAACGTCTCCCGGGAACTCATGTACACCGCCCTGACCAGGCAGAGGGACAAGGTCGTCATCCTCCACGAGGGCACGCTCTCCGATCTACGCGATCTCGCACAGCCTTGGCGCTCGGAAACGGCCCGCCGACTGACCGACCTGTTCGACGCGCCACACCCAGTAGCTCTCGAGGTCCAGGGCATGGCCCGCCGCTTCGACCGGAAGCTCATGCATGTGTCGGCAAGCGGCATCCCGATGGCGTCGAAGAACGAGGTCATCATCGCCGGCCTTCTCGACCAACTTGCCCCAGGTCACTGGCAATACGAGGGGCCTTTCACCGGTGCCGACGGACGCGTCGTCCTGCCCGATTTCACGATTTCAGCCAGCGATGGCCGCACGGTCTACTGGGAGCACGCAGGCATGCTCGACCTACCCGACTACGCCCGGAAGTGGGAGCTCAAGAAGGCCTGGTACGCAGACAACGGCATCCTTCCGCACAACCAAGGCGGCGGACAGAACGGTTCGCTCATTTGGACGGACGACCTCAACGGCGCCGACGCGCACGCCTGGTTGACCTTTGCGTCCGAGGTTCTGGGAGTAGCGCCGGCCATGCCACCAGGCCGAGCGGGCGACCAGCCAGGGCCAGCACGGCGAGTCGCCAAGAAGACAGCGCAACGGCGTCCCAATTCATAGCGATCAAGATTCCCCCCATGTGTGCGGGGCGTGCAGCGACGCTCAGTCCGAGGGTGCCGCTGACGGCTCGACCGGCAGAGCATCCCCTTCAGGTTCAAGATCGGCGCCGTCGCACCCATGAGTATCGGACAGCCCCACGCCAACAGATGGAGGAGCGAGCAACGTCGCGATCACCCGATCAGGAACCCTGTTCGACCAGACAAACCGATCGTTGCGTGCGGGCGGAAATCGGTGAAGTGACGTGACCGAACAGGGCTTCTGTCCGGAAAATCACAGGGCTCGAGGGCGTGCTGATGCTTGCTCCGTGCTCGGGGTGTTGATGGCGGAGCTGGCGGAGAGGCATTCGGTCAGGCCTGGCTGCGAGTCAGGGTGACGGTGTTGCCCAGGCGTTCGAGCTGGCGGACGAGTTCACGGGTGCGGCGCTCGTCCCAGTCTGTGCCGAGATCGTGATAGCGGGCATCGGGGTCGGCGATCAGCTGCCAGTTTCAGATCGGCAGAAAGCCGAGCGCCGCGATTGAAGACCGCGCTAGTTGAACAGGTACTCCCCATGGCTGACATGGTTTCCGCTCTGACTGGGATCGGCGGGGCCCTGCTGGGCACCGCGGTCGGTGCGTTCGTCACGCATTTCATGCAGCGGCGTAATACCTCCCTGGCCCGTCTGCACGAGGAGCGTCTCTCGGCCTACGTCGCCTTTGCGGAGGCGGTCATGGAGTTCCGCAGGGAACTCATGGACCGCTGGTTCGTCGAACGCGGTGGCGCCGTCCACGACTCCACCTCGGTCTACTCGGCGCGCAGCACCATGTGGACCGCCTACTACCGTGTAGTCCTGCTCGCTGGGGACGAGGACATACGGCAGTCGGCCGCGACCGCACGGGAGACCGTCTCCTCGATCAAGGAGGCAGAGAGCCTGGACACCATGAAGGAGCGCTCCGACCTGACGCGCGAGGAGGTGCGCCGGTTCGTCGACCGCGCCCGTACCGAAGTGTCCCGGTAGCACCTTCCCGCCCTGTCGTCCAGATCGATTGCCCGGTCCCAACTCGCCTGCCACGATGGCCGGGTGACGGACAGCGACCGGCCGACAGGCCAGGCACCCCAGCCATCTCCGCTCGACATCATCACCAGCGACCTGCACACACATGGCGTCCCCTTGCCGGGAGATCTGTCACGGGCCATGCGCAAGTGCGTGCGCCCCGCGAGGCTCGACGCCGTCATCGCGGACCCGGCGCCCGACGACCTGGTGCGAGCCTGGAAGGCCACCGAACAGCACCGGAACAAGGAACCACGCGAGGTGGTGTGGATTCCTCTGCTGCACATGTTCCGGGAGCACTTCTCCCGGCCCGGCCCGGGTCTGGACGACGCGCTGAGGGCCGCAGGGATGCACCTGATGGCCACCCGGCGCGAGGTCACCGTTCAGCTCGGCAGCAGGTACTTCCACCTCGGGCAGAAACTCTTCATGGACGGACAGCGAGAGCCCGGCCGGTTCCTGCTGCGGGAGGCCGTTCGCACCCTCGAATGGGTCGACCGCAACGGACAACGCATGCCGATTGCACGGCGCTGCGCCTGGAACGGCCAGCTCGCCATCGCGCGCGTTCTGCTCGCCCGGGAGCGGGACGAGGCCGACCCCGAGGCCGTCGATCTGCTGCGGCGCGCCGAAGACCACTCGGCCTTCGCCGAACAAGGCGACAAGAGCGAGGAACACTTCGCCTACCGGGCCGAGATCCATCTCCGTCTGTTCCGAGCCGAGCGCACTCCTGCGCACCTCGAGAGGGCGTACAGCATCCTGCGGGGGCTCCGTCGTCCGCCGGCCTCGCGACGGCTCCGGGCGACGAGGGCGGACGTCCTGGCCGGGCTCGGCCTCGTCCGGCTGCGCAGCGGGCAGTTCGACGAAGGGCTCCGGCTGCTGCGCGACGCGGAAGAGGCGTACACCGACGCCCAGGAGACGGCCGGACCGCCGAACGCCCTGGGCGCCCACCCCGGATACCTCCTGGCCCGGCGCGGACAGGTACGGCACCAGCTCTACCGTTTCGACGTCGACGTCGTCGGCCGGCGCGCCAGCGCACGGCTTGAGGACGCGCTCAGCGATCTGCTCGCTCCCGAAGCCGCCGAGCACATGAGTGAGCGAGTGATCGCCGCGGCCCTGCTGGACCGTTCCCGGGTCCGGCAGCGACGCCGCGACCGGGCTGGTTCGGCCGCCGACCTGGACCTGGCGCGCGCCTTGCTGGGCACCTCGCCGGAATCGGCTCGCCTCGCCGCGCAGGTGCGCGTCCAGGAACTCGACGAGTCGGTGGACCGTGCCGTGGAGGACAGGGACACCGACGCTGTGCGCCGACTCGCCCGGGAGATCATCCGGCTCCCGTCCGACGCCCCCATTCCGAGTGCAGCCCTGGCCCGCGCGTGCCGGAGCGTGGTCGCCGGGGATGGCATCGACCGGAGCCGTCTGCTGCTTGAGGACGCGCTCGAACGCATCGAAACCGACGTCATCCACCCGCATCTGTCGCCGCCCGGGCACCGCCACGTGGCGGGTCACGCAGCCCTCATCGCCCGGATGCTCGCCCGGACCGAGGAAGAGGTCGCACCCGCCACGCTCGACCGGGCCCTGACCCTGTACCGGATCACCTTCGACGCATTGGACTCCCCCGCCGGCACCGATGCCTACGCCGATGCCGGTGCCTGCGCTCTGGACCTGGCCAAAGCACTGGCTGTCGGCGACGACACCGACAGCGAGGACGCGAGCGGATTGCTGCGCGAGGCGGTCGACTGGCTGGAGAAGTCACTGGCCAAGGCCCGCAATCCCTCGTCCGTGGTCCGTCCCAACTACGACCCGGTCATCGTCCACAGCCGACTGGGCGAGGCCGCCCTACGTTCCTACTCCCTCAACCCCAGCGAACGCATGCTCGAACTGGCGATCAAAAACCTGGAGGAGTCGCTGGCGCTCGAGTCGCTCGACGTGGAGGCGGTGGATCTCCGGCCGGAACGGGATCGGACCGCGATCCTCGGCCATCTGGGGGACGCCTACTACCGGCGGGGCACGAGGAACCGCGACGCCGAGGACTTTGAGCGCGCCCTCGCGCTCAAAGAAGAGACCTACACCGACGGCAACCGGGCCCGCGAGAACCGCAGTCTCGCCGCCGCCGCTGCCGAGCGGCTGCACCGCATCACCGCGGACGACACCCAGCTCACCCGCAGTGCCGGATACGCGCTCCAGGCGGCGGTCTGCGACCCCGCCTGGCCCTGGCCCGTGCTGCAGCTCGCCGACCTCGCGGCTCACCACGGGACTCTCGACCCGTCCCGCCTGCTGGGTCTGCCGCCCGCCTTCCTGTCCGCGCCGCTCCTCTCGGGCGACCGGTCGGAGCTCCTCGCGCATGCGGCCGGACTGGCCGCACGCAACCGCGAGTTCGCCGCGTCCGTCCTCGGCGGACAGCGGAGGTCCGGGGAACAGGGCGTCTTTGTCCTCAACGACGGTCACCGGCTAATCGAGCAGACCATCGTCCTTAAGCGACTAGCCGCCGGAGAGGCAGCCCGGGAATGGGAATGGACGCAACGCCTGCGCCAGTGGCTCACCGACCGGAACGCTCCCGTGCACTGGCAACTGCCCGAGCCCCTCGGACTGGTCCCGCTCGAAGCACCCCATGAACAGGACGCCGTCTATGTCATGCGGCGCATGCAGGGACGGCTCCTGGGAGCGACCGTGACCGACCGGCTCACGGGCCGGGGAGAAGATCCGCTCCCCCACTTCGCCGAGGCTCTGCGTTACCTCGCCGCCTTCCAAGCCTGGCGGGTCTTGGACGACGCGGACACCCCCCGCACCGCGACCGCACAACATGCCAGGGACTGGGCCGCCCAGGTGACCAAGGCCTGCGACAAACTCGACGCGTCCCTCGGCCTGAGGAAGGCGCTCCTGGACCTGGTACAGCCGCTCGGGGCGCTTGGCAGGCCCGTGGTGGCCAAGAAGGACCCCCACCCCGGAAACTGGATCCTCACCCCCCACGGCGGCCTGGTTCTCATCGACGTGGAATCCGATAAGACCCTCCCGCTGCTGCAGGAAGCCGTCACGGTCATCGACGACCTTCCCCTGTTGCCCTTCGACGAGGAAGGCTGGGCGTTACGGGAAGAGTTGCACGACACCTACCTGGCCGCCCTGGACGAGTTTGGGCTGCCGGTGCCCCGTGCGGCGGAGGTTCTCGCCGACAGCCTCGAAGCCCTCACCGTCTTCCACGCGGTGAAGGGCATCGGCCGTATCCGGCGCTGGAGCGACGACGTCTCGTCGTTCACCCTCTCGTTGCGCGGTGCTCAGGACGAGCACTACTGGAGCGTCCTGGACCATCTCGCCGCCCACGGGCGCGACGAGACCGCCCGCGCCTTCTGCCAGCTCTTCCTGGCGGAGGTCCAGCGCGACCGCACCACGACGGGCTGACCCGGTCTGCTTTCCCCGACACCCCCGACACCCCCGACACCCCCGGCTTCCTCGGCTCACTACTCGAGACTGAGACCGAAGGCGGGGAAGCCGGGACGCTTGCGGTCCTCGTGGATCGCGTCGACACAGACCGTCAGCTCCGTGCCCCGCGCATAGGAGGAGGGCGGCAGTCCCGGTGCCAGGTCACGTGCCCGGATCAGACCGTTGAAACCGGGGAGCACCTCGACGAACACCCCCACGGAGTCGAGGGCGTTGCGCACTCGGCCGGTGAAAACGGCGCCCTCCCGCACCCCCGCGTTGTCGAGCTGCTGCCCCAAGGAGGGAGTGTCCACGTTCCGTAGATCCAGCTGGATCTGCGGTGCGCCGCGGTGCAGGGTGACCGCCTTCACCGTGCCGATCACCTGCTGCTCCGGCGTCAGGACGTGCGGCAGGACCAGGACTGCGTGGCTGCCCACGTCGGCGGCGACCACGGTCGCCGTCAGCCCGTCCGGCAGCCGAAGCCACGCACGGCGAAGCTCCGCGCTGACGCGGTGAACCACGGCGCTGACCCATGATCCGACCGGGTAGCGTGCGCAGGCCTCCGCCAGGGTGAGGACCGGTTCCCTCCTGCCGTTGGCCGGTTCGCCCCGTCCGGGGCCGCTGTACCGGTCGGACTCCGGCCTCGGCTCACCGCCAGCTCCCTGCCCGGCGGGACCGGTGGTGGTCCTGCCAGGGCCCGTATCGGTCGTGCGGGGTTCTGCGGCGTTCTTCAACGGGCCGAGCGTGAGCATGCCGTATCCCTGCCGGTCGAAGACACCCGTCACGAGCCCGGTGAACTCGGCTCCCACGACGAGGGCCTGGGCGATCGTGCCCTGTCCGAGCCCCAGGTCACGCTCGGTGACACTGGCGGGGATGCCGTCGAACAGGCGCAGCCAGGCGCGGCCCAACTCCGCCTTGGCGGCCGTCACGACAGCGCTGACCCGCGTGCCCACGGAATGCATGGAGGTGACCTCGGCCCCCGGCAGACGCAGTTCCGGAGGCAGTTCCACTCGGACGGTGGCAGGCAGGTCGACGGGCTCGCGGTCGGTGCCGGCACGCAGCACGGGTTCCGTACGGGACGGGGTGTGGTGACGGCTCCGGGCCCACCACAACCAGACGTCGCGGACCCAGGTGGCGTCCATGTCTAGCTCGGCGAGTTCGATGGCACTGCCCCGGCTGAGGACGCGCTCCGCCTTCAGGAAGACTCCGCTGCCCCCGACTTCCGGTAGGGGTCCGTCCGGCAAGCCGATCAGGGACGCGTCCGTCAGGTGCTCGGCGACGTCCGCGACGGGACGCAGCGACCGTCCCTGCAAGGACAGACGAGAGCGTTCCTGGTACAGGCGTATGACGATGGGTGACTCGGGCTCGGGCGGTGGCTCACCGGCCGATGCGCTGATCACGTGGCGCAGCCCGGTCCGGCTGTCGTGGGCCAGCAGACGGACCTCCACGTACCCGGCGCCGTTCGGAGCGCCGGTGACCACCCCGGCCACATCACGAGCCCCGTTGGTGGCCGCCTTGACGTGCTGGTGGGCCAGGTCCACGAGCGTGACGGTGAAATGCCCCGTCTGGCTGCGCGGCAGGACTGTCGCGGTCACGGTGGCCCCCTCTAGGAGGTCGGCCAGCTGCCTGGTGTCCCGGCGGTGAAGAGACACAGCGAGCTGGGCCCGCTCGTCCTGCCGCGGCGGATTCGGATCGGCCTCTCGCAGCAGGAACCGCCCGCGGGCGTCGGCACGCGTCAGGACCCGCAACTCCCCGTCGTGATCGCTGACCATGGGACCGACCACCACCTCGATGTGGTCACCGGCCTGCAGATCGGGGTGGGCCCCGGGACCGTCGGTGTCCTCGGGACGGCGCCAGTCGGGACGCAGGAAGAGCAGCGGTTCGCCGTCGGGAGTGACGTGGTAGCCGACGACCTCGTACCAGCCATCCCCGTTCAGGCCCCCCTCCTGTGCCAGCACGAACGGCCGGGAGACGTCGATTCCCCCGGCCGACGATGCCTGCCCGTGCCCTGGAGGGACGCCCGGCGCCCGACCGTCCGCGACCGCCCGCGGGGTCTCGCACTCGGCCAGGTCACCGGCGAGGCAACGGGGACACCGCCCGCAAGCCGTCTCGTCCGCTTCGACGTCACGGTGATCGAGGACAGTGGTACGGGCCATGGCCTCGAGGTCAGGGAAGGGCTCGGCGTTCGTGGGCCAGTTGTGATCGGTTTCCGGGGCGGCATCCACAAGCGTTGCCGCCCCGCTGTGCGCCAGCTCGTCCTGAGCGTCCAGTTCGGCGAGTTCCTGTGCGGCCCGGGGAAGGGGAGCCGGCGCGTGTCGGGCTTCGACGTGTCCGGCGACCGGCCGACCGGCCGCGTCCCGCTCGAGGCGCAGCAGGGCCCGGGTGCCGGCCGGCCACGCCTCCAGCAGGGCGGCGATGACCTCGCGCCTCGGCTCGGGCCGGGCATGGAGGGCGCTGAGGACCAGAAGGCGGACGGCGTCCGCGGGCCCCGTGCTGTCAGATGCCCCACCGCGTGCCCACGGTTCGGCGGTGACGAGGTGCGCCAGCCGGATCCCGTCGCGGCCCCGGTGACGCGCGAGGGGGATGACTCGTTCGGGCCGTCCGGTCAGATGCCCGGCATGAACGGCGCACGGCGTGGTGTGGTCGCCGTGCACGGCGTTGTAGTCGGTGCTAGCGGTGGTGGCGTCACTGCCGCTGGCCGAGCCGTCCAGCACGTGCTCCAGGTCGGCGAAGGCCCGGGTGATGGCCCCACGGGCGCGGCGCAGGAGCGACGGCTCGACGAACCGTTTGACTTCCTCCTTCATGGTGGGGGACAGACCGCCGATGATGTCCCGGCGGATCGCGGCCGCGGTCAGCAACCGGTCGTCGCTGACCCACCAGCGCCGCGCCCATTCGGCCCGTGCGGAGGAGGCCTCCCACGGTGGGGTGGCGGGGTCGGCGCGTTCCCAGCCGGCGACGATCTGCAGCACCAGTTCGGCGTCGTCCTCGCAGACACTGGCCAGGGCACGATGGCGCTCCGCGGCTTCATGCCGCCATTCGTCCGGCCAGGAGAAGTCGGTCAAGAGCAGACCGGTGGTGCCGATGAGGCGTGCGGGCGTGGTGAGCAGCGCCAGAAGGGAGACTACTTCGGGCAGACACGCCAGACGGTCGGCGTGCATGACAGCCAGGGCGGCACCGGTGGAGCCCAGCACCTGGAGCCGATTGAGCTCCTTGCCGAACGTGGTGGGATGGCCTCCCGTGTCGAGCGAGCCGTTGGTCCGAAGAGCCTGGTCGGCGCGGCGCAGCTCGTCGACGAAGGTTTTCCGGGACGCTTCGGCGGCCTTGTCGAGCGCGAGGGGCGGCTCGGGCACGAACGCGGCCGGCCAGGGAAAATCGACGACGGAGTCCAGGCCGCCCATCTTGGCGGTCATCACCAAGCGTTCGAGGTTCTCACGGGTGGATCCCGGCGCGGTGTCCTCGGTGAGCTTGAGCAACTGGCCCTTGCTGTACAGGGGAAACACCCAGCCCGGCGCTTTGCGTCCGACCCGTCCCCAGCGCTGCTTGATCCCGGCCTGGGAGTGTGCCTTGGTCCTGATGCTCCCCTGGGCCGACTCCACGTCCCACTCCGACTGGGCGATGAGACCGGAGTCGACGACGAACCGGACCCCTTCGACGGTCAGGGACGTTTCCGCGAGGTTGGTGGATACGACGATCTTGCGGCGGTCGCCCTTGCGGCGCGCGGCCAGCGCGGCGCGCTTGTCCTCCACCGGCAAGGACGACAGCAGCGCGTACACATCGACGGTGTCCCCCAGTCCGGCGCGGATCAGGTCGCAGGCCTCCTCTATCGCCTTGGCGGTGGGGAGAAAGCTGAGAATGTCGCCGAAGATGTCCGCGGCGTCCAGCCCGCGGGTGAGCCGGACCATGAACTCCGCCAGCACGGAGGGCATCTCGCGCTGCCACTGCTTCTCGGGTAGCGGAGTGGAAGCGCGCAGCGGAAGCAGCGCGCGGGTGGTGGCGTGCAGGTCCTCGACATACCCCACGTCGGCGCTGTCGACGACTTCGCTCTCCTTGAGCGCCGGGGCGAACCGAGGCCATGCGCTGGCGACGAGCTCATCCTCGGCAGTGGCCTGTGGCCCTTCCGCCAGGCGTAGTTCGGGCGCCATCCGCCGCCAGGCCTCCACCAGCGCGGGGTCGGGTGGGGCGTCCAGCTCCGGGAATAGCGGCCACCCGTAACCGATCGACTTGACCGCGGGGACGACCACCTTGCCGACGGCACTCTCCCCGCCGAAGTACTGTTGGTAGAAGTCCTCGTCGAAGGTCGCGGACGTGATGATCACCCGCAGGTGGGGGTACCGGTCCAGTTCACGGCGCAGGTACCCCATGATGAAGTCGATGTTGGTCGACCGCTCGTGCGCCTCGTCGACGATGACCGTGCCGATACTGGCCAGCCGCCCTTCCCGCAGCCAGTTGATCATGGTGCCGTCGGTCACGTACACCAGTCGGCACGCCGCGTCATGATGACGGTCGCCAGACACCTGGTAGCCCACCGGGTAGCCGGGGCCGGCCCCGTCGGCACCGGAGAGGAGCTCACCGACGAAGGTGGCCACTCCGACCGTGGCCTGCACCCGGGGCTCGGTGACGATGATCGGTCCGTTGTCGATGAGGCGATAACAGCCCTCGGGCGGATCGAGGAGCCGGTAGGGCATGTAGGTGGACTTGCCCGTGCCGGTGCCGGCCTTGACGACCAGGACACGCCGCCTGGGGTCGGCCAGGGAATCGAGCATCTGCCGGATGTGGGACTCGTCCATGCCGAATCCGAACGCCCCCAAATCGACGGGGGCGGTGTCGGCCACGGTGTGGGCCTCGGGCAGCGGACCGAGCGCCCCGAGGGGACCGGTGGGGCTACTCCGGTCGGCGACCTCGCCGGTGGTCCGCAGATCGATGTAGGCCACGGAGAGGCCGGAGATGTGCCCCACGTGGGCGGCGCGGTGCTCCCGGCAGCGGTCCGAGCGCGAACCACCGCGTTCGAGCTGCCCGCCGGCCCAGGCCTCGGGATAGGTGAAGTACTCGGTGCCCGCCGGACGGTCGCCGAGGGCGACCTCGCGGGCGCAGTCCTTGCACACCGCGCGGCGCATGTCCGGCAGGGAGGAGCCACGGGGAGTCTCAGTGGTCATCGCAGTCCTTCCGCGGTCCAGGGCTCTCCCTGATGGAACACTGTCTGGTCGGGGCCGCCCGGCCGGCCTGCCGCCGCGAACATCGGAACGACGGCCACAGACCCGGGATGACGCAGCAGATGGACGGTCACGGCCCGGTAGAACCCGACGACCGCGCAGTCCAGTCCCGTCTGGTACAGGTGCAGGACCGCGGTACGCCGCCCGTGGTCGGTGAGGGTCGCCAGTTGCTCCAGGCTCGTGGCGTACACGAACTCGTCAGTCTGCGCGGCGGGCCGGGGCCTGGAGACCTCGGCGTTGCGCAGCCACGCACCGTCGATGCGGGCGTCCATCTCGGTGTGCCGGATCGACAGCAGTGCCAGACACAAGGTGACGTCGGCCTGTGCGGGCAGCGCGTCGGCCGGCCGCAGACACCGCAGGGGAAACGGGTCAGCGGCGGCGGAGCCGTCCCGGTAGGCGATGGGCACGTCGACACGCCGGTCGGGGTGTCCGGCAACGTACTGCCGCAGCACCTCGGTCAGCACCCGGTTGTGCACCCCGGAAGGACTGACGGGCTGCCGGCCGGCCGCGTCCGGACCGACGGCAGCCGCCACTTGGTCCCGGAACCGCGCTTCCACGGCCCGACGTCCCTCTACGCCCTCGGGAGCGCGCCAGGGAGCGGCCACGTCGGGGGCGGGCTCCCGGCCGGTCAGAGGGAAGCCCGAGCCGCCGGGCGCGAAGGGAACCGTGAGAGCGACGACGACGTTCTGCTCGGCCAGCCAATGCCGAACCAGCCGCGCCGCCTGGTGGGACACGCGGTCTGCCAGTGCGGAACCGAGCGGATCCGCCATGTCGTGGGCGGCCACCGGCAGTCCGGGGCCGTCGGGCGCCTCGTCCAGGACGAGGCAGGTGGCGCCCCCTGCGGCGGCGCGCCAGGCGTGGCTCTCCAGCTGGGAGCACAGCCGTTCGTAGCGGATGACGTCGGTCCGGTCGCCGGGTTCGGCCGTGGTCGAACGGAGGGCGGCCGTGGCGATGTCCCCCACCAGCGTGCGGAGCGGGCCGTCCGCAGTCAGGGACACGAGCGTGGTGGTGTGGGTGGTTGCCGTCATCCGCGTGCGAGCCTCGACGTGAGTAGTTTGTCCTCGATCGCGCGATCCAGGTCGGCCAGGCGGTCCGGACAGCGAAGTACAGGCACGTCGGCTTGCGCGGGCAGCCAGGCGTCCTGCGGAATCAGCAGCGCCGCGGCTGTGCCGCGGGTGCGCAACGCCCGTACGACGGCGAGATCGCGATCGCTCACATGGACCCGGGGCAGGACGGTGAGAGAAACATCGGCGACAGGAAGGGCGCTGTCACCGGCCGCCCAGGGCGGGACCGTCGAGTCGGACAGGTGGTATTCGACGGCGGCGGTGTCCTCGTGGACCGTCCAGGTCACTCCGGCGCTGACGTCCTCCACGACCCGTACGTCGTCCGTAGCACCCGCACTGTCGCGGCCGTTGAGCCGACGGAAGTACATACCGGCCATGAGGGCCCCACGGCAGACGTCGGCTTCCGCCTGCCGCAGGGATCGGTGGGTCCAGGCGGCGCCGCCGGCCAGGACGGACCCGCCGTGCGCACTCGTCGCCAGCAGGAGTTCCAGTTCGAGCTCACGCCACAACTGGGACAACAGGGCGTAGCAGATGCGTTCGGGACTGATTCCGTCCGCGGTCACGGCCGCTCCGACCCGGGCACGCAGCCCCCGGGGCATGGGCGTCACTGCCAGGAACAGCTCCCTCGCCTCGGCCGGGCTGATCGACGCGGGATCGTCGACTCCCAGGGGCACACCGGTAGCTCGTCCGTACCGGCGAAGGCCGGCGGGAACACGTCCCTCGGGATGGCCGGCGTAGCGGATCGTGCGTCCGTCGAGGTTCACCGACGCCGGCCGGTCGAAGCGGACTTCCATGGTGCCGCCGCGCGCGAAGGCGTCACACAGCGTCAGCGCCGCCATGGCGCGGTTGGCCTCGTGCGTGGCGACATGCGGCACTTCGGCTGTCATCCACGCGGGCACCGACAGACCGTCGAAGGCGCTGTCCTGGGCGATGGCGGCATAGCCGACGACGACGTTCTGGCAGGCCAGCCGCACGGGCCGGACGACGAAGTCGCGCGGTCGCCGGTCACGGTCGATGAAGGCGTGCTCGTAGGCCGGGCCGATCTCGTCGAGCATGCGGGTGAGCCCGGCCTCCCGCGCCAGGAGTTCCTCTTCCAGCGACGCAATGTAGAGCAGCGGATCGACGTCCAGAACTGCGAGCTGATGCTCCGGCGCCACCTCGCCGAGGAACAGTCGTACGACCGTGCCGGGAGCAAGAGCGCGGTCGCCGTCGCTCAGGGGGTTCAGCACCACACAGGCCAGGGAGGCTTCGTCGACGACCGCCAGGGGAACCAGCGAGGAGGCCAGAGCGTCCGGCACCACACGCCGTAACGCCTCACGCGCGTCTTCGAGACTGTGCGCGGTGCCGTGCCCGATGGGGGCGAGCAGGAGCTCGCGCACGGATGCGGACCACCGGCTGACGTATGTGAGGGCCAGCGACCGAAGGATCTCTGCGTCCAGTGCCCCGACGGGACCTGTCACCGGTACGGTCCACTGTTGCGCAGGATGGCGGCGAGTTTCTCGATCGCCTCGTTCACCAGGTTGCCACGGAAATCTTTGTCGATGGCGACCTCCACGGTCTCGATCTCAGGGATGGGCTTCCGGACCTTGGTGGATTCGGGACCCTTGAGACGGCGGAGTTCAACCCGTACCTCGCCTTGGTAAGGATCGTGAATCACGTGGATGTGGGGGTAGGCGTTTCCCTGCACCGGCTGTCCGTGCTCGTCATGCCACGTGTGGACGAGCTTCTCCGTGCCGGGAACCGGGTTGCGGCCCTCCATGTCGCCCATGCGGGAGTAGGCCGGATCCTTTTGAGGGCGCCTCAGCCGCATGCCTTCGGGGGCGACGTCCTGGGTTGTCGTCGCGCGCCAGTTCGCGATGGCCCGCTGCACGACGGCGGCACGCTCCGACCGCAGGGCTTCCTCGACCGCGATGCGTCCCAGGTCTTGGACAGGCGTAGGAGCCTGAGACAGATGAGATCCACCGACATGATTGTTGCCGCAAGCCACAGCCTGCCCCCAGAGATGTACCCGCGCCCCGATCCGGACCTCACCGCCCTCTCAGCGTCCGGAGCACGTGCGGTCCGATGAACACCATAGATACCGGTATTCCCGTTCGGTGTCTGTAAAATCAGCAAAATCAGCGAACATCGCACCAAATTTCACGGGAGGCTGCCGACGAGACGGCGCGGCTCAACGCAATGCCCGTGGAGGGTCCGGCCCACCGCCTCCCGCGTCGCCCCGGTACTCCCCCGCACGATCAGCCCCGGCACCTGTACGGTTCCCGCCGGCCCTCCGTCGAGCAGTGCCACAAGTTCTGTCGAAGTGCCTGCGAGGTGTTCGAGCGGGTTACCCGGCGGCGTCGCCGTCGAGGTCGAGGCGGATTAGAGCCAGCGCCTCGGCGATCTCGACGGTCATCTCGTCGTCGGGGCCGAACACCATGCACATGTCCTGGTGGAGAGGTTCGAGGATTTGCCGGGCTTCGACGGCCCGGCCCTGGGCGAGCAGCAGCATCCCGATGTTGTGCCGCAGCTCCACGGCTTCCTCGCTCACGTCGCTGTCGACGGCCCGTACGACGTTCAGCACGCCCTGGAGTGCGGCGAGCGCGTCGGTGACCTGGCCGAGTTCGGCGCGACACCGGGCCGCCTGGGCGCGGCAGGCGCGGGTCTGCTCGGCGGTGGGTCCGGCGATGCGGGCGTACGCGTCGGCGAGGGCCTCGAACTCGGGCAGGGCGGCCCGGTAGTCGCCGCCGAGGAGGCGGATCGCTGCTCGCTGGCGGCGCAGCGACAGGACCTGCTTGCTCTCGGAGCCGAGGGCGAGGGCCGCAGGTTCGATGATCTCGCCGAGCACCTCTGCGGCCTGAGCGAACCGCTCCTCCTCCAGCAGGGCGTCGGAGTGGGCGTAAGCCTCCTTGATGTCCTCACGCAACTGGGCGGGGACGGGCACCGGCTGGGCCCCCGGGAGGACGGCCGTGGGCGGCAAACCGCCAGGTGCGGGCGCCTGGGCGCGGGCGTGGGGCGCGAAGGGGTGACGGAACACGCCCGTCGGGTCGGGCGCGCCGGCCGGCCCGGCATCGGCCGTGCCGGGCTCCTGGCCCGGAGGCGGGAGGAACGGCAGCAGCCGCGCGTACACCTCCTGCGTGTCGGCGGGCCGCGCCTCGGGCGCCTTGCGCAGCAGGTGCAGGACCAGCTCCTCCAGCGCCTCGGGGACGTCGGGCCGCAGCTGTCGCAGCGGGGTGGGAGCGGCGTTGACGTGCTGGTACATCAGCAGGTACTCGCTCTCCGCCTCGAACACGAGGCGCCCGCTGAGGAGTTCGTGCAGCACGCAGCCCAGCGCGTACAGATCGGTCTGCGGGGTGATGCGTCCGCCGCGGACCTGCTCGGGCGACATGTACTGGTGGGTGCCGATGGGGCTGCCGGTGACGGTCAGCTTGGTGACGTCGGTGCGCAGGATCGCCGCGATACCGAAGTCGAGGACCTTCACGGTGCCGTCGCGTGCGACGAGGATGTTGCCCGGCTTGAGGTCCCGGTGGATCACCGGCACGTCGTGCGCGTACGACAGCACGGTCGCGATCTGCGCGGCGACGGCTGCCGCCCAGCTGACCGGCAGCGGCCGGCCGGGGTCGAGGTAGGCGGACAGCGGTACGCCGTCGACGAGCTCCATCACCAGGAACAGACGCTCGTACGACGCGTCGAGCACCGCGTCGTACACCTGCGGCACGCCGGGGTGCTGGATGCGCGCGGTGATGCGGGCCTCGCGGCGGAACCGCTTGGCGAACTCCTCGGCCAGCTGCGGGGAGGTGACCGACGTCTGCCGGATGAGCTTCACGGCGACGGGCCGGTCGAGCACGGCGTCGTAGCCGCGCCATACGTCGCCCATGCCGCCGTGGCTGAGCTCCTCCAGGAGTTCGTAACGGTCGGAGATCGCCTCCTGTGGCACCTTGCCCCCGGTGTGCGCGATGAACAGTCACGGTCAGGGGTCAAGTGTGACCGCTGTGTTGATCTGCCGTCCAGCGATCGCGGTGCGACGGCGGTTCGGGCGCGGCGGTGGACGACGGGCGGCAGGGTGCGGCGGCCGGTTCGGCAGCAACCGGTGGGCAGGTGCGGACACCGAAGGTGATGACGTCCGCACTGAGGTTTCGGGCCACCCCACGCCACAAAGTGAGTGCGAGCGCGCCCACACCTACACGGGCAGCGCAGGGAACACGACGACCGAGCCGTCCTTGCTGCGGGCGATCTCAATCGCCACGTCTGTCGTGCGGCTGTTGACGGTGACGCCGTCGCCCAGCTTGTGAATCCGGTGTGCCGCACTCATGAGGCGATCGACTTCACCGGTCGTGAAGACGGGTCGCAAACCGTTCGGGCGTGCGAGCTCCAGCGCCGACAGGCGTACCAGGACACCGGCGATGCTCGACTCCAGTTCATCGAGGCGCTGGTGGTCGCGCTTGAGTGCGCGGGTGAAGTTCTCGAACGGATTGCCGGGGTCGCTCTGGGCGTGCTCGACGGCTTGGAGGACGACGACCCGCCGCATCAGCGCGATGGCCAGGGAAGCGAGTTCGAGGTGGGTGCGGAACATGCCGCCGTCGTCGTCGATGCCGGGGAACGCCTTGGTCAGCGTGCCGAGTTCGACGGCCTCGCCCTCGGGGAGTCTGTCGAGCGCGCTCTGCCATCGGGCGAGGCGGATGGCGGCTTTGCTCAGCGCCGTGTCGATGGTGTGCACCGCCGAGTCGAGTCCCAGCGAGGCACCGAGCTTGCCCTGATCGAGCAGGATGGCCGTGGCCTTGTCGATGGCGGCACGGCAGCCGTTGAGTCCGCTGTGCTCGTCGTCGAGCTTGTCCTCCTGAAGTTGCTCCAGCAGTTCCGTGATGTGCGCGATGGCCTGCTGGCGCTGGTGGTCCGCATGCGCGCTCACCCCCACCGCCACGGCCATGAGCACGAGCGGAGCGGCCACGGTGAGCGCCGCGCCGCCGGCGACCGCGACGCCTGCTGTTGCACCGGCTCCACCTACTGCGCCCGCCGCTGCCGCTCCTCCGACCGGCACGAACGTCGCATTGGCAGCGATGCCCGTTGAGTTCATGAGTGCACCGTGGATGCCACCGGCCGCCGCCTTCGACGGCATCGAGCAAACGATGCCCTGCCCGAACTGGGCGGCGACCTTCGCCGGGACCACCATGCGATACAGGCTCTCGCCGGAAGCGGTCGCTCTGGCCGCCGTAAGGGAACTACGCGTCGATTGCGTGATGAACTGTGACAGGTGCTGCGCCAGGGGACTCGCGGCGTCGAGCAGCATGCCACGGCCGCGGTCGATTTTGTCGGGCAGCGGATGCACCTCAAGTGTGACGATCGGCTCGTCGGCCAGGACGGCCAGCACTCCGCGTAGTTCAGCCAGGCGCTCAGCCGTCATCGACTCGCCCGTAGTCAACCCTGGCACTCGGACATCAGCGGTCGCCAGCGTCCACACGGGCACGGTCGTCCTGCGGTCGTCAGTCATCGTCTCCCTTTGTTTTCCAACAACAGCCTGTGGCTGGCGTTCGACAAGAATGGTACGAAGCTCGTGTATTCGGTTACGGCCGCTGTCTGCCGGTGAACCGACGATCACCAGGGCATCCACCAGATCACCCACGGCCGTCAGGCCGGAGACGAATCGAGGCCGAAGGCCGAAGGGTGCCCCGGCCGGCATATCCAGCCGGGGCGTACGCATCAGACGTCGTCGTCCAAGCCCTCCTCGCGGCGGATCATCCGCCACGCGGCCTTGCGGGCGCTGCGGTCCAGGCTGGACTTGAAGCCCTTGTCTGGGCCGAAGTACTGGCGGCCCATGCCCGCGATGGTGTCGATGTGGTCGGCCATCTTGTCCGCGAAGACGTTGTCGAAGACGAGGCCGAAGTTGTCCTCGTCGTTGACGACAGCCGCCGCCCGCACCTTCGGGTCGGCCTTGGCCTCCTCGAAAGGCCGGATGACGTCCTGCTCGGTGAACTCGGTGCCGAAGCGTTCGTTGAACTTGTCGATCAGCTGCGAGAGCAGCGACTTCTCCGCCTCCTTCGCACCGCCCGAGCCGTCGCCGAAGCCCTGCATCGTCGTCGGCCCCTCGGCGGTGAGGGAGACGTCGTACTCACCGGTCTTCTCCACCCGCATATGGCTGAGGTCGACCTCGCCTATGTCCACGCCGCCGTCCGCGCGGCGCGGAAGCCGGTTGAGGAGGTAGCGGCCGTAGAGGTGCAGCCGCTCCAGCTCGGCGTCCCGGTAGGGGACGATCTGCGCGAGAAAGCCGTACTTCCTGACGTAGTCGTTAAGGTCGGCACGGAAGCCCTCCACCATCTCCTGGTCGTCCTCGTCCTCGCTCTCCAGCAGGGGCGTGAAACGGGCGACCGCGGGAGACAGCAGCCGGTACAGCTCGGCGTGCAGCTTCTCCCACTTGGACTGTGAGCCTGCCGCCTTCTCCTTGGCGGCGAAGTACGCGGCGGCGAACTCGTCCATCTCCTGCCCGGACAGGATCGGCGCCTGCATGACCCGGCTCTGCGCGGTGTAGAGCAGGTTGGGGTCAGAGGGGAGGGTCATCGCCTCCTCGAAGTACGGGCGGAAGGACTCCTGTATGTCGTCGGCGTCGTTGACGAAGTCCAGCACCGCCAGGTCCGCCTGGGTCTTGCGCTCGGCGGTCCGGTTCAGCCGGGACAGGGTCTGGACGGCGGAGATGCCGGTCAGCGTCTTGTTGACGTACATCGTCGTCAGCAGCGGCTGGTCGAACCCGGTCTGGTACTTCTCCGCCACGACGAGGATCCTGTACTCGCGCTGGCCCGCACCGCCGGCTCGGGCGGCCTTGTCGTCGGCACGCGTGTACGCGAACGCCTTCGGCAGCGCGTTCTCCGACAGCCCGCCGTTCTCCTTCGGCTCAGTGGTCTCCTCACCGTCGACGGTGAGCGAGCCGGAGAACGCGACGAGGACACCCAGGTCGGGGTACTTGGTGTCGTAGTCCCGGTCCTTGATGTAGCTCTTGATGGCGCGCGCCATCTGCACGGCGGACTGCCGCGAGGCAGTGACCACCATCGACTTGGCCCGTCCGCCGAGACGGCCACGGCTGTGCGCCACGAAGTGCTCCACGATCACCTGGGCGTGCTGGGCGACCGTCGAATCATGGGTGAGCGCGTACCGGGCGAGCAGGCCGTTCGCCTTCGACTGGTCGACCTCCCGCTCGTCGGGGTTCTGGTTCACCAGCTTCCAATACGTGTTGTACGTGACGTAGTTGCGCAGCGGGTCGAGGATGAAGCCCTCCTCGATCGCCTGCCGCATGGAGTACGTGTGGAAGGGCCGGTAGGTCGCCTTGCCGTCGATGTCCTGGAGCGTGCCGAAGAGTTCCAGGGTCTTAGCCTTCGGCGTGGCGGTGAACGCGAAGTAGGAGAGGTTCGCGGCGCGGGAACGCTGCTCGGCCCGCTTCTTGAGCTGCTCGTCGAGGGTGGCGGCCGAGGCCTTGACCGTGGTCGCGCCCGTGTCGTCCGAGTCGGAGTCCAGGCCGAGGTCACGCAGAGCGGCCCGTACGTCCTTGGCGGCGTCGCCGGACTGCGAGGAGTGCGCCTCGTCCACGATGATCGCGAAGTGGCTGCCCCGGATCTCGGTGGGGTTGCGCTCGATGTACGAGATCAGCGCCGGGAACGAGTGCAGGGTGACCGTGACGATCTTCCCAGTGTCGCGGGAGAGGGCCTTGGCGAGCTGCTCGCCCTTCGCCCCGTGCTTCTCGTCGATCTTCACGACGAGGCCTGCGGTCTGTTCGAAATTGCCGACTGTTTCCCGGAGTTGGGCGTCCAGGTTGCGGCGGTCGGTGATGACGATGACCTTGTCGAAGACCGGCACGCCCGGCTTGAGGCCCTTGGTGATGGCCTCGGGGTCGAGTTCGCGGGGGTCGGTGGGGGTGTGGAGGTCGCTGAGTCGGTGCGCGAGCCAGCCGATGGTGTTCGACTTGCCCGAGCCGGCCGAGGCCATGACCAGGTAGTCGTGGCCCGCGCCGTGCGTTGCGGCGTGCGCGGTGAGCTTCTTGACCGCGTCCCACTGCTGGAACCGCGGGAAGACCATCGTCCTCGTCGTGCCGCCGCCAGGTGTCTTGCTCTTGTGCAGGTGTACGAACCGCTGGAGCAGGTCCAGCCAGTTGTCCGGCGGCCAGACCTTCTCCCAGAGGTAGGAGGTCGCGTACGTGCCGTAGGCGTTCGGGTCCGGGTTGCCGGCGCCGCCGGGCTGACCGGGGCCGTTGGAGCCGGTGTTGAAGGGCAGGAATCGGGTGTTCTTGCCCTTGAGTTGAGTGGCGACGAAGACCAGGTCCGGGTCGACGGCGAAGTTCGCGACGACGCGACGCGTGAAGATCAGCTCGGTGGGGTCGCGGTTGATGCGGTACTGCTCCTTGGCCTGCTCCACCCCTTGCTTGGTCAGCGGGTTCTTCAACTCGGCCGTGGCGACGGGGATTCCGTTGAGGAAGAGGGCGAGGTCCAGCCGGTTGCCCCAGTCGGCCTGCTTCGTCGCGTACTCGAGTTCGCGGACGACGGTGAGGCGGTTGGCGCGGTAGCCGTCGAGGACAGAGTCGTGGGCGACGAGGTTCGGCTTGAAGTAGGCGACGCGGAGGAGTACGCCCCGGTCTTTGACGCCGTTGCGGAGGACGTCGAGGAGGCCGTTGGTGGCGATGGCCTGGTCGAGGCGACCGGCGAACCCGCGCTGCGCCTCGTTCGGGTCGCCGCCGTAGACGGTGAGGAGTTCGTTCCACTCGTCGGGCTGGGTCGCACCGATGAAGGTGAACAACTCGTTGGTGTCCAGGCCGAGATCGGCGCGGTAGTCCTGCGGGCTAGCTTCGCGCCAGCCGCGCTCGACCATGGCGGCGACGATGGCATCACCGAAGGCGGACTCCGTGTGGATGCGGCTCATAGCTACGCGCTCACTCCGTCCGTTACGTTGCGTCCGCTGGCGGTGGATACGTCGAACTGGCCGGTTACGGCGGCGGTGATGAGGGCTTGGCGGCGTTCGGCGAGCAACTCTGTCTGCCGGCGCAGCGATTCCGCGAGACCCTCTGCGGCCCTCATGTCCGCGTTGAGTTGACGCACGATATCGACCTGTTCCGTTGCGGATGGAATTGGGACCTTGATTGATCCGACTGTCTCGGAGTTGAGGTTCAATTGCGTTCCGAGCTTTCCCAATCCCCGGAAGGCGTCGCCGAGGAGCAGTACATAGTAGAGAAACTCGGCATCCACGGCTGGGTTCCTGATGGCAACGAAACCGTCATGGATACAGCAGGGAATCTTGGCGATAACTGGTTTTCCCACTGAAGCTGCGATGCTGACGAATAGCTCGCCTGGACGGAGCGGAACCGAGAGTGAAATTCCGAGGGGCGACAGCCGCTGAGTCGTACCGGTCAGATATTTGTTACTGGCCGTTACGTCCGCGATACGAACCCATGCGTGAGTCCCCTCATCATCGAAGTAGGCGGGGTCATCGATGGGCCGCGGAGAGGCCCCACGCTGGATGTGTGAGATGTAACGCAGAGGGGCTGCATCCCAGTGATCCGGGATTCCCGACAACCATGGAACCTTGGAGGGTACATCGAGAGGGCCACCCTGCCGCAGGCGCTCGCGGATCACCGCCTTCGTCCTGAGAGCAACGAGATCTGCCATCTCCGCGCGCTTACTCAGGATCTGATCGATATGAGCTGTCTCGGTATCGAGGAAGTCGGCGATGCGGCGCTGCTCCTTAGCGAGCGCCGCCGGTACAGTCAGGTTTCCAACTTGCTCAAAATTAAGGCCCTCGCGATTCCCGCCTACCTGTAGCTCGGAGATCTGTTCTTGGATGGGTCGAGAAGAGAGTGCATACGCCAGGTACCTGGCGTTCGCTTCTGCGTTGGGGCGGATGATGCAGACATGCTGATTTACATTGGCTTCACCAAGTCCCTCTGGCGCCATGGAAACTCGACCCAGCGAAGCGCCAGTGATGTTCAGTAGGACATCATCCGGCTTGACTCGCGTTCCTCTCATCTCGCGATGTGTGGCCTCACTGATGTAGACCACATCATCCAATCGCAGGCCATTGAAATGGATATTTTGGCTCCGCAGGAAGGGTACTCCGGATGTGAGGTAACTCTCTGAACCGCCAGACGGGGTTTTTCCGCTTCCGATCTTGGTTGCGAGCGTCTTCACGAGTCGAGTGCCCCAGCGGGATTCAAACGAGATCGTCATTCCGTCACCTCACCCAGCAGCGCCTGAATCTCCGCCTCCAGAGACTTCAGCTCAGCATCGATCTCCGCCAGCGGCCTCGGCGGCTTATACACGTAGAAGTGCCGCGTGAACGGGATCTCATAGCCGATCTTCGTCTTCGTGTGGTCGATCCACGCGCCCGGCGCGTGCGGCAGCACCTCGCGCTTGAGGTAGTCCTCGACGTCCTCGCCCAGCGGAACATTCTCGTAGTCCCGCAGGTCCGCATCCGGTTCCGGCGTGCCCTTGAGCTTCTGCACCTCGCCCTTGGGGTCCCGTACCCCAATCGTCTCTCGTACCGCCTTCGCGAACGGCGCTCCCGAGGGCCACGTCAGGCCGGCCGCGACCACCGCGTCCTTGAGCGCGATGAACGCCTCGGACTTCGTCGTCCAGGACGAGCCGAGCAACGTACGCACCGCCGCGACGAACTCCTCGCTCCGTTCCAGCTTGGCCACCGGCTTGGCCTCCGTCAGCGCCGCCAACGTCTCCTCGGTCACCTCGAAGCGGAGCTTCAGCGGGCGTTCGACGGTGATGCGCTGGTAGCCGAAGTGCTCGTTGGCGAAGACCTTGACCTTGCCGTGCAGAGCGTGCTCCGGGTCGCCCGCGACCTGCAGCGCCTCCGCGTACAGCCGAGTGATGTCGCCGATGTGGTCAGGGCGGCCGTTCGCCCCGGCGCCCAGCTCCTTGCGCTTGTCGCCGAGTGACTTGCGCATCTTCTGCCACTGGTCGCGCGCGTCGAGCAGGACGACCTTGCCCTTGTGGTCGGCGTCCTTGCGGTTGGTCAGGATCCAGAAGTACGTGGAGATGCCGGTGTTGTAGAAGAGCTGGTCCGGGAGGGCGACGATGGCCTCCAGCCAGTCGTTCTCCAGGATCCAGCGGCGGATGTTGGACTCGCCGGACTCGGCCGCGCCCGTGAACAGCGGGGAGCCGTTGAAGACGATGGCGATGCGGGAGCCGCCCCCGCCGTTCACGTCCACCGGCTTCATCTTCGAGATCATGTGCTGGAGGAAGAGCAGCGAGCCGTCGTTGATGCGGGGCAGGCCCGCGCCGAAGCGGCCGGCGTCGCCGAGTGACTTGTGTTCGTACTCGACGTCCTCCTTGACCTTCTTCCACTCCACGCCGAACGGCGGGTTGGCGAGGAGGTAGTCGAACCTGCGGCGGGCGTGGCCGTCGTCGGAGAAGGAGTTGCCGAAGCGGATGTTCTCCGGGTCCTGGCCCTTGATCATGAGGTCGGACCGGCAGATCGCCCAGGACTCGGGGTTGAGCTCCTGCCCGTACACCTCGACCGTCGCGTCCGGGTTGAGGGCCTTGATGCGGTCGTCGGCGGCGCTGAGCATGCCGCCCGTGCCGCAGGCCGGGTCCATGACCGTACGGACGACACCGGGCAGGCTGAGGGCGTCCGCGTCGGGCGCCACCAGCAGGTTGACCATCAGCTTGATGACCTCGCGCGGGGTGAAGTGCTCACCCGCGGTCTCGTTCGACTGCTCGGCGAAGCGGCGGATCAACTCCTCGAAGATGTAGCCCATGTTGTGGTTGGGCACGACGTCGGGGTGCAGGTCGAGGTCGGTGAACCTGCCGATGACCTGATAGAGCAGGTTCGCGCTGTCGAGCTTCCTGACCTGCTGGTTGAACTCGTACTTGTCGAGGACCTCGCGGGCGTTCTCGGAGAAGGCGCCGACGTAGATCTGCAGGTTCTTCGCGGCGTTCTGCGGGTCGGCCGCGATCTTCCGCAGCGTGAGGTCGCTCTTGTTGTGGAAGGAGTGGCCCGAGGCCTTGCGCAGGAAGTGGTCGGTGTCGATCTCCTGGCCCGCGAACCTGGCGACGGTCTCGACGACCTTCTCGCGCGTCGGCTCCAGGACGCACTCCAGGCGGCGCAGCACGGTGAACGGCAGGATGACCTTGCCATAGTCGGACTGTCGGTAGTCGCCGCGCAGGAGATCGGCGACGGACCAGGCGTGGTTCGCCAGCTCCGTGTGCTTGCTGATGTTCAAGAGGTCCCGGCTTCCTTCCGAAGAGCGCCGTCCGGGCGTGGGACGGCAGGGATCCAGTGTGGTCGTGTGTGGTGGAACACGTGGGGCGTTTCAGGCGGAATCACTGTCCGGGGTGTCCGGTGGCAGGAGTACGCCAGCGGTGAGGCCGGTGGCGAGGGTGGCCGCGGTGTCGGCGGCTAGGTCGGCGGTTCGGCGAACGGACACGCGCAGCTCGTACACGCGGCGGAAGGCCTCCCCGTAGCGTCGCTGTTCCTTCAGGGGTAGTAGCGGTACGCGCAGGCGGCCTGGTGTGACGTGCACGAGGGTGCTGCCGGTGGACGCGGAGGCGATGTTGTCCTCGGCGCCGAGGAACCCGGCCAGGAACCACGGATCGAGGCGGGCCGGGTCGGGGCGCAGGAGGTGGACGTTCGGACCGAGCAGGGCTCCGGCGTCCCGTTCGTCCGCGACCCGGGTCATCGCGGCCGCGTCGCCGCCGCCCGCGACGGCGCGTACGAGGACGTCCCCGGCGGCGACGGGCTGCGTGGCGTCCGCGTGGACGTCACCGGCGCCGCCGGACGGCGGGTTTCCGGCTGAGATGTCCAGGGCGGTGAGGACCGGCCGGTCTGCGGCAGGGATGGCGGCGCCCTTGGAGCCTCGCGTGCCGGGCGTCGCCGCCCGCACCACGGTCAGGGCCCCGCCGCGCGCAAGGTCGGAGACGGTCGCCGTACGCCACTCGCGGGCTGACGCCCCGGACGGCTGCCAGCCGCCGGACTCTGAGGCGCCTGCCAGGGCAGCGACTTGCTCGGCCAGTTGCCCGTGCAGCTCGGCGACGCGCCGGGCCAGGGCTACTGGGTCGATGTCAGCTGCCGTCGCGCGCACATGGCGGGCTGGGGTGACGTCGACGACGTCGTCGAGAAGGTCGACGAGCGGCACCGCGCGGGCGACGCCGGGCTCGTCGGCGTAGGTGTCGGGGGCGGTGGTGAACGCGGCCCACTGGGTGAGGATCCTGCCGGTCAGCCCCGCCCAGTCGAAGGTGGAACCAGAGGAAGGGGAGGCGGCGGAAGAGGAAGAGCCGGACCGGCCAGGGCGCGAGCCACCGCGTGTGCCGAAGCCGGCCGTGGCCGCAATGGTCGCGCCAGGCGTGCCCGCGGTGGCGTCCCGCTGCTCGCCCTCCCCGTCGACGAACAGCACCGGCGCACGGTCCGCGCCGCCCGGCTCGGGGCGCTGGAACACCCAGATCTGCAGACCGATGTGGAGCGGATACGCGGCACGCGCCGGGAGCGAAATGACTGCTCGCAGGGCCCCACTGCGGATGAGCTCGGCGCGGATGCGGCGGCCGGAGGAGCGGAAGGCGAGCGCGGGCGGCAGCAGCATGACCGCATGGCCGCCGGCCTCCAGATGCGCGAGGGCGTGCTGCACCCAGGCCAGCTCGGATTCGAAGCGCGGCGGGACCCCGTACGCCCACCTCGGGTCGTACGCCAGCTCGTCGTGACCCCAATCACGGTCGCCGAACGGCGGGTTGGACAGGACGGCGTCGACCGTGACCTCGGGGAAGGCGTCGTCGCGCAGGCTGTCGCCGACGCGGATCGCCACGTCGGCCCCGGGCGCGGCGAGCAGGAGGCCAACTGCGCTGCGCTGGGCCTGGACTGGGAGCGTGTCCTGCCCGAACAGCTCCTGTGCGCCCTGCCGGGCAGCGGCAGCGAGGAGCGTGCCGCTGCCGCAGGCTGGATCGAGGACACGGGCCGCGCCGGCAGGCAGGAGCCGCGCCATGAGCAGAGCCAGGCCCTCTGGGGTCTGGTAAACACCGCTGGCGGCACCCTCGTCCAGCTCGCGCTCAGCGAGGACATCGAGGGCGGCCTGCGCTCCGGCTTCACGGACACAACCCAGCAGGGCGCGGACCGCGCCCGCATCGTCCGGGCCGTAGCGGACCGGCTCGGCCTCGGGCACAGCCGCGGGGAGCTGGGCGGCGGCCTTCTCCATGCGGGCGATCAACTGCTCGTCGGATGCGGTAGCGAGTTCGGCCAGCTCCTCGGGCGTGAGGCGGGACATGGCCACCACCAGCGGGAACAACCGCGCCGCCGCACCCGAACCGGGCCCGAGCAGACGCAGCGCCGTACGCAACTCCTCGGCCGGCGAGGCAGCGGAGGTGTGCCCGCGCCCCCGCAGCCATGCCTGGACAGCCGTCAGGTCGTAGAGCGGGCTGCTCTCCGTGCCCCCGCTGGGAGCGGGGAAGTCGTCGTGTCGACGGCGCCAGTTGCTGACGGTGGCGCGCGTGACCCCTGCCACGCGGGAGATCTCGGCGGCGGTCACGTGCGCCGAGGTGGGCAGTTGGGCTGAAGGCTGCTGGGGCATGGCGTGGGGTGCTGCTCCTCTCGGGCCAGTCGATAGTGAACAGTAAACACATTACAGCGGTCGTCAAGCCCGTCAAGTTGTTTGACGATGCTTTCAGCGATGTGCTTACCTAGTTCTGTTTCCGAGTGGAAGCGGGGACTGCGTGACCGCAGTCGCCACCACTGCACAACGGAGCAACCCGCCGCCCACCCGACGCGAACGCCGGGGGCATCACCCTCACCGACCGAGTGCCGGTGTCCGACCCATCCTCCGAACCAGCATCCGGCCCCCGGGAGACAGCACATGACCGTCACGGAACAGCCCCAGCGGAACGCGGACCACCCCGCCGACCCCGCTCAGCCGACCCCCGCCGACCAGCCCGTGCCCGTGGCCGAGCTGGTGCGGACCCGCCTGGGCGAGGTGGCACTCACCGAGCCCGTGAAGGCGCTCCTGAAGGAGGCACTGGGCGACAGCGAGACCGGTGAGACCTCCACGGTCGGCCGGATCTACCTCGAGTCGGTCGCCGTCGCGCGGTTCCGCGGCATCGGACCGCGCGTCCTGCTCAAGCTCAGCCCCCGGCCCGGCGTGAACCTGGTCGTGGGTCGCAACGGTTCCGGCAAGTCCAGCATCGCCGAGGGCATCGAGACGGCCTTCACCGGCGTGAACATGCGCTGGCAGGGGCAGCACGCGACGCGCAGCAGCAACTGGCGCAACCTCCACGACACCGACGGCAGGCCGGAGATCGAGGTCAAGCTCGCCATCGAGGGCGACACCGGCCGCAGCACACTCACCCGCACCTGGGAGGGCGACGACTTCGACGACTCCCAGGCCGAGCTCAAGCGCCCCGGACACGGCCGCGCACCCCTCGACCAGGTGGACTGGAAGCAGGCTCTGCGGGACTTCCGGCCCTTCCTGTCGTACGTCGATCTCGACCGCATGATCAGCGGCAAGCCCTCCGAGATGTACGACTCCATCGCCACCATCCTCGGCCTGGGGCAGCTCAGCGCCGCCGACGGCCGGCTCCGCCAGGAGGCCAAGGCGCTCGAAGACGCGGACAAGGTGGCGAAGGCGGAGCTGCCGGGCCTCAAGGAGGCCCTGTACGAGCTGGAGGACGACGACCGCGCGGTCCAGGCACTCGTCGCCGTCGACACGGCGGGAACGCCCGACTTCGAGACCGTTGAAGCCCTGATCGCCGGTCTGCCCGCCGACACGGACGATGGCCTGCTCGCCCGGCTGCGCGCCGAGGCAGAGGTGCGGGGACCCGAGATGGCGCAGGTCCGCACGACCGTGGACCGCCTGCGCAGAGCTCTCGCCGACGTCGAGGACCTGCGCGGCACCAGCACCGAGGACGCTCTGCAGCGTGCGGAACTCCTCGAACGGGCTGTGGCGCACAACGACCGTCACCCCGACGCTGACTCCTGCCCCGTATGTGGGACCGACGGAATGCTGGACGCGGCATGGGCTGCGGACGCCATCGCCCAGATCGCCGCACTGCGGCAGGAGGCGGAGGCAGCCGCGGGCGCGCGCAGCGAACTCCGGTCGGCCGCGCGGGCCGTGCAGGACCTCGTTCACACGCCCCCGCGGATCCCCGCCGCCCTCGCCGACCCGTGGCGCGCCTGGACCGCCTGCCGGACGATCAGCGATCCCGACGAGCTCGCCCGGCGCGCCCACGAGGCCGCCGCGCCCCTGGCCGATGCCTGCGCCGCGGTCAAGGAGAACGCCGTCAGGGAGCTGGAGAAGCGGGACGAACGCTGGCGCGGGCTCGTCATCCGCCTGGCGGGCTGGGCGGGGAGAGCCCGTGCCGTGGAGGCGAACAAGCCTCGGCTGCGGGACATCAGGAAGGCGAGCACCTGGATCAAGGCGCTGGCCGCCGAGTTGCGGGAACAGCGCATGGAAGGCTTCGCCGACCAGTCGCAGCGGATCTGGGAGCGGCTCCGCCAGGAGAGCAACATCGACCTCAAGGCCGTGAGCCTGAAGGGCAGCGAGAAGGCCACTGTCCGCAAGCTCGTCATGGATGTCTCCGTCGACGGCCAGGAGGCCTCGGCTCTCAGCGTCATGAGCCAGGGCGAGCAGCACTCCCTCGCGCTGTCCCTGTTCCTGCCCAGGGCCGCCACCGCCGACAGCCCGTTCGGCTTCATCGTCATCGACGACCCCGTGCAGTCCATGGACCCCGCCAAGGTCAACGGACTCGCCCAGGTCCTGCACGAGCTCGGCGAGCACCGGCAGGTCGTCGTGTTCACCCACGACACCCGGCTCCAGCGGGCGTTCACGAGTCAGGATCTGCCCGTGACGGTGTTCGAGGTCGAGCGGGCCGAGTCGTCCAAGGTGAAGGTCAAGCCGGTGACAGACCCGGTACGGCAGGCGCTCGACGACGCGCGAGCCATCGCCAGTACCAGTGACCTGCCGACGGCGGCACGCACCCACGTGCTGCCCAGCCTGTGCCGTATCGCCCTGGAGAACGCCTTCCTTGAGGCCGCCTGGATCCGGCACCACCGTTCCGGCGCGCCCGAGCACACGCTGCAGGCCGCCGTCGGCGGCGCCGACAAGCTCATGAAAGTCACGGCCCTGGCCCTGTTCGGCGACGCTGAGCGGACCGGCGACGTCTACCGGGAACTGCGCACCCTCTGCGGACCGCGTGCGGTGGACCTCCTCAAGCAGTGCCAGGACGGCGCCCACGCTGCGGGAGCGCAGATCACCGACCCTCACCGTTTCGTGGACGACATCGAGATCATGGCGCAGAAGGTGCGCAAGCCGGAGGCGACCCCGTGATGAGCACTCCCACTACCTCGGTCGAGGAACTCCTGCTGACGGCCGATCAGCTGCTTGCCGCCCGCACGGGCGCCACGGCCGCCGGCCGCCACCGCGGAGCCTCCCTCGCTCTGCGGACCGCCCTGGAGATCTCCATCGACCGCGTGCTCGACGCCGCGGTGCCAGGGCTCGCCGACACCACGATGCGGGCCAAGATGCTGTGCCTGGGCTGCTACACCGCGGCGAAGACCGCGCGCCGCGCCAACGCCGTGTGGTCGCACCTCTGCCTGGGATGCCACTACCACCAGTACGAGATCGGCCCCACGCACGACCAGGTCCGCACCTGGCGGACGGAAGTCGGCCAGGTGGTCGGGGCGTTGACCCTCTGACTGTTTGTCATCGGAAGGTATCTGATAGTTATTCCGTCGGGGGACGGGCGTATGCCCGTCGCAGCGTCCTTCGGGTGCTGCAAGGGAGGGGAATACACATGGGCACCGTTACGCGCGACGAGACCATCGCCATCGAGCAGAAGGCGGTTGACCGCGCCTATGACTGCTACGCCGCGCGACTGGCCGAAATGACCGAGGGGTCCGTCGTCTCGGCCTCGGCCAGCGGCAAGGACAGCATCGCCAACCGGGTCGAGGCCGAGGAGCGGGCCGCGGCATACGACGGACTCGGCAACGAATCGCTGGTCATCAGCCGCATCGATGTACAGGACGAGCACAAGCCCTGGTATGTGGGACGACGTGGCGTCAGCGACCCCGCGACCAGCGACCGTGTGGTCCTCCTGTGGACCAGCCCGCTGGCCAAGAAGTGGTTCGAGGCTCAGCCCGACGCCCCGGGCGAGGTGCTCCTGCGGCGGCAACTGCGCTGTGTACGGAATCTCGTCGAGGACTACTTCGACGAGATCGCCATCACCGCCCCCGTTCCGCAGCCGCGGCCGGCGGACGCCGAGCCGGAGGCCCAGCCCGCGGCACCCGCCACCGTCACCCGGGCGGGAGGAACACCGCGCCCGCCCGTCCCCACACCTGCCGACATCACCCGTGTCCAGCGCCAGAAGCCGCTGCAACCCGACGACTTCCTCCTGCGTGAACTCCAGCGCTCGCGCAGCGGCAGCATGCGGGACATCGTCGAGACCATCCGCCGCGACCAGATGGATCTGGTCACAGGTTCACCCTCCGACATCCTCGTCGTGCAGGGCGGCCCAGGCACCGGCAAGTCCGCGGTCGGCCTGCACCGCGTGACGTGGCTGGTCAACAACAACCACTTCAAGGCCCAGGACATTCTCGTCGTCGGCCCTCACCAGCGGTTCCTCAACTACGTCGGTCAGGTCCTACCCACCCTCGGCACCCGCGACGTCAACGCCGTGCAGCTGACCCGCTTGTGGGACGGCGAGATCCTCGGTTCCGACACCCCGCAGGCGCGGCTGGTGAAGTCCGACGAGCGTATGGCGGCCGTCCTGAGGCGACGGGTCGAGAACGAGTGCCGTCCCGAGGCCCTCGACACACTCACCACCGCCCCCTCCTACGAGGGCGACGAAGCAGCGTTCACCGTCACAGCAGGCAGCACGACCCTGCGCATCCCGCGCTCCGAACTCCTCACCCTCCTCGACGAGGCCCGCGGCGGCGACGGCGCCTACCGTGATCGGCGCGACCGCTTCCGCAGCCTGCTCGTCGACCGCCTTCTGCAGGAACTCATGGCCGTTGCCCCGCGCCGCCGCGGCGACGACACCATCCGCCGCGACCTGGAACGCAACCGCCGAGTCGAGCGCCTCATCGAACGTGTCTGGCCGTCACCGGGCGCCAGGGAAGCGCTCCGGAGCCTCTACGACTCGCCGGACCTCCTGCGCACGTGCGCCGACAGCATCCTCGCCGACGAGGAGCAGGCCGCCCTGCACCGCCCCCGGGCGGCCACCGCCGCCGACGACCCTTGGACCCTCGACGACCGCGTCTGCCTCGAAGAACTCGGGTACCTCATCGCCGGGGAAACCCCACGGCGCTATGGACACATCGTCGTCGACGAGGCACAGGACCTCACCCCCATGCAGGCCCGCTCCCTGCGCCGCCGATGCGCGGTGAACGGCTCCATGACGGTCCTCGGCGACCTCGCCCAAGCCACCGGGCCCCACACGTACGCGGACTGGGACCGCCTCGGCGCCCTCCTCTCCGACCACGGCGACTGGCGCGTCGCCCAGCTGAACACGAGCTACCGCGTGCCCGCCGAGATCATGGACTTCGTCGCACCCCTGGCCCGTGCGGTCGCCCCGGCGCTGCCCTACCCGCAGGCCGTGCGCGAAGCCGGCGAGGACGCTGTCCGAACCGTGTCGACGGAGCCGTGGAAGCTCCTCGACGACACCGTCGCCCAGGCCACTCGCCTGGTGGGCACAAGCGACGGGCACACCCTGCGCTCGGTGGCCGTCATCGTCCCCGACGACTCAGGCTGGCTCGACGAGATCAGCCGCCACCTGGATCAGAGTGCCGACATCACCGGCCAGAGCCGCGAGGCGGTGTCCGTACTGGCCGCGGCCCAGGCCAAGGGCATGGAGTACGACCACGTCCTTGTCGTCGAACCCACCACCATCGCCGATCGCGGCCCGGCGGGCCTGCGCCAGCTCTACATCGCCCTCACCCGCAGCACGCAAAGCCTGACCGTCCTGCACACCTCCCCGCTCCCGGAGAGCCTCACGAACACCGCTGACACCACCGAACCACCACCCACCGAAGCCGAAGCCAACACAGGACCGGGTGACGTCCCCGAGATCGGGGCCGACATCCGGGTCCGGGTCATCGGCCCTGGGCCCGGCGGCCGCTACAAGGTCAAGGCCCTGTCTCCCGCCATCGACCGCACGCTGGTCCTGACCGTCCGGCACGGCTCGGTTTCCCCGCGTCCGGGCGAGGACCTGGACTGCTGGGTGTTCGCCAACGAGACGAACCAGAGCGTGCTCACAGCCGACCAGCGTGGCCACCTGCCCATCTCGCCCAGGATGGCGGAACGCTATGTTGCGGCGCTCGGCGTTCTCGACGAACTGACCAGCGGTGACGGCGGCACTGTTTCGGAGGATGCCCGCAGCCGCCTCTCCGAGCTCCAGGGCATGGCCAACCGCGTCCTCCGCCGCGACCAGGCGGACTGGGTGGACGTACGGCGCGTGCTCGGTTCTCCGGACAGGCACCGGCTGAGCGCGCTGCGCGACCTCGCGGCAAGCACGAACCGTGCGCTCAAGGACGAGGCGCCGGACGTGAGTCGACTCCGGGAGAACCTTGCGAGTTCGGGCTGGACCCAGGCCCTGGCCGAAGCACGGGAAACGCTCAAGGCGCGCCTTGCCGCTGCGGCCGAACTGGACTTCGAGAACACCCCCACCACCGCTGCGCATCAACCCGAGCAGAAGGAAACCGAACCCGTGACCGCCGTCGAAGAAGTCCCCGCCACACAGGCAGCGACCACGAAGGAGGGTTTCCTGCGCGCCCTGGAGACGTCGGCGGCTGCCGACCGTACATGCAGGAAACACGAGGCTGTGCGCCACGCGCTGAAGTCGGCCCTGTTGTGGTCGGACCTGCAGCCGGCCGACTCCACGGTCGTCGACGTCAGTTGCGTCACCAGCGAGGGCCTCTTCATCTACGAGGTTCTGGGGGCCGGCCGCTCCACGTATGAGGACCTCCGCTCCGGAGCGACCCGCCTCCTCGAGATCAACCACACGCTCCCCGTCCCGGCCACCGGCCTCTACCTGGTCCTGTGCGAACCGCCGGTAGAAGACTGGTCGGCCGACACCGTCCACGACGTCTTCGGCGTCCACGTCCTGTGGCGAACTCCGGACAGCTGGGGCGGCCTCGACAAGGAGACTGCATTGGGCCTCGTCCAGCAGTAACCCCGTCCGACATGCGCCCGCGCCGCAGGGGGCCCGGGCGCATGTCATCCAGCGCGGCACCAGCACCGCAGGCGCCCTATGCCTCGCGCAACGCGAACCGCGTCCTCTTCGCGAGCGCCAGAACCCAGGTCGCTTGAGACTCGCCCCTGTAGCCCTTTCAGCCCACCCAGGTGGCTATTTGTCTGGCCATACGTCGATGCTGTCCTCATGGGTCTTCCCGGTCCTCGATTCCGCCGCATGGCCACTCTCGTCGTTATCGACGCCGACGAGCAGGTGGCTCTTTTCCACCATCCCGGTTGGGCCTCCGGTCACTGGGCCTTGCCGCAGGCCAATGTCAGGCTCTCGGAGTCCTACGCAGAAGCCGCTGCCCGGGTGGCAGCACGCTCGTTCACTGGCCGACCCGTGCGGTGGGGGTCAGTGGTCGGGCGGCGCTGGGCCCCTCCTCCTGATGATCCATCGCTCGTACGAGTAGAAGAGCGCGTCTTTCTCGCTCGCACCGGGTCTTCCCCATCCCCAAGCTCGGTCACTGTGGACCATCCCGGCCCAACCGCCGTCTGGACGCCGCGCGCGACCCTGGACCATGTCCTGCAGGAATCACACGTCGACAGCACCACTGATCTTGTCCACGGCTACCTCGACGGGTGGCTGCCGGACGGTCCGATCACCCTTCACTGAGACCAGCCATGGGCTGTTACGCATCTGGTTCACGCCTCTTCCGGCCGATGACTCCGCCTGCTCCACGGCCTCCCGCCCGCGACTGAACCCCTCGCTGGCGGACGGAGGCATCATTCCCTCACGAATAGGAGTGGGTGTGTCCCTCCACGCCATCGAGATCACGTTGGTCCGTCCGCGGTAAATAAGGAGCTCAAAGCCGCTCGCCGCGAAAGTCGGCTCCCGCTCGTGGTTTCCGCGGACCAGGTCCGGCTATTGACCGTGATCTGCGCGGCAAACCGGCAGGCCGCACTGCGCGACGTCTGGGCGGCACTGGAGAATCTGCTGCCTATCGACGCTTTGTGGACCGCGTACGCGGACAAGGACGGCATGCATTTGCTCAGCGTGCAGGTGAGCGAAGAGGTGCGCTCAAGGGTGCAGGACGCTGCCGCGGTCGCCGGGCAGGATCCGGACGAGTACGTGAAGCAGTCACTGCTGGATGCCATCGCCCGCGATCAGGCTGACACAGCTGCTCGCCTGAACACAGTATTGGATCGTCTGGTGGCCGAGTTCGCCCCCGAACAGATCACGGCCGCCGCTGCCCGAAGAATCGCCCCGCAAGCGGGAGTTGCCACGGCTCGCGGGTAGGCGCCGGTAGCGTCGACAGCCGCTGGCGCTGTGCTGCCCCCTGGACGGCGCTCGCCTGATGTCAGCCGTTGACGTTCCTGGACGGCTCATTCCTGACACGCGGCCCCCCGGGCGGTGCCCGACGCCCTCGCCCTGCCCGGGCGGGACCGTCACCGGCATTGAACGTCAGCCCAGAGAAGTTCTTCCTCTGAACCACCGGGCCGTGCTGCACACGCCCGCTGATGCTGTTGGGCACAAAACGTCGGCTCTCTCCGGTCCCGCAGCCAACTCTGAAAGCATCAACCGCAATTCTTCCGCTGCCTCGGGGATCATCCTGCAGGGCACGCCGTAACCGGGTGCGCCACCACCCAGCCTCGATGTCTACTGCGGCCAGTACGTCGCCGGACTCACGAGACGCAATCAACTCCTGTCGGGACAGGCCCAGTTCCTCTTCGGCCGAGCCGCCGTCACCGCCCCTAAAGAAGAACCGAGCGGCCCGGTCCCGCGCCTGCGTCGACACCCGGTGAGATAATCGTCGCTGGCCTCCAGTTGTCTGCGATGACTTCCGATCTCCGCGACGAGGCCGGGGACGGCTTCGCGGGCATCGAGGTAGGGCTGGTCCACCACCGCACGCGTGGCTCGCTGACTGCGGGCGCGCTGCACGACATCCGCGCAAGCTGGCCTTGCCCCCGGTTGCCCACAATGCTCCTCCAACCAGAGCCTTGCCCGCCGGACGCGGGCCAATCACCCTCTGTTGAAAGCCACTTACGACAACAGGGTGAACGAACCATCCGCCGCACGGCAACTTCCAGTCTGCCCACGCAAACCTCGCCGTCACCACGGCGGGCCAGGTCTGCAAGCTCTTCGGATGCGACTTGCTGGGGAAGTGCCTCTTGCGCAGGGCCAAATCTTGCAAGGCCCCGCGTAAGGCCATGCGCTGGCTCTAAAGTGAGGGTTGCTTGCAAGGTGCGGAAAAGCTTGCGCACAACTGGCCTAGCAGAACAGCTTCTGATGTGGAGTCAGTCCATGAGTGAGATGCTCTTTCAGCGTCTCGACGCGGAGGAGCACGCCGCTCGGGAGCTGGCCAGCCGACTGCGCGCGGAGATCGCCGAGGTGGAGGAGCGGTTGGCCGCACTGGCGATCACGCGGCGTACTGCAGCCCAGCTCCTCGAAGAGGTACCCCCGGAGCAGGCTACTGAGAGCGGGCCTCCCCCCAAGAACGGCGGCGGGACTTCTCCGCAGCCCTCCATGGATGACGCTTCAGAAACCACCAGGCTGCATGAAGAGTCGAGCCTCGGCAAGCAGCAGCCCTCGATGCCCTCTGGCCCACTTACGGAGCTGAACCGGAAGATCGTCACACTGGTGGCCTCGGCAGATCGACCAATGAGCCCCAAGGACGTCGTCATCCCTCTGGTCGACAAGGGCGCACCTCGAACAGAAATAGAACGGATGCGTCACCGGCTTAACCGCCTGGTGACCAAGGGATACCTGCAGCAGGTTGGACCAGGCCTGTACGCCGGCACGGAGGTGAAGCAATAGGAAGCGCCGCTTAGCAACACGTCCACTGTCGTGAAGGATCAGCACGGCGTGGACGAGGGTGAATTGGTGGTGCCGCCAAGGGATCAGTCTCGGCGGCACCGAGCATGTGAGTCCGGTTAGGGGCTTCTGCATGCCATTTTTGAGGGTAGCCCACCGCTGGGCTACCTGTGGCGTGCTGAGCCCAATCCATCCTGCCTGCGCAGACACCGTGCGGGTTCCGGAGGTTCAGCAATGCGTCGATCCCGGATCATTGGTACCCGGGTAGAGGCCAACACCGAGCCCGTCCTCCAGACGGCTCAGAGTCGCCACATCCGGCCAGCTACTGCCGGCGAGAAGATTCGCGACGGCCTGGCGATTGACGCCGCTGCGAGTTGCCACGCGCCGCAGCCCCAGTCCCTGGATGGTCATCTGCCTGGTCAGAGCCTGTGCGACGGCCTGCACCACCCTGGCCTGGGGGTGGTCAACGAACGTCGCCTCGGGCCAGTTCTCCGGGTCCCGAGCCAGCTCCCGCGGCGGCACACTGCGGCCTCGTCCTCCGGTCATGCGCATGCGCTCCTGACAGTCGAAGTGCACACTCACGAAACAGGTGGCCATTTGTGTAGCCACTGCTCGTGGTGTGTTCCTTTGGAGACGGACATGAGCGGCGCGATCCTCGGCTACCAGCCGTCGGAGGAACCATCGGAATGGCCCCTGGTCGCCGATGGGGTTCGCATGGTGGCGGCTGCGACCTGCGATTCCGTCCCGTACCCGGTGCCGAAGCTGATGCTCGCGCTCTCCGGACTCGCTGTGTACGCCGAACGCATCGGCATTGCCCGCGACCCGCTGGCCTGGCTGGCACCAGAGGTGATGACGCGTTACCTGCTCGCGCGGACGAAACTCGAAGGCAGTTCCATCCAGACGTACCGAAGCATCCTGCTGCGTATCCGTGAGGCGCTGCTGTGGCTGGAGTACGGGCAACAACCCACACCTCGGATGAGCGCCAAGCGGCAGCGCGCCGCCCCCTATACCCCGCCGGAACTCGCCCGCTACCTGATGTGGGCCCGCACACTGCCTCCTACTTCCACCCTCGGCGGTAGCGCCCTGTCCCTGCTGGCCCTCGGCGCCGGCTGCGGACTGGCACGCCGCGAGGTACTGGCCACCCGCGGCACCGACATCACCGTGCTGCCGTCGGAGGCGGTGGTCGTCGCAGTACCGGGCAGCGATCGGCTGGTGGTCTGCCGAGCGATGTGGGAGGAGTCTCTCGCCGCAAGGGCGTGTGCCGCAGGTGACGGATACCTGTTCCTGCCCCAACGCCAGGTCGACGACCCGAAGAACGGTGTGTCCAACTGGGCCGAGCGGACGTTGAAGGGTGCATCGGGGCTTCCCGAACTGAAGCTGGCCCGGCTGCGCAGCACCTGGATCGTTGAGCTCCTTCGCCAACGTGTCCCAGAAGATGTCATCGCCAGGGCGGCTGGCATGAAGTCGACCGCCGCCCTGGCCCCCTACCGGGCATCGGTCCCCCCGCTCACCACCGCGGCCACCGCCCGCATGCTGCGCGGCTCGGCATGAGAACGCCCGCCGATGACCCCCGCTACCAACCTGGCAACGGCCGCCCCCGCCGCCCGTACCCGCGCTCACACGAGCCGTCCAAGATGGCCGACAGCAAGATCATGAAGCTTCGGCGCACGCTCCATCAGAGCGGCGTCGTTGAGATGATCGAGGCCCAGTTTGCAGGGCTGCCGGGCCCGCCCGGGTACCCCGTCCGTCTGGTTCTGCTCGGTCTGGTCTGCGCGAGCTACGAGAGGACCAGCGGCAACCTCGACGATGCCTTCGAGATCATGACGTTCGGCACCAGCGAGCGGTTGCGCGCCCACCTCGCCATTCCGACCTGTGACATCGAGGACCAGGACGCGGTCAACGCGCTCTACAACCGCTTCCACCGCGCCTGGACTCGCATGAACCGACTGCTGGACGCTGCACCGCACCAGCGCCGCAGTCGGCTTCCCAGAGCAGCAGGCCGCAAAGTGGCCGCTCAGTGGAACGGTGAACACGGACAGCCCGCTCTCCGCCGTCTGGAAGAACTGGCCAACCGGCTGGTCACCGCCCCGGTCCGCATCGCCTTCGTGAAAGGTCTGATGCGCCACTGGCGCGGCGACACTGCGATCGACACCACCTGCGTGCCAACTTGGGCCCGTCCCCACACACGCAAGCGCTCCGCTCTGGAGGCGAGCGCGAACTGGCACTACAAGGGGGGCGGCGACCGGGAGTTCGGCTACAGCGCCACGCTCGCCATCGCGGCCCACGCCGACCCGGACCGAGCTGGCCGTTACCCACAGCTGATCCTCGGCATGGTGCTGCATACGCCGGAGAAGGACATGGGCCGCCACGCCCACTACGTCAGCGCCGTGCTGGCGCAGCTCACAGAGCTCCGTGGCTTCACAGCGGCCGACCGCGCCTACACCAAACTCCTCCCCGAGAACTTCCACCGGCCGATGCGTGCCCTCGGCTACATGCCCGTGCTCGACTTCACTGGGCCCCAGGTCACCTCCGCCAGGGCGGAAGGCCATCACCAGGGCGCGATCACGAAGGTCGGTCGGCTCTTCTGCCCCCTCACGCCACGCCGCTTGCTCGACCTGTACTCGCAGATCCGCACCGCCAAGAACGAGCGTGAACGCATCCCGCTCCGAGAGCGGCTGCAGGAGATCGAGACGTACGCGCTCACCCGCAAGGACACACTCGACGATCGCGGAACCGAGCGGTTCGCCTGCCCCATCACCAAGCTCAACTGCCCTTGGGCACAGGAGCGTGAGGGCCGCGGCGCACCACCGAAGAGGGAGCCCGTACCGGTCGTCATCAACCTCGATGCCCACAGGGAGCGCACCGCGCACCCCGCCAGCCGGCCCACCGTAGAGCCCCCAGCCCTGCCGCTCGCCGAACGCCCCAAATGTTGCCGCCAGTCCTCCGTCACCGTGCAGGCGCACGTCATGCCCCGCACGCGCCAGGAGCTGCCTTGGCAGACGCCCTCCTGGGCCCTGGCCTACCAGACGCTGCGGGCTCACATCGAAGGTGGCAACGGGCGGCTGAAGTCTGTCGACTCCGCCCTGCACGCCCGCGAGAGGCGTCAGCCCCGTGGTCGCGTCGCCCAGACCCTCCTGTCCGCCATCACCGTCATGGTCCACAACATCAAGGAACTTGAGCAGTACCTGGCCGCGAGCAAGCAGAGCGCGATCACAGGCCTCGACCTCGAGCCGAACGACGTCCTTCTGCCCTACCCGACGATCAGCTTGACGGTCTCGCCCCGCTCCCAGGCGCTGAGCCGTAGCCCCTGAGCGGGCACGTTCCGGATAATTGAAGATCGACACGTCGCGAGACCGCAGGAGCCTGCCTCCACGCCTGCGGTCCCCGCGGCATGTCCGCATCCCGACCCCCGGTCCGTTCCGACGCGGGCCGCCGCGCTTCCCGGCGGCCCGGCAGGCTGACTTTCATACAAGCAGGAGCTCAAACGACGAGATCCCGGTCAGACGGTGACCGTCTGACCGGGATCTCGTGAACCGTTCCGGGGCAAACCCGTGAACGGCCCTGCGGTGGACCTGTGGGGATTTGAACCCCAGACCCCCTCGATGCGAACGAGGTGCGCTACCAGACTGCGCCACAGGCCCTTGCAACGAGTGAAACTCTAGCATCCCGGTCCGGGTGCTTGGAAATCCGTTCCCGGTGGCTCTCCCCCTGGTCAGGGGCAGGGCCTTCGGTGGACTTCTGAGGTGTCGTCACTCGTTGGCGGCGCGTGGCCGGTCGCCGTCCTCGTACTGGTCGAAGAGGGGCGTACGGCCCCGTTCGCGGGCCCGGCGGGCCGAGGCCGCGCGGCGGGCGTCCGCGGCGCTGTCCGAGTTGTCGTCCCCGTCCTCCCCGCCATCCCCGTCGGGCTCGCCCAGCTCCTGCTGCGCCTCGGCCGCTTCGGCGGCTTGCGCCGCCTCCGCCGCCGTGCGGTCCGCGTTCGGCCCGACCGTGCTGGACCGGGCCGAGCTCCACGCGTCGGGCGCGCCCAGGTCGACGTCGGACGTCGCACGCGGGGCGACCGGTGCCGTCACGTACGTCGGCAGGGGCACCGGGACGGGGTCCCAGCTCTCACCGCGAGCGGGCCCGTTGCGGCGCTCGCGCTGCTGGTCGACCCACTCCGCGTGATCGGTCTGCTCGACGAGGGCACGGCGGTCCGCCGCGAGCGCCGACATGCCGGGGTCGGTGTCGGGCTCGGGTCCGTCCTCCGGCTCGTCGGCGGCGCCCGGGTCGGCCGGGGGCCGCCGGCGCGGCTGCCGCTCGCGCAGCCGCTGCGCCGCGGCCTCGGCATGCCTGCGGTCCATCACATAGGTGAAGCGCCGACGCTCCTGGGAGCGCAGATACGCGATGTAGATGCTCAGCATCACGGCGGGCACCCCGGGCGCCCACAGGAACGCGAGTCCGCCGACGGCCGCGACGATCGCACCGAGCGTGAAGGCGAAGAAGAGCATGACGGTCGTACGCCGTCGGCGCGCGAGCACCTTCGAGCGCCGGGCGCGGGCTGCGGCCTCCGCCGCGGCGGCCCGTCGCGCGGGGGACGACGCGGTCGCTCCGTTCGACGCCTTCGCGGCGACGCCAGATGCCTTCGAGGCGCCGGACGTCTTCGAGGCGCTGGACGTCTTCGAGGGCTTGGCGCCCTGCTGCGGCACGGGGCGGGCGCCGGGCTTGGGGGCCGTCGCGGCCGCCTGCCGTGCCGCCTGGCGCGCCTCTTGTTCCGACGCCTGCTGCAGCGCCTGCTGCTTCGCGGCCTGCCTCGACGCCTGCGCCTGTCTGGAGGCCTGCTGCGCCTGAGCCTGTGCGTGCTGGGCCTGCGCCTGGGCGTGCTGCGCCTCGGACCGCGCGTCACGCGCGTCCCGCGCATCACGCGCCTCGTCGACGTTCGCCCGTACTTCACGGCGCGTCGGAGGCATGGCGAAGGCCCGGACGTCCACCGAGTCGGTGACGCCGTCCGGGTCGGCGCGTTGCTCCCCCTCTTCGGTGGAGCGCGCCTGCAGGTCCTTGGCGTACCGGCGCTCCATGCCCGCTCGTCCGGACAGAAGCCGGATGGCGGTGCTGAAGCGTTCCGTCGGACGGGCCTCATTCAGCTCGTCCTGCCTACGGAGCCACATCGGCACCAAGTAGGCGGCCCAGGCCCCGACAATGACTGCGTAGATGAGGCCGCTGCTGCTCACGCCTCACACGGTAGAGGGGTTTGCATGAGGCCATCTGCCAATTGAGCCGGTGTGTCGCACGATCTGGCTGATATTTCGAGCTTTTTTTGTGACCGATGCGATCAGCAGGCCGCCGAGAGCATGAAATTAATGCCCGAGGATGGTCGATCACCGATCATTTTCGAACATCTATTTCATTTACGCGGTGTTCCGGGGGGTGTCCCGAGGTGAGTTTTCGGACGCGTTCCTCGTGCGTGTCCGGCGCCAGCGGGCCAGCAGTCCTTCGGGGATCTCCTCGGCCGTGAGCGCGAAGACGAGGTGGTCGCGCCAGGCTCCGTCGATGTGGAGATAACGCGGACGGAGACCTTCGTCACGGAATCCGAGTTTCTCGACGACCCGTCGGCTCGGACCGTTCTCGGGCCGAATGCAGACCTCGATGCGGTGCAGACCAACGGTTCGGAAGCAGTGGTCGGACACGAGTGCCACGGCCGTCGGCATCACTCCGCGTCCGGCGACCGACTCGTCCACCCAGTAGCCGATATGGCCCGAACACATGGAGCCCCAGGTGATTCCCGCGACCGTCAGCTGTCCGACGAGCCGCCCCTGGTACTCGATGACGAACGGCAGCATCCGCCCCGCGTTCGCCTCGGCGCGCAGATGCCGGACCATCTGCCGGTACGTCGGCCGGTGGGTGATCGGCCCGCTGGGGGTGGGCGGCGGGATGGTCGCCTCCCAGGGGCGCAGCCAGTCCCGGTTGCGCCGGTTGACGTCGCGCCAGGCTCGCTGGTCGCGCAGCTTTATGGGCCTGAGGACCACATCGCCGTGCACCAGCTCGACCGGCCAGGATGGGCTGTTCAGCTCGCACCCCCACTGCCGCCGGGTCTGGGGTGGTCGCCGCCGCGGAGCTGGTCGACGGCGTGGATCAGCAGGGGTTCGAGGACGGCCAGGCCGTCCCTGACCCCGCCGGTGGAACCCGGCAGGTTCACGATCAGCGTCCCCTCGGCGACCCCGGCCAGGCCCCGGGAGAGCGCCGCCGTGGGCACCTTCTCCCGTCCGAACGCCCTGATGGCCTCGGGAATGCCCGGTACCTCGTACTCGATCACCTGCCGCGTGGCCTCCGGCGTGCGGTCGGTGGGCGAGATGCCTGTGCCGCCGGTGGTCACGATGACGTCGTAGCCGGCCGCGACCCCCACCCGCAGAGCGTTCTCGACGGGGTCGCCGTCGGGGACCGCCCACGAGCCGTCGACGGCGAAGCCGAACTTCGCGAGTGCCTCCGCGATCAGGGGGCCGCCCCTGTCCTCGTAGACACCCGCCGCCGCGCGGTTCGAGGCCGTCACGACGAGCGCGCTGTACGGAGCGGTCAGCGCGGCGCCGGCCGGCGGGCCCGCCGGGGCCGCTGAGGTCCGGGGGGTACGAGGGGTCTGGAGAACCTGTGGGGGCTGGGGGGTCTGGGGGGCGCCCGTCATGGCCGGCTCCAGTCGCCCGACTTGCCGCCCGTCTTCTCCTCCACGCGCACGTCCGTGATGACCGCCCCCTTGTCGACCGCCTTGACCATGTCGATCACGGTGAGAGCCGCCACGGTGACCGCGGTGAGGGCCTCCATCTCGACGCCCGTGCGGTCGGTGGTCTTCACGGTGGCCAGGATCTCGACGGCGTCGTCCGCGACCGACAGGTCAAGCTTGACACCCGACACCGACAACGGGTGGCAGAGCGGGATGAGATCCGGTGTGCGCTTGGCGCCCATGATGCCCGCGATGCGCGCGGTGGCGAGGGCGTCGCCCTTGGGCACGCCCTCGCCGCGCAGCAGCTCGATCACGCGGGGCGAGACCAGGACGCGGCCGCTCGCGCGCGCGGTGCGGGCCGTCACGTCCTTCTCGGACACGTCGACCATGCGGGCGGCACCCGCTTCGTCGATGTGGGTCAGTCTGTCCTGCGTGCTCATGCCGTACTCATGCTGTGGCGGCGCTCCCGGTCGTGCCTGTCGTGCGCGACACGGTACCCCCAACCCGGAGCTCTCAGCCCAGGAGGACCACGTCGACCTCGGTGCCGGACTCCATGGACTCGACGGTCTCCGGGACGACGATCAGCGCGTCGGCGTGCGCGAGGGCCGCGATCAGATGGGATCCGGCGCCGCCGACGGGCGTCACTTCCCCGTCCGCGTACCGGCCGCGCAGGAATTGACGGCGGCCGGCGGGCGAGGTGAGCGACTTCTCCGTACGGAGGGTCGCCCGGGTGGTGGGCCGGTGGACGTCGTCCAGTCCCGCCAGGGTGCGGATCGCGGGGCGCACGAACAGCTCGAAGGACACGTACGAGGAGACGGGGTTGCCCGGGAGGGCGAGGAGCGGGGTGTGGTCGGGGCCGATGGTGCCGAAGCCCTGGGGCTTGCCGGGCTGCATGGCGAGCTTGCGGAACTCGATGCCGCCGCCCGCCTCGTCCTCGTCGCCGACCGAGGAGAGCGCCTCCTTGACGACGTCGTACGCGCCGACGCTGACGCCGCCCGTGGTGACCACGAGGTCGGCGCGGATGAGCTGGTCCTCGATGGTGGCGCGCAGTGTCTCGGCGTCGTCGGCGACGGCGCCCACCCGGTAGGCGATCGCTCCGGCGTCACGGGCCGCGGCGCACAGCGCGAAGCTGTTGGAGTCGTAGATCTGGCCGCTCTCCAACTCGCCGTCGGGCTGGACGAGTTCACTGCCGGTGGACATGACCACCACGCGCGGGCGGGGGCGGACGCGGACGGTGCCCCGGCCGATCGCGGCGAGCAGGCCGATCTGCGGGGGGCCGAGGACGGTGCCCGCGGACAGGGCGCGGTCGCCTGCGTTCACGTCGCTGCCCTTCGCGCGCACATGCGCGCGTGCTGCCGCCGGGCGGTGGACGTGCACCTGTCCCGAGGCGCCTTCGGGGGACGTGCTGCGCGCGCGCATCCCGGAGACGGGGCCCTCGCCGAGGCCGCCGTCGGTCCACTCCACGGGGACGACCGCCTCGGCGCCTGGCGGCAGTTCGGCGCCCGTCATGATGCGGGCGGTCTGGCCGGGGCCCACATGGAGCAGCTCGGACTGGCCCGCCGCCACGTCGCCGACGACCGTGAGGACCGCCGGGTACTCCTCGCTGGCGCCCGCGACATCGGCGACCCTGACCGCGTACCCGTCCATCGAGCTGTTGTCGAAGGGCGGCAGGGACACCGGCACCATGACGTCCTCGACCAGGACACAGCCCTGGGCGTCGAGGAGTTGCAGCTGGATGGGGTCCAGGGGCCGCACGGTCGCGAGGATGTCCTCCAGGTGCTCGGTCACCGACCAGAGGTGGTCCTGGCCGGTGGCACGGGTCGCGGCGCTGCTCAAATTGCTACATCTCCTCGGTGACGTAACTGCGAAGCCAGGTCCGGAAGTCCGGGCCCAGGTCTTCACGTTCGCACGCGAGTCGGACAATGGCACGCAGGTAGTCCCCGCGGTCACCGGTGTCATAGCGGCGGCCCTTGAAGACGACGCCGTGCACGGGGCCGCCGATCTTCTCGTCGTCCGCGAGCTGCTGGAGGGCGTCGGTGAGCTGGATCTCGCCTCCGCGGCCGGGCTCGGTCGTACGGAGTATGTCGAAGACGTGCGGGTCGAGCACGTAGCGGCCGATGATCGCGTAGTTGCTGGGGGCGTCCGCCGGCTCGGGCTTCTCGACGAGGCCGGTCACCCTGACGACGTCGCTGTCCTCGGTGACCTCGACCGCGGCGCAGCCGTAGAGGTGGATCTGCTCGGGCTCGACCTCCATGAGCGCGATGACGCTGCCGCCGTACTGCTCGTGGACGTCGACCATGCGCTGGAGCAGCGGGTCGCGCGGGTCGATCAGGTCGTCGCCGAGGAGCACGGCGAAGGGCTCGTGGCCGACGTGCGGGGCGGCGCACAGCACGGCGTGGCCGAGGCCCTTGGGGTCGCCCTGGCGGACGTAGTGCATGGTGGCGAGGTCGCTCGACTCCTGCACCTTGGCGAGCCGGCCGGCGTCACCCTTCTTCTGAAGGGCCGACTCCAGCTCGTAGTTGCGGTCGAAATGGTCCTCCAGCGGGCGCTTGTTGCGGCCCGTGATCATGAGGACGTCGTCGAGGCCGGCGGATGCGGCCTCCTCGACCACGTACTGGATCGCCGGCTTGTCCACGACCGGCAGCATCTCTTTGGGAGTGGCCTTGGTGGCCGGCAGGAACCGGGTGCCGAGACCTGCTGCGGGGATGACAGCCTTGCTGATCCTGGGGTGCGACTGAGTCATGCCCGACACCATATCCGGTGCCTTTGTAGTGAATCTGTGGCTCCGGTTAATTCGCTCTCATATGAGCGCATTATGAAGGGTACGGGACAAATCCATGAGTCACCTGAGGCCTGAAGAGGACTCTGGCAAGCGTTCGTTGCGGCGCGGGATCCTCACGGTGAGGAACAGGTTGACGGCCGATGACGTGCGGGAGACGGAGGCCGTACTCGCCGCCCGCGCGCTGGAGCTGCCCGAGCTGGCGCGTGCGCGCACGGTGGCGGCGTACGTCTCCGTGGGGAGCGAACCGGGCACCCGTGCGCTCCTCGACGCACTCCACGCGCGCGGTGTGCACGTCCTGCTCCCCGCGCTCCTCGCGGACAACGACCTCGACTGGGGCACCTACGCCGGCCCGGACTCGCTCGTATCGGTCCGGCACGGGGGCCGGATGACCCTTCTGGAGCCTGCGGGCGGGCGCCTGGGTCCGGAGGGCGTGCTCGGCGCCGACGCCGTGCTGCTGCCGGGTCTGGCCGTGGACGGGCGCGGGATGCGGCTCGGCCGTGGCGGCGGATCGTACGACCGGGTGCTCGCGCGGCTGGAGCGGGCGGGCGCGGATCCGGCCCTGGTGGTGCTGCTGTACGACTCCGAAGTGGTGGGCCACGTACCCGAGGAGCCGCACGACCGGCCGGTGCACGCGGCGGTGACCCCTTCGGGAGTCCACCGCTTCCGCCGCATCCTGTAGGCACCCGACACGCGAAACAACGTGAAAAAGCCCTCCACGCGTGCGTGGAGGGCCCTTTCACCGATGCCTGTCAGGTTCTACCGACGCCTGTCAGGGTTGCAGAACCAGCGTGTCCGACGTGGCCTTGTCGACGGCCCGGTCCGAGGAGACCCACGGGAGCAGTTCGCCCTTGACCCACTTGCTCGTCTGGTCGATGTAGTGGGCGCTGTACGCGTGGCCGGAGGCCCCGGTCAGGTTGATCCACTTGGACTTGTCGAAGTTTTCGAGGTTGACCACCATGCGCATCGACGGCACCCAGACCACCGAGTAACCGCCCGCCGCGTTCCAGCCGGTGGCGTTCACCGCCGCCTCGCCGCCGCCCATGTTGTACGGGCCGCGGTTGAGCATGTACTGCAGGAAGCCGGGGCCGTCGGTGCCCAGGGTCTGGTTCTTGAGGTACAGCCGGTGCAGCCGGCCCCAGCTCCAGGTGTCCAGGTCCTTGCCGAGCTTGGCGGTCAGCTCCCAGCGGGCGTCCGCGAGGGCCCGGCCGAAGAGCTCGTCACGGGTGTCGACGGCCTTGTCGTTACGCGTCTTGGGCGTCGTCCACCAGTCGTTGTCCTCGTCGTCGAGGATCTTGCGCACCACCTCGAACCAGCGGTCACCGCCGTCCGGCTGGGCGCTGTCCGCGTCGCGCTGGCCGCACTCGCGCACCTTGTCGTCCTCGTCGTCGACCGGGCCGGTGGAGTCGGTCGGTTCGACGTACAGGCACTGGCCCTTGACCCGCAGCTCCTTGGGGAGCTTGTTGCCGAAGGCGAGCTTGAGGATGTTGCGCCAGGTCGCGTTGAAGTACGCGGCGGCGGCCGAGTCGGCGTCCTGGGTGTAGTTCCAGCCCTCCAGGAGCTTCTGCGCCTCGCGGACGTCCTTGTCGGGCACGTCGATCTTGAGCAGTTTGGGCACCAGCAGCTTGGCGATCTCGCTGCTGTTGTCGAGCTGCATCTGGCGCATGTCGTCCGTGGAGACCTTGCCGCCGTTCTTGATCTTCGACGCGATGAGGTCGGAGATCCGCTGGCTGCGGGTGCCGTAACCCCAGTCCGTGGTGAGCGTGTACGGGTACTTGTCCTTGTCGACCACGGCCTGGTTGGCGGTCACGATGTAGCCGCGCTTCGGGTTGTACTCGTTGGGCAGTTCGTCCTGGTCGATGTAGCCGGTCCAGCGGTACTTGGAGTCCCAGCCGGGTGAGGGGAGCGAGCCGTCGCCCTCGCCGCGGATCGGGATCCGGCCCGGCAGCTGGTAGCCGATGTTGTCCTCGCGGTCCGCGTAGACGAGGTTCTGCGAGGGGACGTCGAAGAGGGTGGCCGCCTTGCGGAAGGCCGTCCAGTCGGTGGCCCTGTCGATCGCGAAGACGGCGTCCATCGAGGTGCCCGGGTCCAGCGCGGTCCACCGCAGGGCGATGCCGTATCCGTCGCCGCGGTCGGGGGCGGCGCTGTCGACACCGGCCTTCTTGCCGACTTTCACGAGTTCGTCGTCGCGGTCGGACAGCAGCGGTCCGTTGTTGGTCTCCCGGACGGTGATGGTCTTGCTCGCACCGCCCGCGACGTCGATCTTCTCCTTGCGGGTGGTGAAGGGCAGCACCTTGTCGTCGTACTCGTAGCCCTCCCCGGTGAGCTTCTCCAGGTAGAGGTCGGTGACGTCGGCGCCGGAGTTCGTCATGCCCCAGGCGATCTCCTGGTTGTGGCCGATGACCACACCGGGCATGCCCGCGAAGGTGTACCCGGAGACGTCGTACTGGCACTTCTCGGAGATGCCGTTGCAGTGCAGGCCCATCTGGTACCAGACCGACGGGAGCGAGGGCGACAGGTGCGGGTCGTTGGCCAGCAGGGGCTTGCCGCTGATGGTGTGGGCGCCGCCGACGACCCAGGAGTTGGAACCGATGCCGTTGCCGTTCACGCCGACGGCCTCGGGGACGTCGTCCAGCACGCCGTAGAGGCCCGACAGCTGGCTCTCCAGCCCCGCGGGTGCCTCGGTGCCGTTCGTGAGCCCGCTGCCCGCCGAGGACTGCGTACCGCCAGTACCCGTGCCCGTACCCGTCCCTGTGCCCGTACCCGTGCCGGAGTCGGTGCTGCTCTGCGAGTACTCGCCGGTGACCGTGTCGTACCGGCCCTCCTGCACGATCGGCTTGTTCCGGTCGTACGGGTACTGCGGGTACAGGTCGGCGATCTGCTTGGGGCCGAGCCGGCTGGTCATCAGGGAGCGGTCGATCTCGTCCTGCATGTTGCCGCGCAGGTCCCAGGCCATCGCCTTGAGCCAGGCCACGGAGTCGACCGGGGTCCACTCCTTGGGCGCGTAGTCGTTGGTGAAGCCCAGGGCCGCGTACTCCAGGGAGATGTCCGCGCCGTCCTTGCCCTTCAGGTAGGCGTTGACCCCCTTGGCGTACGCCTGGAGATACTTCTTCGTCCCGGCCGACAGCTTGCTCTTGTACTCCTTCTCCGCCACCCGTTCCCAGCCGAGCGTGCGCAGGAACTCGTCGTTGTCGACCTGGCTCTCGCCGAACATCTCGGAGAGCTTGCCGGCCGTCATGTGGCGGCGGACGTCCATCTCGTAGAACCGGTCCTGCGCCTGGACGTAGCCCTGCGCCATGAACAGGTCCTCGTCGGTCGAGGCGTAGACCTGCGGGATGCCGTAGCCGTCCCGCTTGACCTCCACGGGCCCCGACAGGCCGTCGAGCGTGATGGAACCCTTGGTCTGCGGGAAGGAGGCGCGGACGGTGCTGATGCTCCAGAACGCTCCGTAGGCGACACCGCCGACAATGGCCAGAACCAGGACGATCAGGATCAGACGGGCTCTGCGCCCCTTCTTCCTGCCGGACTTGCCGGGCTTTTGACCGGAAGATGCGGTGGTGTTGGGGGGCATCGCTGTCCTTGCTGTCCTCACGCGAGCGGCAGACGGGCTTGTCCATTTGACTGAACGCTGGAGCAACCATAGGCGCAGGGCCAACCCCGGCTTGACGCGGTGTCGGGAACCCGTGCGGACGAAAGTTCGATCTTGCCCTGGCAAGTGTCAAGAAAGCGTCAAGAGTTAGGTAAGGTAACGAAGTAGTCGCGCTGGTAAAACCGATCAAACCGAGCCACTCGGGACAGCAGGATCGGAACGACGAGAAGGGAACAGCCGCTGACTGTCCACCACCTCAACCAGCTCTTGCTCGTCTGCTCGCTCGTTCTGCTCGTCGCGGTGGCAGCGGTTCGGATCTCCTCGCGCAGCGGACTCCCCAGCCTGCTCGTCTACCTGGGCATCGGGGTCGCCATGGGCCAGGACGGCATCGGCGACGTCCATTTCGACAACGCCGAACTGACCCAGGTCATCGGATACGCGGCCCTTGTCGTGATCCTCGCCGAGGGCGGTCTGGGCACGAAGTGGAAGGAGGTCAGGCCGGGACTCGCGGCCGCCTCCTCGCTGGCGATCGTCGGCGTCTCGGTGAGCGTCGGCGTCACGGCGACGGCGGCCCACTACCTGATCGGGCTGGAGTGGCGGCAGGCGCTCATCATCGGCGCGGTGGTGTCCTCCACGGACGCGGCGGCTGTTTTCTCGGTGCTTCGGAAGGTGCCCCTCCCCTCGCGCGTGACGGGCATCCTGGAGGCCGAGTCGGGGTTCAACGACGCCCCGGTCGTCATCCTCGTCGTCGCGTTCTCCACGGCCGGTCCGGTGGATCACTGGTACCACCTGATCGGCGAGATAGCGCTGGAGCTGACCATCGGAGCGGCCATCGGGCTCGCGGTGGGCTTCCTGGGGGCGTACGGGCTGCGGCATGTGGCGCTGCCCGCCTCCGGTCTCTATCCGATCGCGGTCATGGCCATCGCGGTCACCGCGTACGCGGCCGGGGCGCTGGCCCACGGCAGCGGCTTCCTCGCCGTGTATCTGGCGTCGATGGTGCTCGGCAACGCGAAGCTGCCGCACTGGCCCGCCACCCGCGGCTTCGCCGACGGGCTCGGCTGGATCGCGCAGATCGGCATGTTCGTGCTGCTCGGCCTGCTCGTCACACCGCACGAGATGGGCGACGACATCTGGCCGGCGCTCGTCATCGGCCTGGTGCTGACCATGGTGGCGCGGCCACTGAGTGTCGTGCTGGCCCTGCTGCCGTTCCGCATGCGCTGGCAGGAACAGGCGCTGATGTCCTGGGCCGGACTGCGCGGCGCCGTGCCCATCATCCTGGCCACGATCCCGATGGTGAGCGGCGTCGAGGAAAGCCGTCGCATCTTCAACATCGTGTTCGTCCTTGTCGTCGTCTACACCCTCGTCCAGGGGCCGACGCTCCCCTGGCTGGCCCGGAAACTGGGGCTGTCCACGTCCGACTCCGAGACCGCCGACCTGGGAATCGAGTCGGCGCCCCTGGAGCGGCTGCGCGGACATCTGCTGTCCGTCGCCATCCCGGACGGGTCGAAGATGCACGGCGTCGAGATCAACGAGCTGCGGCTGCCCGCGGGGGCCGCGGTCACGCTGGTCGTACGCGGTGGAGAATCGTTCGTTCCGCTGCCCACGACCGTGCTGCGGCGCGACGACGAACTGCTCGTCGTCGCGACGGACCCTGTCCGCGACGCCGCCGAGCGACGGCTGCGCGCGGTCGGCCAGGGCGGAAAGCTGGCGGACTGGCTGGGGACCGGCGGGGATCGCTGAGCGCGAGGCGGGGTGGGGCGAGGCGGGGTGGGGCTTGGCGGGGGCCGGGGTCCGGTGAGAGCCGGGGTCCGGTGGGGGCGGGGTCGGCGCGTTGTGAAACCCAGGCGCCGGGTTCGAGGGTGCTGGTTTTCACAGGGCCGGCCCCGGTCGGACCTGTATCATCAAGGCACACTTGATCGAACCAACTCTGCCTGACGCAGTGCTGGCGCGACCGTATGGCGGCCGCGGTGCCCCTTTCGGCGGGCGGCCCGGTATCTACCGCAGTTCCGCGCAAGAGGACAGCTCTCGGCGCCCAGCGCCCCGCCACAGGGGCCGCGCTACCAGGCGGCAGAAAGGCACGGCCGTGGCATCCACGGTCACCAAGGAGACCGGCGGGACGCCGGACTCCACCGGAACTGCGGGCTCCACCGGCACTCCGGTCTCCGCCCGCCCGGGATACGGGCAGCTGCTGCGTACACGCGGCGCCTGGACGTTCCTGCTCCCCGGCTTCGCCGCGCGCCAGCCGTTCGCGATGCTGACCATCTCCATCGTGCTCCTCGTGCAGCACACCACCGGCTCGTACGGGACAGCCGGCGCCGTCGCCGCCGTGACCGGTGTCGCCATGGCCCTGTTCGCGCCGTTCACCGGCCGTCTCGCCGACCGGCACGGCCAGCGGGCCGTGCTGCTCCCCGGCGTCGTCGTCCACTCGCTGGCGGGCCTCTCCCTGACCGCGCTGGCCCTCGCGGACGCTCCCCTGTGGGCCCTGTTCGCGGCCGCCGTACCGACCGGCGCCTCGGTGCCGCAGGTGGGGCCCATGGTGCGGGCCCGCTGGGGCGCCAAGCTCCAGGGCTCGCCCCTCATGACGACCGCGGCGGCCTTCGAGTCGGTCACGGACGAGCTGACCTTCGTGTTCGGGCCGCTTCTGGCGACCGCCCTGTGCACAGCCGTGGACCCGGCCGCGGGACTGCTCACCGAGGCCGCGCTGACGCTGGTGGGTGGCTTGCTGTTCGCCGCCCAGCGGGGCTCCCAGCCGCCTGTGGGAGTCGGGGCCGGCGCTGCCGGCGGCTCGGGGGCCGGTGACGGCGGGCACGCACGCGTGAAGGCCGTTTCCGCGCTCGGCGTCCCCGGTGTGCGGGTGCTGGTCGTGGCCTTCCTCGGCATCGGTGCCGTCTTCGGCGGCATGCAGGTCTCGCTGGCCGCGTTCAGCGAGTCGATCGGCGAGCCCGGCCTGAACGGCGTCCTGTACGGGACGTTCGCCGCGGGCAACATGCTCTCCGGCATCGTCTGCGGCGCGATCGCCTGGAAGGTGGCCCCGCGCCGCCGCCTCCTCATCGGGTACGCGGCCCTGGCGCTGACCGCCTCCGGGCTGTGGGCGGCGCAGTCGGTGGTCGTCCTGGCCGGGACCGGTCTGGTGGTCGGCATGTGCATCGCGCCCGCCCTGATCACCGGCTACACGCTGGTCGAGGGGCTGGTGCCGGTGGGCGCCCGCACTGAGGCCTTCACCTGGCTGACCGGCGCGGTCGCACTCGGCCAGGCTGCCGCCGTCATGATCGCCGGTCAGCTGGAGGACCGCCTCTGGGACGGGGCCGGTTTCCTGGTCCCGATGGGCGGCACGCTGCTCGCTCTGGCGACCCTGGTGGGCCTGCGTTCGCGGCTCGCTCCGCCGGCTGTGAGCCGTACCGTCGCACGTGGCGTGGGTCACCGCGTGCCGGTGGCAGTGGACTGATCCCGAGGAATACGTCAGTATGGACCGTCGTTAGCACTCACTGAGTGAGAGTGCCAGGAGGAAGACACAGTGCCGACCTACCAGTACCAGTGCACCGAGTGCGGCGAAGGCCTTGAGGCGGTGCAGAAGTTCACCGATGACGCCCTGACCGTGTGCCCCAACTGCAGTGGCCGCCTGAAGAAGGTGTACTCCGCAGTAGGCATCGTCTTCAAGGGCTCCGGTTTCTACCGCAACGACAGCCGCGGTTCGTCGTCGAGCAGCAGCCCGGCGACGGCGAAGTCCTCGGGCTCGTCGTCCGACTCGAAGTCGTCCAGTTCGTCGGACTCCACGTCCTCGTCCTCGTCTTCGTCTTCGTCGGACTCGAAGTCGTCGTCATCGAAGTCGTCGTCCCCGAGTTCGTCCTCCGGCAGCAACGCCGCCTGACGCTTTCTCGCGCCTTTTCCTTACAGGACCCTGTCGTCGCGCCTCACGCGCACGGCGGGGTCTTCGGCGTTTCCCGGGCCCCGTTAGGGTGCCGTCCATGGCGAACACGGAGAACGTCGAGATCGGCGTCATCGGCGGGTCGGGCTTCTACTCGTTCCTCGACGACGTGACCGAGATACAGGTGGACACCCCCTACGGGCCGCCCAGCGACTCCCTCTTCCTCGGCGAGGTCGCCGGGCGACGGGTCGCCTTCCTCCCCCGCCACGGACGCGGGCACCATCTGCCGCCGCATCGCATCAACTACCGGGCCAACCTGTGGGCGCTGCGTTCCGTCGGCGCCCGGCAGGTGCTCGGGCCGTGTGCCGTGGGCGGGCTGCGCCCCGAGTACGGGCCCGGGACGCTGCTCGTGCCGGACCAGTTCGTGGACCGTACGCAGTCCCGGGCGCAGTCGTTCTTCGACGGGGTGCCGTTGCACGACGGCGGTACGCCGAACGTCGTGCATGTGTCGCTGGCCGACCCCTACTGCCCCGTCGGGCGCGGGGTCGCGCTCGCGGCGGCGCGTGGGCGGGAGTGGGAGGCGGTGGACGGCGGGACACTCGTCGTGATCGAGGGGCCGCGGTTCTCGACCCGCGCGGAGTCTCTCTGGTACCGGGCGCAGGGGTGGTCCGTGGTGGGCATGACCGGGCATCCCGAGGCGGCGCTCGCTCGTGAACTGGAGCTCTGCTACACGTCGATGACCCTGGTCACCGATCTCGACGCGGGGGCCGCCGCGGGGGAGGGTGTCTCGCACGACGAGGTGCTGAAGGTGTTCGCTGCGAACGTGGGGCGGTTGCGGGGGGTTCTGTTCGACGCGGTTGCCGGGCTGCCGGCGGGGGATTCGCGGGATTGTCCGTGTGCTTCCGCGTTGGGTGGGATGGATCCGGGGATCGCGTTGCCGTAGTGGGCGGGGGCGGGGGCTTGGGGGCGGGGGCGGGCCGAGGTGGTGGGAGCGGGGGGGGGGGGGGGGGGGGGGGGGGGGGGGGCGGGCGGGGCGGCGGGGGGGGGGGGGGGGGGGGGGGGGGGGGGGGGGCGGGGC